>CAZIXQ010000075.1:0-14882 GCA_964543155.1 uncultured Enterobacteriaceae bacterium
GAGATGCCGCAGCAGGAGCGCGGGCGCATGCGCGGCTTCCAGCTCTGGATCAACCTGCCGGCGCGCGAGAAGATGAAGCCGGCCGCCTACCGCGACATCCAGCCGGGCGAGATCCCGGTGGTCGAGCTCGCCGGGGGCGGGCGCGTGAAAGTGATCGCCGGGACGCTCGAGAGCGACGGCCGGTCCACGCCCGGGCCGATCGGCGGGCTCTCGACCGATCCGCGCTATTTCGACGTCGAGCTGCCGGCGGGCGCGGCGTTCGCCCAGGCGATCCCCGCCGACCACAACGCGTTCGTCTATGCGTTCGAGGGCAGCCTCGTCATCGGCGGCCGGACGCTGCCGACGCACAGCGCCGCGTTCCTGGCCTCCGGTGACCGGATCGAGGTGGCCGCCGGCCCGCAGGGCGCGCGCTTCATCCTGCTCGCCGCCCGGCCGATCGGCGAGCCGGTGGTGCAGTACGGCCCGTTCGTGATGAACACGCGCGCCGAGATCGAGCAGGCGATCCGCGACTACCAGAGCGGCGTGCTGACCGCGGCGGTGTAGGGGCGCGCTGCAGTGCAGCGATGGCCCTCGACCACGGCGAGTGCCGCGACATGCATGGGTTCGTGGAGTTCGCCGCGTCGGACCCCAGCCAGGGGTTGCGCCGGGGGGCCCGGCGGCCATAGGGAGGCAGGAGTTGCTTTCCGGGACCGCCGCGCCCCCCTATCATTCCGTCGAAGCGAGACCTAGTTCACGTTGCGATGACGGAGCCGAAGAAGCCGGACGACCCCGCGGCGGAGGAGAGCACCCCGCTCGACCTGGACGCGTTCGCCGTCTTTGATCCCGAGGCCGGCGAGGCCGCGCTACGCAAGCGCCTGAACCTGCAGCTCGACACGAAAGACGAGGACGAGCTCGAGTTTCCCCCGCTCATGGGCGACCAGACGATCACCCGCGAGGTGAGCGCGCGCTGGAAGGCGCTGCGCGAAGCCGAGCGCATGAAAGAGCGCCCCGACCCCTGGCCGATCGTCGAGCGCGCCTACCCGCGCATCGCCGCGTACATCCGCGAGCACTGGGGCAAGCGGGCGCTCGACGACTACTTCTCGAAGCTCGTGATCGACGAGCGCGGCGGGCGGCAGGGGTTCCCGATGGACGTGCTGTGGGCGATCATGGAAGTCGCCCGCCTGCACGCCGCGCAGTTCGGCCTCGCGACGCCGATCCGCCCCTGGGAGGTGGACGTGAGCGAGACCAAGTGGTGGTACAAGCGCTAGCAGTCCCCGCGCGCTAGGCGCGGATCTCGAACACCCCTTCGACCTCGACCGCGACGCCGAACGGCAGCGAGCCCATGCCGACGGCCGAGCGCGCGTGCCGGCCCGCGTCGCCGAACAGCTTGACGACGAGGTCGGAGGCGCCGTTCACCACCTTCGGGTGGTCGCCGAACTCCGGCACCGCGTTCACGAACCCCACCAGCTTCACGCAGCGCACGACCCGGTCGAGGTCGCCGCCGCACGCGGCCTTCAGGCGGGCGATCATGTTCAGCGCGGCGAGCTCGGCGGCCTTCTGGCCTTCGTCGACCGAGAACTCGCGGCCGAGCTTGCCGATGAACTTGCGCACGCCCCCTTCCTGCGGCACCTGTCCGGCGAGGAACGCCAGGTTGCCGGTGACGACGAAGCCCACGTAGTTGCCGGCCGGGTCCGCCGGCGTCGGCAGGGTGATGCCCAGCTCCTTCATCCGCGCCTCGATCTTGCCGCTCATGCGTGCCTCCTGTGTTGGGGGTGGAAATCCGTTCGCCGCCGCCGCTCGGTCCCTCGCACGCGCCGACCTTCCCGGTCACGCGCGCGTAGCCGTCGGCCATGCAGCCCGCTGAGCGCTCGTCGCGGCACAGGACGTGCCGGATCCCGTGATCGAGCCGCGCGAGCGCGTCGTAGAAGGGCGGGCTCGTGTCGTCGCACAGGCCGAAGAGCACCTCGACCTCGTGCAGGGCGAGCATGCGGACGAGCGCTTCGGCGCCGGTCACCTGGGGCACGCCGGGATGGTCTCCGATCCGGATCGGCCGCGGGTCGGCCGAGGGTGCGAGGATAACTGATTGCGCGTCGCGCCCGTCCTGCGCCGCTGTAGACTTGCGCGCCTCCCCCCTCACCGAGCGGTACACGCGATGAGTTCACCGATCGTCTGCATCCTGCATCCCGGCGAGATGGGCGCGGCGGTCGGCCGTTGCGCCCGGGCAGGAGGTGCGCGCGTCGTGTGGGCCTCGGCCGGGCGCAGCCCGGCGAGTGGCGCACGCGCTGCGGCGGCGGGACTGGAGGACGCCGGTACCCTGGACGCCGCAGTCCGCATCGTGTCCTGCGTGATCGCGGTATGTCCGCCGCACGCCGCGCTCGATCTCGCGCACGGCGTTGCTGCCACCGGATTCAGGGGCCTCTACGTCGATGCGAACGCGATCGCACCCGAGACGACGCGGCGCGTGGGCGAGATCGTGACCGCCGGCGGCGCGAGCTTCGTCGACGGGGGCCTCATCGGACCGCCCCCGGCCGAGGCGGGACGCACCCGCCTGTATCTGTCGGGGCCACACGCCGAGGCGGTGGTCCGCCTGTTCGCGGGAACGGCCCTGTCGGCGATTGCCATCGACGGCGGCATCGGCGCCGCGTCCGCGCTCAAGATGTGCTTCGCTGCATGGAACAAGGGCAGCCAGCTGCTGCTCGCCGCGCTGCGCGCGCTCGCCGAGCGCGAGGGCGTGCACGCGGCGCTCGCCGACGAATGGAAGCTGTCCCAGCCGGAGGTCGCGAGGCGCCTCGAGAGCGCGGTCGCCAACGCGCGCAAGGGCTGGCGCTGGGTCGGCGAGATGGACGAGATCGCCGCGACGTTCCGCGCCGCGGGCCTGCCGGAGGGCTTCGCCGCGGGTGGCGCGGCGATCTGCCGGCGGCTGGAAGCGTTCAAGGATGCGCCGCACGCGACGATCGACCGGGTCGTCGCGGCGCTCCTCGACGCCGGCCCGGCGGGCCTGGGACCATGAGGGAGACAAAAAGGGTGTATAAGGGTTGACGAAGCGTTGTATCCGAAGGCCGGCAGGCGACCGGCCCTCCCTTCCAGAGCTTCGCCTGTCCGATCCTCCAGGAGCGAAGCCATGCCCGTGCAACCGATCGAACTGTCCCGGCCGCGCATCCTGTCCCGCGCGATCGCGTTCGCCGCGCAGGGCGTGGCGCTCAAGCACCCCTGGCACAGCTGGAGCGGCGTGCGGGGTGGCGATGGCGCGGTGGTGATCGCGATGCGTTCGACCGACGTCCAGGTCGACGGGTCCGGCTCCCGCTGCCTCCTCTGGGCGCCGGCGATCGGCCCGGACGCGGACTTCGAGTGGACGAGCCACCAGGAGCGGCTCGAGCATTGTGCCCTCGCCACCCGTCGCGGGGCGGCCGACGGCCTCGTCTCCTACGGCAGGGAGAACGTGTTCAACCCCGACGAGGTGCTCGCGGTGCGGGTGGTCAAGGTCGGCATGCGGTACTGGGCAAGATGGGGCGCGGTGGCGCGGGCCCGGCGCTCGAAGCGCGTCTGGGTGCCCGGCACCAGGTCCGCCGACGCACGTCTCGCCGCTTGACCTCCGTCACCGCGCGCCGGGCAGAGACGCCGGCCCCGCCGCCGTCCTTACGCATGGATGACACATGAAACAGACCACCAGCAAGCGCGGTCGCGCCGAGGAATGGACGCGCGAGCGCGTCGCGGAGCTGCCGGCGGAGGAGATCCTGCAGTTGCGTGCGAACGCGGCGCGCCTCAACGAACCGGACCTCGCCGCGATGTGCAGCGACGTCCTGACGCAAGTGCGCATGCGCGCGCGGGCGGCGGCGCGCGGCGATCCCGGCGCGGGCACAAAGGCGCGCAACCTCGTCGCGCGCGCGAAGGCCTTCGAGGCGCGCGGGGTCTTCCTGCAGGACGCACGCACCAGCTGGGGCGGCGTGCGAAAGTCCGACGGCGCGATCGTCATGGCGCTCTGGGCAGACGCGATCGAGTCGGTCGACGGTGCCTGCCGCTGCCTGCTGTGGGCGGCCAACACGGCCGGATCGCGGCCGTGGTCGGACACGGTCGCGGGCAGGGAACGCCTCGAGCACTGCAGGCGCGCGGTCGAGCTCGGCCGTGCCGAAGGCCTGCTGGTGTACGGCCGCAGACTCGAAGGGAAGCTTCCGGAGGAGCGGGCGGCCGCGATTCACGGCGCCGACGCCGAGACCGTGCTCAACTTCGCGGTGGAAGCGCGCGGCGAGGAGTACTGGGCCATCTGGGGCAAGACGTCGCGTGACCCCTCAGCGGCGCAGTGATCGCGACGAGAAGGCCGCGCGCGCGGATTTGACAGCTCTTCTTTCCTGCACAGGCATGCCGACGGTGTCCGATATCCTGCTCTGTCTCAAGAAACACGGTGAGCGACTCGATTCGGAGATCGCCGACGAAATGGGCGTTTCGCTTGCGGCCGTGCGCCAGGGGCTGGAGGCGCTCGCGGCCAGCGGCGCCGTGGTCACGTGCAACGTGACCCGGTTCAAGGACGGCCGGCGCGTCGAAGGGTGGCTCTGCCGGGTGTCGGGCTACATTCCCCGCGCTGCGCCCGGCCGCAAGCCCAATCCCACGGCGTAAGGGTGCAGCGGCGCGGGCCGCTGCATCCGCTAGTCGACGCCGGCGGGTCGCTCCGGGCCGGGAGGCGCCGGGCCCGCCTCGGGGGCTGCGCCGTCGGCCTGTGTGGCCGGACTCTCCGCCGCCCGCTCGGACTTTCGCCGCGTCTTCTCCTCCTTCTTCTGCCTCTTTGCGAGATCTCGCTGCCGTTTTGCGAATGCGTAGTTCGGCTTGGCCATCTGGGTTGTCCGGGCCGTGCTCGCCGGCGCTTCTCGGCCGTCCCTGCTGCGGACGGGCAGCGGCGTGCGCGGGCGCTCGACCGCGCGCTAGCGGCCGGGGTTGATCGGTTCGAGCGCGACTCGTTCCTGCGCCGCGCGGACGATCCGCTGGCTGGCTCGGTTCCAGCCGAGGCGAGCCGCCTCTGCCGCATGGGCGTACGCCCGTGCGCCAGCGTCTGGATAGGGCGCGACCGCTGCGGCGAAGAACTCCAATTGTCGCGTGGCGAGCTTCATGCTGAATGCCTCCGGCAAATGCCCAGGGAGCGCGGACAAGGCCTCGGAGCTCTCATCCGATCGACCTCAGATCGACTTCAGGTTGACCGCGGAGGTCTTGCCGTTCTGGCCGGTCTCCAGATCGAACGAGACCTTCTGCTTCTCGCTCAGGCTGCCGAGGCCGGCGCGCTCCACGGCGGAGATGTGCACGAATACGTCCTTCGAGCCGTCATCGGGTTGGATGAAGCCGAAGCCTTTGCTGGTATTGAAGAACTTCACGGTGCCGGTGGACATGTTGCCTCCAGGTCTGGCGTCGCCGCTCACGAGCCGCGCGCGGCATCAAATCTTCGATGGGACGGGACCGGAGCGGCGCCCGTGAGGGGACTGCGGACGGGCCCCAAAGCGAATTCGACTGCGACAGTCTGGGGCCGCAGGGCCTTTTGCGCAAGCGAAAATGTGCGGGCCGCGCCGCTTCCCGCGTTTATCTGTGCGCTACCGAACGGAGCACTGCCGGCGCGTCTCCTAGACTGACGCAGGCGTGCGGGCGCACGCAAAAGGAGAATCGGTCATGTCCCTCGGCGTCTGGATTGCAGTCGGCCTCTTCACCGGCTTTCTCGCGAGCAAGCTCGTCATCAAGACCGGCGACGGATTGCTGCTCGACGTGGGGGTCGGCATCGCGGGCGCGGTGATCGCGGGCTGGCTGTTTCGCACCTTCGGCGCGGCCGATCCGGTCGGGCTCACCGTGTCCGCGTTTCTCGTGAGCATTGCCGGTGCGAGCGCGGCGCTGGTCGCATACCACCGCTTCTTCCCGCGCACCGAGCCGGCAAAGCCGTCGCGGCCGTCGCGGCGGGCCGGCGCGCGCGTGCGCTGATCGGCGCGCTCCGGCGCAGAGCATTCGTTCGAGCAGCATGGAGAGGACCTGATGTCGATCGGAACTTGGATTGTCGTCGGCGCGATCGCCGGCGTTCTTGCCAGCAAGCTCGTGATCAGGACCGGAGTCGGCCTGGCGCGGGACATCGGCCTCGGGATCGGCGGCGCGATCGTGGGCGGCGGAATCTTTGCCGCCCTCACCACGCCGGAAGCGGCCGGTATCGACGTGTTCGGCCTGGTCGTGACGCTCGCCGGCGCCGGCGCAGCGCTCGTCGTCTATCACACCCTGTTCCCGCACGTCCGCCAGGGATAGGAACCGCACGCGCCGGGTCGCATCCGGCGCTCGAGGCCGGGCCACGGGTCGTCCGCGCGGGGGCCGGCCTCGGTTGCCGAGGGAGACCTCACGTCGTCCATACGCTGCCGGCCGGGGTCGGAGCCTTGCGCGGCCCTGAGCAACGAGGCCGCATGCGCGGTCGCGTTCGGCCTCGCGTCCATCGCTCAAGTCGCCTCTATTCAGGAGAACTCGAATGCCGAAAGGCCAGCAGCGCAGCAACCGAGAACCCAAGAAGCCCAAGCAACCGAAGAAGCCGGCCGGTCCGGCAGCGCCCTTCATCCCGACGCAGGGCAGGACGACGGGCTCCGTTCCGGGCAAGAGGGGATGACCGAGAACCCGGATGACGCGAGGCCGCTCGCAGCGGTCGCCGGCGCAGTCCTTTGCTGGATCCCGCCTCCTGTGTACGGCAGCGCACAGAAGGTTGCCCGGATCGGCGTAAAAGGAAATGGTACGGGCACACCCGTTTTCCCACGAACCCAAGAGGTCCCATGAGCGCCTTCAAGCTTCCCGTCCAGACCGCGCCTTTCCTGTGGGGCGCGGCCGCCGGCGCAATCACGCTCGCAATCGTCGGATTCAACTGGGGCGGCTGGGTTACCGGCAGCACGGCGGCGAAGGCTGCCGACGCGGCAATGGTCGCGGCGCTCGCGCCGATTTGCGTCGCGCAGTTTCGGCTGGAGGCCAACGCACCCGCGAGACTCGCAGCGTTCAAAGAGGTCAAGAGCTGGGAGCAGGGCGACCACGTCGGAAAGAGTGGCTGGGCGACCATGCCCGGCAGCAGCGGCGAGCCCAACCGTCAGGTCGCCATGGCCTGCGCCGAGGCGCTCAACAAGCTCGTCCTGTAGCGGCTGCACCAGCGCGAGTCTGCGCCGGTCCTGGCCGGATCCCGCGCTGGCCGGCAGGGCCGGCGGCGTGGAGGGCGCCCCACCAGGCAATCGGCCCGATCAGCGCGTGGCGGCGAACAGGCGATCGGTCTCCTTCCTCACCACGCCGTAGCACTCGCAGACTCGGGACTCGAGGCCCGACCGGTCGAGCACCGTGATGCGGCCGCGGCTGTAGCGGATGAGGCCGGCGTCCTGCAGATTCCCCGCCGCCTCCGTCACCCCCTCGCGGCGGACCCCGAGCATGCTGGCGATCAGTTCCTGGGTGCCGGTCAGCACGTTGGTCGGCACACGGTCGAGCCGCAGCAGCAGCCAGCGGCAGAGCTGCTGGTCCACGGAGTGATGGCGGTTGCAGACTGCCGTCTGCGCCATCTGCGTCAGCAGCGCCTGCGTGTAGCGCAGCAGCAGGTACTGCATCGGGCCGGCGCGGGTGAATTCCCGTTTCAGCCGCCGCCCCGAGAGCCGGAATGCCGCGCCGGCGGATTGCACGATGGCGCGACTCGGCGTGGTCTCGCCCCCCATGAAGAGCGCGACACCCACCATGCCGTCGTTGCCGACCACGGCGATCTCGGCCGAGGCGCCGTCCGCCATCACGTAGTGCAGGGACACGATCGCGGTGGTGGGAAAGTAGACGTACTCCTGCCGCCCGCCGGACTCGTAGACGACTGAACCGAGCGTCATCGCGACCGGCTCGAGGCTGGGAACCAGACGCTCACGTTCGGGCGTCGGGAGCGCAGCGAGCAGCTTGTTCGATTCGGGGGTCGGCGGCGCAGCTCTCGTCGCCATGCGTACACCATGCCTGGGTTGCCGCCGGCAGGGTAACACCCGGACCTGATCGCCGCGCACCGGGCGCAGCGGGACGTCCGTCGCCGTCGGACTACCTGAAGACGTCCTTCACCAGGAGGTCGGGCAGCCAGGTCGCGAGCCCCGGAAAGACGATCACCAGCAGGAGCACCGTCAGATCGCCGAGGAAGAAGGGGATAGTGCCCTTCAGTACCTGCGGCAGCGGGATGCGCGAGGTGCCGGCCACCGCGAAGAGGTTCAGCCCCACCGGTGGGGTGACGACGCCCATCTCGACGTTGAGCGTCAGCATGATCCCGAGGTGCACCGGGTCGATCTTCAGCGCGTAGGCCACCGGGAACACGACCGGCACGACCAGCAGCACCATCGCCACGCCATCGACGAACATGCCGAGCAGAATCAGCACCAACATGAACGCGAAGATGAAGCCGAGCGGGGTGAGCCCCCAGCTCGTCACCGTCTCGGTGATCTTCTGCGGCCAGTACATGTTCGCGGCGAGAAACTGGAACACGCCCACGCTGCCGACGAGGAACAGCACCACTGCGGTGAGGTTGAGTGCACGCGCGGCGGTGGGCAGGATCGCCGCGACGAACTTGCCGCGTCCCACCAGGATCCCGTAAAGCAGCGCGTAGCCGCAGGCCGCCGCGGCCGCCTCGGTCGGCGTGAAGAGGCCGCCGTAGAGCCCGCCGAGGATCACGACCGGCATGCCGAGCGCCGGCGCCGCACCCTTGAATTCGTGCCACAGGCGGCGCCGGTCGAAAGTGCCGCGCGGCAGCTTCAGGTACAGCGCGATCAGCATGACGCTGATGATGTTGCCCAAGGCGAGGAGCAGCCCGGGAATGACGCCAGCGAAGAAGAGTCGCGTGATCGAGGTCTCGGTGACGATGCCGTAGACGAGCAGGATGATGCTCGGCGGGATCAGCATCGCGATGCCGCCGGCGGTCGCGACCAGCCCGCCCGAGAGCCAGTCCGGGTACCCGCGCTTGCGCATCTCGGGGATCGCGATGACGCTCATCGCCGCCGCCATCGCGACGCTCGAGCCCGAGATCGCGCCGAACAGGACGCACGCGAGCACCGTCGCCACGCCAAAACCGCCGGGGAGCCAGCCGGCGAGCGCATCCGCGAACCGGAAGAGCTGCGCGATCAGGCCGGTGCGTTCCATCAGGAAGCCGGCGAAGATGAAGAGCGGAATCGCCATCAGCTGGTAGCGCGCGATGAAGCTGAAGAACTGGCGGAAGATGACTGTCGGCTCGAGCAGCGGGTCCACCATGATGTAGGCGGCCGCCGCGGCGCTGAGCGCGATGCCGATCGGCACGCTCAGGACGAGCAGGACGAGGACGACGATGCCGACGACGTGCATGGCGTACCGCGTCAGTCCGCGGTGGTCGCGTGCCGGGACTCGTCGTCCGGGACCCGGCGGCCGCGCAGCCGCTGGATGCCGAACCACACCTGGAAGGCGAGCGTCACCGCCAGGAAGGCGAAGCCGGCGAGCAGGACCGCGAGAAACGGCCACATCGGGAAGGCAAGGCTTTCAGTGCGGCTCTCGTAATGAATGCTCTCGCGGACCTCGGGAAGACCCCACCAGCACACCATCAGGATGAACGCGAGCGAGAAGGCGCGCGCGACGAGCGTCACGATCTCGCCCGCGCGCTGCGCGCGCGGGCCGAGCCCGCCGAGCGTCTCCGGGACGATCTCGACCTTGAGGTGCTCGTCGTGGCGCTGCGAGATGCCGAAGTAGAGGAAGACCCCGCAGAGAATGAAGAAGGTGACCGCGTCCTGCTGCCACTCGAAGGAGACGCCGAACGCGTAGCGCCGCACCACCTCGAGCAGCGCGAGCAGCGTGCAGCCGACGAGCAGCAGCGCGGCCGCGTGCCTCAGGAACCGGTCCTGGAACGCGCGCCAGGCCGCGTAGGCTTTGTCCACGAACGCGGCCGGAGGCGCGCGCTTCTAGCGGATCACGATCTTCGCGGCGTGCTTCGAGCAGTCGACCTTCTCGATCCAGGAGGAGCCCGGCGGGTGCTGCTTCGAGAGCTCGCGGCCCTCGGCGGTAAAGGTGTCCACCCATTGGTGCGAGGCCGGCGGCATCCTGCTCTTCTTCCAGTTGTTCGGGCCGTCACCGAGCGCGCCGGTCAGCTTGGCGACCTCTTGCGGGTTCATCCAGTACACGCCCGGCTTGGCGGGGTCCTTGGTGCCGTACTTCTCGTAGGTCATCTTGTCGACGCACCAGTTGTATTCCTTCTGCACCTGGATGGTCTCGGCGATCAGCTTCTCGAGCGCCTGCTGCGTCGCCGGGGGCTGGCGGTCCCACCAGCGGCGGCTCGCGCTCACCATGTAGTAATCGCCGGTGAACACGCCGGCGCCGCCGGTCGTATAGAACGGCGCCTGCTGGCGCACCGAGAGCCAGCCGCCGATGCTGGTCATCAACCCGTCGATCACGCCCGACTCGATCGCGCTCGGCACCTCGCCGAACCCCATCACCACCGGGTTGCCCTTCCACGACTCGAGCACCGGGTTCTCGGCCGGACCCATGCTGCGCACCTTGCGGCCCACGAAGTCCTCCGGCCCGACGTAGCGCTTCTTGCCGCCGACGCCCATTCCGAAGCTCATGTGCCCGGCGCCGAACACCTTGATTGCCTGCGCCTTTTGCAGGCGATCGACGAGCATCTGGTAGGTCTTGGTCTTCTCGAGGTTGTCGACCGCGCCGACGGTGGTCAGGATGCCGGGGCCGACCACGGCCATCATCCACGGATCGACCGGCGCGGCCTTGCCCATCTGCATCCAGGTCATCTCGAGGTTGCCCTGGCGCATCGCCTCGAACGCCTCGGGAATCGTATAGAGGGCGCCGGCGAAGTAGAGCCGCGCCTCGCTACCGGGGATGACCTCGGGAAGGCGATCGCCGAAGTACTTCATCGCCAGGCCGGCGGGATGCGGCGGCGGCGGGAAGTCCGAGACGAAGCGCAGAACGACCGGCTTGGGCGCGGCCTGCGCGTGGGCGATGCGATCGGGCGTGCCCAGGGTCACGCCGAGGGCGAGCGCCATCGCGGCGGCCACGCTGCTCTGCGTCAGCGGCTTGGAGCGTTGCATGTCCTTCCTCCTCGAGTGGTGATCGCGCCCCGCCTTCCGGTCTTCGCTTCGCGCGATCCAAGGACGATCGCCGCCGGACTTCCGCGTTCGGGCGCAAACGAGTAGATTCTAGCCGGAGGAGGAGGGGAAATGAAAAGACTCGTAGCCGTCGCTGCTGTCGCCCTGCTGGCCGCCTGCCAGAGCGTCCCTGACGAGCCGCTGCGGGCGACTGCCGCGCTGCAGCCCACGAAGGGCCACAAGGCGTTCGGCGAGGCGACCTTCGAGCAGGCCGGCAGCAAGGTCCGCGTGATCGTATTCGTGCAGGGGCTGACGCCCGGCCGGGAGCACGGCTTCCATATCCACGAGGTCGGGGACTGCAGCTCGGGCGATGGCATGAGCACGAAGGGTCACTTCAACCCCTACGGCAAGCCGCACGCCGCCCACACCGCGGCCGAGCGCCACGCCGGCGATCTGCCGTCCCTGATCGCCGGAAAGGACGGGCGCGCCAAGATCGACGTCGAGCTCGACATCATCACGCTGCGGCCGGGGCCCGCGAACATCATCGGACGCGGGCTGATCATTCACGCCGATCCGGACGATTTCAAGACGCAGCCGACGGGCAATGCCGGGGCGCGCATCGCCTGCGGCGTGATCAGGGCCGGCTGACCGGCCCCGGGTCGCGCCAGCAGGGCGGCGCTAGTAGGGTCGCGCGTCGCCCGGGCGGGCGGTGCTCGCGTCGCGGGAAATCGAGTAGACGCCGCCGGACGCCTCGCCCGGCCGGCCACCGCCGTAGGGGCCGCGCTGCGAGGCCGCACCGCTCGAGAGTGCCGACTGCGGCGCGCCGTTCGACGACAGCGCGGAATTGTTCCCGCGCGTGCCGAGCGCGGAGCCCGCGCGCGTGGACACGGTCGGCGGCCGCGGCGCGACGTCGTCGGTCGCGAGCCGGCCGCGGACGCCGTCGGAGCAGCGCACGCCGACCGCCCCCGATTCCGACACGTCGCGCACGCAGCGCGCCGAGGCGGTCGCCGGGAAGAGAATTCCCAGCGCGAGAGCAATGGCTGCGATCCGGATCGTGCGCTGCATGCGGCCGAGTATCCCATGCACGACCGGGCAAGGCCGCGATTCGCGGCCCCACCCGTGATCTTTCCCGCAAAAACCGCCCGGTCTCGCTACAGAATCCGCCCGAACCAGAGCATCGACAGCACCGCGGCGAGCAGCGCGACCGCCGCGGCAGCCGCCGAGAAGAAGGCGGTGATCTCCATCTCCTTCTTCTCGAACACGATGCGTGCGTTGAGCATCTCGTAGACCTTCGCGAGGTCGGTCGCGCTCCCGGCGCGGAAGTACTCGCCGCGCGTGGCGTTCGCGACCGCCTTGAGCGCCTCCTCGTCCAGGCGGGCGCGGAACGACCAGCCCTCGAAGCCGAGCACCTCGCCCGCCGGAGTGCCGAAGCCGACGGTGAAGACGCGCACGCCGCGGTCGGCCGCCATCTTCGCTGCCTGCATCGTGTCGGGCCCCGCGGTGCGCTGGCCGTCGGTGAGCAGGATGATCGCCGCACCGGCGTGCGACCCGGGCGGCACCGGCTTGAGGTCCTTCTTCGCGTCCTTGCGCCCCGGATCGCCCGGCAGTGGCACCGGCCGCGGGGCGTTGCGCCCGGCGCCGAACTCGTCCACCTCGATGCCCTGGTTCGGGAAGATCGTCGCGAGCGAGACGATGATCCCGCTGCCGATCGCGGTGCCGCGCTGGAGCTGGAAGCGGTCGATGGCCGCGATCACGTCCTCGCGCGCATGGGTCGGCTGCTGCACGACCGCAGCGGTGCCGGCGAAGGAGACGACCCCGACGCGCACGGTCCGCGGCAGCCCGGACACGAAGGTCTTGGCCGCCGCCTGCATCGCGGCGAGCCGCGTCGGCTCGATGTCCTTGGCGCGCATGCTGCCCGAGACGTCCATCGCGAGGATGATCGTCTCCTGCTGGGACGGCATCATCACGACCGCCGCGGGGCGCGCGATCGCGGTGAGCATCAGCGCGAGGGCGACGAGGAAGAGCGCGGCCGGCAGGTGCCGGCGCACGCGCGAGCTGCGCCCCAGCGCCTCCTTCACCATGTTGAGGTTCGCGTAGCGGGCGAACGCCTTCTTCCGCCGCCGCAGCAGCCACACGTACGCCGCGACCGCGGCCGGGACGAGGGCGAGGAGCCAGAGCAGCTCCGGCCACAGGAAGGTCACGCCGCGCCCTCGAGGTGCCGGGGCAGGCTCCCGCCGCCCGCGAGCCGGCTGCGGCTCTTGCGCAGGTCCGCGAAACGCAGGATCGCCTCGACGAGATCCTCGTCGGTGGCGAGCTCCAGGGCGTCCACGCCGGCGTCGCGGAACGCGGCGCGCAGGGTGCGCTCGCGCAGCTCGGCGGCCGCGGCGAACCGCCTGCGAAAGCCGGGGTCGTGCGTGTCCACGAAGAGCTGCTCGCCGGTCTCCGCGTCCTGGACGACGACCAGGCCGAGGTCCGGAAGCGCCATCTCGAGGGGGTCGTAGAGGCGCACCGCCACCACCTCGTGCCGCTGCGCGAGGTGCGCGAGCGGGGCCGCCCAGCCGGGCGCGCTGATGAAATCCGAGACGACGAACACGAGCGAGCGCCGCGGCAGCGCCTGGAACGCCGCCTCGAGGAACTCGCGCAGGTTCGTCTCCTTCGACTGCGTGCGCACCGGGTGCTCGATCATCCGGTGCAGGAGGTGGAGCACGTGCCGCCGTCCTGCGCGCGCCGGGATCACGGCCTCGACGCTGTCGCCGTAGAACATCGCGCCCACGCGGTTGCCGTAGCGGCCGAGCAGCCGCGCGAGGACGGTGACGAACTCGGCCGACACCGTGCGCTTCTTCTCGTGCGAGCCGAAGTCGACCGACGGGCTGAGGTCGAGCAGGAACCAGCCGGTGACCTCGCGGTCCTCGTTGAACTCGCGCACGTACGGCGTCTGCAGGCGCGCGGTCACGTTCCAGTCGATGTGGCGGACGTCGTCCTGGTACTGGTACTCCCGGATGTCGGCGAGGTCGAGCCCGAAGCCGCGGAAGAGCGTCCGGTAGTTCCCGTGCACCGCCCCGTCGAGGCGGCGGATGACGGTCCACTCGAGCCGGCGCAGGACCTGTTCAGGATCCCGCAGCGACGCGGACATGCGCCTCCAGCGGCTTCTCGGGCGCCGGGATCTTCTTCATCACCTCGCGGATCAGGTCGTCGGCGGTCTTGCCCTCCGCGAGCGCCTGATAGGTGAGCACCAGGCGGTGTCGGAAGACGTCCGGCACGAGGTCGGTCAGGTCTGCGGGCAGCACGTAGGTGCGGCCGCGCAGGTACGCGAGCGCCTTCGCGGCCTCGATCGCGTGGATGGGCGCGCGCGGGCTCGCGCCGAACGACAGGAACTTCGCCAGCCCCGGCAGGCCGAACCGGTCGGGAAACCGCGTGGCCGCCGCGAGGCGCACCACGTACTGCATCAGCGCCGGGTCCACGTAGCTCCTGCGGCAGTCGCGCTGGAGCGCGCCGAGCTGGTCGGTGGTCGCCACCGCGGCGACGTCGGGCTCGGCCACCCCGGTGACGCGGTCGACGATGACGAACTCCTCTTCCTCGCTCGGGTAGCCGACCAGCACCTTCATCATGAAGCGGTCGACCTGCGCCTCGGGCAGGGGGTAGGTGCCCTCGGTCTCGATCGGATTCTGCGTCGCCATCGCCAGGAACGGCGCAGGCACCTTGTGGGTCTGGCCCGCGATCGTCACCTGGTACTCCTGCATCACCTCGAGCAGCGCGCTCTGCACCTTGGCGGGCGCGCGGTTGATCTCGTCGGCAAGAAGCAGGTTGGTGAACACCGGCCCGAGCGAGGTGGCGAAGTCGCCGGTCTTCTGGTTGTAGATG
>CAZIXQ010000076.1:0-14660 GCA_964543155.1 uncultured Enterobacteriaceae bacterium
ACCGCGATCTGGCTGCCCTTGCGGGTCTCGAACTCGGCGAGGCGCCGCTCGAGCTCGGCCGACTGCTCGGCGGTGAGCGTTCCGGTGAGGTCGGTGACGCGGGCCTTCAGCGCCGGGACGGGCACGAGGTCCTGCGCCGCGGCGAGCGCCATCGCCACGGCGAGGAGGCACCCGCCGGCGGCCGCCAGAACGCGCCGAAGCATCAGCGGCGCGAGGGGCGCTACTTCTTCCCGCCGAAGTCGACCTTCGGTGCGGTCTGGATCGCCTTTTCGTTCTCGACGGTGAAGTTCGCCTTGGTCTTGTAGCCGAACACCATCGCGGTGAGGTTCACCGGGAACTCGCGCACGAGCACGTTGTAGTCCTGCACCGCCTTGATGTAGCGGTTGCGGGCCACGCCGATGCGGTTCTCCGTCCCCTCGAGCTGGGCCTGCAGCTCGAGGAAGTTCTTGTCCGACTTGAGCTCGGGATAGCGCTCGACCACGACCAGCAGCCGCGACAGCGCGCTCGAAAGCTCGCCCTGCGCCTGCTGGAACTTCTGCAGCGCCCCCGGGTCGCCCAGCATCTCCGGGCTCACCTTGACCTGGCCGGCGCGCGAGCGCGCTTCGGTGACCTGCGTCAGGACGTCCTTCTCCTGCTGCGCGAAGCCCTTCACCGTCTCGACGAGGTTGGGGATGAGGTCGGCCCGCCGCTGGTACTGGTTCACCACTTCCGACCACGCCGCGTTCACGCCCTCGTCGGCGCGCTGGATGTCGTTGTAGCCGCAGCCGCCCAGCGTCACGGCGAGGCCGGCGACGAGCACAGCCCACAGTTTCTTCATGGATGGATTCCCCTTTGCAGTCGTCACGATAGGTCAGGATGGCGTCGCGCGCGACTCGTTCAACCCCTTCAGCGCCGCGCGCGCGTAGCACAGGTCCTCCCACGCCTTCGCCTTGTCCGGGAGATTGCGCAGGAGATAGGCCGGATGATAGCTCACGACGAGCGGGACGCCCTGGTACTGGAACAGCCGTCCGCGCAGGCTCGCGATGCTCGCGTCGGTGCCGAGCAGCGTCTGCGCGGCGAATCGCCCCAGCGCCAGGATGAGCCGCGGCCGGACGAGCGCGATCTGCCGGACGAGGTGGGGGCTGCACTGCGCGACCTCGAAGGGTTCCGGGTTCCGGTTTCCCGGCGGGCGGCACTTGAGCACATTGGCGATGTAGACGTTCGCCTCGCGGGCGAGGCCGAGCGCCGCGAGCATGCTGTCGAGCAGGCGCCCGGCCTGGCCGACGAACGGCTCGCCGCGCGCGTCCTCCTCGGCCCCGGGCGCCTCGCCGACGATCATCCACTCGGCCTGCTCGTCGCCGACGCCGAACACGGTGTGGGTGCGCGTCTTGCACAGCGGGCAGTCGGTGCAGCCCGCGACCTTGGCCCTGAGCCCCGCCCAGTCGAGCGCGGCGATCCGCGCCGCGCGCTCGTCGAGCGCGAGCGCCGCCGGTTCGCCGGTCGGTCGCTCGGATCCGCTCGGCGCGGCGACGGCGCCCCGCCCGCGCAACAGCCAGCGCGGGCCGAGCTCCATCGCCTCGATCAGGCGCTCGCGTCGTCCGGTCACAGCGGGTGGCTCAGGATCAGCGCGTCCTCGCGGCCGTCGCGCGCCGGGTAGTAGCCCCGCCGCGTGCCGACCTGCTCGAATCCATGCTCGACGTACAGCGCGCGCGCCGCGTGGTTCGAGGGGCGCACCTCGAGCAGAAGGACGCGCGCGCCGTAGCTGCGCGCCACCTGCATCAGGTGCGCGAGCATCTCGCGCCCGAATCCGCGCCGCTGGCACCATGCCGCAATGCTCAGGTTGAGGAGGTGGGCCTCCCCCGCGCCGATCATCATCACCGCGTAGCCGGCGAGCTCGCCCTGTACGTGACCGGCCCAGCAGCTGTACCCGGCGGCGAGCGAGTCGCGGAAGTTGCCGAGCGTCCACGGAAACTCGTAGATCTCCCGCTCGATCGCGGCGATCGCCTCCAGGTCGCGCTCGGCGAGCGGGCGGATGCCGAGCTCGGACCGCGGCAGGGCGCTCATCGCTCCGCCGTCTTGAGCGCGACGCGGTCGCGCAAGTACACCGGGGCAGCGGCGGCCGGATCGCCGCCCTCGCCCGCCGCGAAGCGCGGCGCGGCCAGCCGCAGCACCGCCGCAGCGGTGGGGAGCACTTCGGGGCGGACCGCGACCAGATGCGCGCCGAGTCGCGCGAGCAGCGCGGCGCGATGCGCCGCAAAGCCCGGGCCGCATCCGGTCCAGCCGCCGTCGGGCGGCAGTGGAAGCGCATCGGGACGAGCGAGCCCCGCAGGAATGATCTCGTGCAACGCGCCGTTCCGTCTTTCGAACGCGGCATGGTACACCTCGCCCATCCGCGCATCGAGACAGGCGATCGCGCGCGCCGCGCCGCGCGCCTCGGCGAGCGCGGCGAGCGTGCCCACCCCGAGCACCGGCAGCGCGCGCGCCGCCGCGATGCCCTGCGCGACGCCGCACGCGATCCGCAGGCCGGTGAACGAGCCGGGGCCCGCGCCGAACGCGATCGCATCGAGGTCCCGCACGCCCAGCCCGGCGCGCCGGAGCAACGCGTCGATCTCGCCCAGGATGAGCTCGGCCTGGCGGCTCCCGGCCGCCAGCGTCGTCTCCTGCACGCGCGCGCCTGCGCCGAGCGCGAGCGAGAGCACGTCGGTGGCCGTTTCGATGGCAAGGATGTTCATGGTTGGCGCTGAGCCATTTTACCGGTGCGGCGTTACACTCCCGCGCCACTTCGCGTGCCCAGGGAGGCTCGATGGACACATCCGCGCAAGGCCTGCGCGTGCTCGTGACCGCCGGCGCGGCCGGCATCGGCCGCGCGATCGCCGGCACGTTCCTCGACCACGGCGCGCGCGTGCACGTCTGCGATGTGGACCGCGCCGCGCTCGACGAGGCGCGGCGGCTCATGCCGGCGGTCACCCAGACCGTCGCCGACGTGGCGCGCCTCGCCGACGTCGAACGGCTCTTCGCCGACGTGCGGCGCGACCTCGGCGGCCTCGACGTCCTGGTCAACAACGCCGGCATCGCGGGTCCGACCGCCAGGGTCGAGGACATCGCGCCCGAGGACTGGGACCGGTGCATCGCAGTGGACCTGAACGGGATGTTCTACTGCACGCGGCTCGCGATGCCGCTGCTGAAGGCCGCCGGGGGCGGCAGCATCATCAACCTCTCCTCGGTCGCCGGGCGGCTCGGGTTCCCGCTGCGCTCCCCGTACGCGGCGGCCAAGTGGGGCGTGGTCGGGTTCACCAAGAGCCTCGCGATCGAGGCCGGCCCGGACGGCGTGCGGGTGAACTGCCTCCAGCCCGGAAACGTCGAGGGGGAGCGCATCGACCGCGTGATCGACGCCAAGGCGAAGGCGCTCGGCATCCCGTTCGAGGCGCAGAAGCAGAAGCTGCTCGACACCGCCAGCCTCCGCACCTTCGTCACCGCCCAGGACATCGCGAACATGGCGCTCTTCCTCGCCACCGGCGCCGGCAGGCACATCTCCGGCCAGGCGCTCTCGATCTGCGGCGACATCACGCGCACGGTGTAGCCCATGGACCGGATCGGGATCGTCGGCTGCGGCCTGATCGGGCGCGCGTGGGCGATCGTCTTCGCGCGCGCCGGACATCCGGTCTGCGCGTACGACGCGGACGCCGGCGCGCTCGCGGCGAACCTGCGGTGCGTCGAGGACGCGCTCGCCGAGCTCGCGCGCTTCGGCCTGCTCGCCGAGCCACCCGCGGCGGTGCGCGCGCGCATCGCGCCGGCGTCGAGCCTCGCGGAGGCCGTCCGCGATTGCGCGTACGTCCAGGAGAGCGTCCGCGAGACGGTCGAGGCGAAGCGCGCGATCTACGCCGAGCTCGACCGCCGCGCGCCGCCGGACTGCATCCTCGCCAGCTCGACGTCCTACATCCCCGCCTCCGCGTTCAGCGCCGAGCTGCCCGGACGCGCGCGCTGCCTCGTCGCGCACCCGGTCAACCCGCCGCACGTGGTGCCGGTGGTGGAGCTCTGCCCCGCGCCGTGGACCGCGCCCGCGGTCGTGGAGCGCGCCCGCGCACTCCACGCGGCCGCGGGGCAGGCGCCGGTCGTGGTGCGGCGCGAGGTCCCCGGCTTCATTCTCAATCGCCTGCAGGCGGCGCTCGTGTGCGAGGCGATCCGCCTGTACGAGGACGGGTACGCCTCGGCCGAGGACATCGACCGCACGGTCCGCGACGGCCTCGGCCTGCGCTGGTCGTTCATGGGGCCGTTCGAGACGATCGACCTCAACGCGCCCGGGGGAGTGCTAGATTACGCGCGCCGCTATGGCGCGACCAGGGTGGAGATGGACCGCGCGCAGGCAGCGCGAGAATGGAGCGCGGCGGCGCTCGCGCGCGCCGACGCGGTGCGCCGCGCGGCCGTGCCCGCGGACGCGCTCGCCGAGCGCGCGGCGTGGCGCGACCGCCGGCTGATGGCGCTCGCGGCGCACAAACGCGGTCAGGACCGCTAACCGGCAGGAGAACCCATGTCAGCCCAGCAGAACAAGGTCATCATCACCTGCGCCGTGACCGGCGCGATCCACACGCCGACGATGTCGCCGCACCTGCCGATCACGCCCGACGAGATCGCGGAGGGTGCGATCGGCGCGGCCCGGGCCGGCGCCGCGATCGTTCACCTGCACGCCCGCATGCCCGGGGACGGGCGGCCGACGCAGGACCCCGCCGTCTTCCGGCAGTTCCTGCCGAAGATCAAGGCCGCGACCGACGTGGTCATCAACCTCACCACCGGCGGCGCACCGACGATGACGGTGGAGGAGCGCCTGCAGCCCGCGCTCCAGCTCAAGCCCGAGGTCGCCTCGCTCAACATGGGATCGATGAACTTCGGCCTGTACGAGATGATCCCGCGCTACAAGGACTGGAAGCACGACTGGGAGCTGCCCTACCTCGCCGGCTCCGACGAGCGCATCTTCAAGAACACGTTCCGGGACATCGCGCACATACTGGAGTCGTGCAGCGGCAACGACACGCGCTTCGAGATCGAGTGCTACGACATCGGGCACCTCTACACCGCGGCGCACTTCCTCGAGCGCAAGCTCGTGAAGCCTCCGCTCTTCATCCAGTCGGTCTTCGGCATCCGGGGCGGGATCGGCCCGCACCCCGAAGACGTGCTGCACATGAAGCGCACCGCCGACCGGCTCTTTGGCGCGGACTACCGCTGGTCGGTGCTCGGCGCCGGGCGCAACCAGATGTACGTCGCCACGATGTCCGCAGTGATGGGCGGGAACGTGCGCGTCGGGCTCGAGGACAGCCTGTGGCTCGGCAAGGGCCGGCTCGCGCAGACCAACGCCGAGCAGGTCGCGAAGATCCGCCGCATCCTCGAGGAGCTCGGGCTGGAGGTCGCCACCCCCGGGGAGGCGCGCGACATCCTGCGGCTCAAGGGCAAGGACAACGTCAACTTCTAGCGCCTCGCTGCGCCCGCCAATGAACATCGCCCAGCACGTCGAGCGCGCCGCCGCGCGCCTGAAGGACCACCCAGCGATCCTCTTCGAGGGGAAGAGCGTCTCGTACGCGACGCTCGACTACTGCGCCTCGGCGCTCGCCGACGCGCTCGTACGCCACGGCGTGCACCGCGGCGACCGGATCGCGCTGTACCTGCCGAACATCCCCGCCTTCGCGCTCGCCTATCTCGCGGGACTGAAGGCGGGCGCGATCGTCGTGTCGATCAACTCGATCTTCAAGTGGGAGGAGGTCCGGCACATCGTCAACGACGCGCGGCCCAGGGTGCTCTTCACCACCGCGGAGCTGCTGCCCAACGTCCCGCGGCCCGAGTGCCCCTCGCTCCAGCACACGGTGATCTGCGAGGGCGCCGAGTCCGGCGAGATCGCGCTCGAGGACTGGCTCGCCCGCGGCGACCCCGGCGCTCGCGCGGCCGAGATGCAGCCCGACGACCCCGCAGTGCTGCTCTACTCCTCCGGAACGACCGGGACGCCGAAGGGGGTCACGCTGACGCACAACAACATCGCGACCAACATGCGCACCGCAGCCAAGTGCTCGGGCTACAAGCACACCGACCGCCTGGCGCTCTTCCTGCCGCTCTTCCACGTGTTCGGGCAGAACTACATCATGAACGCCGGCTTCGAGGCCGGGGCGACGCTCGCGCTCTTCCGCCGCTTCGTGCCCGAGCCGGTGCTGGAGGCGATCGGCCGCGACCGCATCACCAAGTTCTTCGCCGTCCCGACCATCTACATCGGGCTGCTGAACATGGATCTCTCCAGGTACGACCTCTCGTCGATCGACTACTACTTCTCCGCGGCCGCGACGATGCCCGAGGAGATCTCGCGGCGCTGGACCGAGCGCTTCGGGGCTCGCGTCTACGAAGGCTACGGGCTCACCGAATGCTCGCCCTTCGCCTGCTACAACCATGCGACCGAGCACCGCTTTGGCAGCGTGGGCACCGCGGTCGAGGGCTTCACCCTCGCGATCCACGACGAGGAGGACAGGGAGGTGCCGCGCGGCCAATGGGGCGAGATCTGCATCCGCGGCCCCGGCGTCATGAAGGGCTACTGGGGCAGGCCGGAGGACACCGACAGGGCGCTGCGCCACGGCTGGCTCCACTCGGGGGACATCGGCCGAATGGACGACGACGGCTACGTCTACATCGTCGATCGCGTCAAGGACATGGTGAACGTGTCGGGCTTCAAGGTCTGGCCGGCCGAGGTGGAGCACGTGCTCTATCGCCACCCGGCGGTGCAGGAGTGTGCGGTCTACGGCGCGCCGGATGCGCTCAAGGGCGAGCAGGTGCGCGCCGCCGTCGTGCTCAAGGCGGGCAAGCACGCCACCGGCGAGGAGCTCGCGCAGTTCTGCCGCGATCGCCTCGCCGCCTACAAGATCCCGGCGCAGGTCGAGCTGGTGCGCGAGCTGCCGAAGAGCGCGACCGGGAAGATCCTCAAGCGCGTGCTGCGCGACCAGGCGGCGAAGGCCTGAAGGATTGGCCCTCGAGCTGATCGCGAACCCCTGGTTCTACGCGGTCGCGGTCCCCGCGGTCATCCTCACCGGCGTCTCGAAGGGCGGCATCGGGGCGGCGGGCGGGTTCTCGGTGCCGCTGCTCTCGCTCGTGATCTCGCCGGTGCAGGCGGCGGCGGTCATGCTGCCGATCCTGATCCTGATGGACCTGATCGGCCTGTACGCCTACCGGCGCGACTGGCACCGCGGCATCATGCGGGTGATCATGCCCGCGGGCCTGGTCGGGATCGGCCTGGGCTGGGCCACGTTCAAGTACCTGAACGACGACTGGATCCGCGTGCTGCTCGGGCTGATCGCGTGCGGGTTCGTCGCCTGGAACGTCGTCGCCGGACTGCCGCGGCCCGCGCAGCCCAGCCGGCTGAAGGGCTACGCGTGCGCCGCCGGCTCCGGGTTCACGAGCTTCGTCGCGCACGCCGGCGGTCCGCCGCTCGCGATCTATCTCCTGCCGATGCGCCTCGACAAGGCGCTCTACGTGGGGACCACGATCATCTTCTTCACGGCGATCAACGCGGCGAAGATCGTGCCGTACTTCCTGCTCGGACTGTTCGAGGCGCGCAATCTCGGCACCGCGGTCGCGCTCCTGCCGGTCGCGGTGGTCGGCATCCTCTTCGGCATCTGGGTGCGCAAGCGCCTGAGCACGCTGTGGTTCTATCGCATCGCCTACACGCTGATGTTTGCGACCGGCGCGAAGCTGCTCTGGGACGGCGTCACGCACCTTCTCGCCGCCTGAGCGACGGGGCGTTTCAGGCCCGCAGCAGATCGACCGCGGCAAACCGCCCGCCGAGCACGCCGGCTGACGGCACGCCCCACCAGCGCTCGAGCACCGTGGCGTAGAGGCTGCGGAACTCGATCGCGTGCGCGAGGTTGCCGTTCTCGAGCCGGTCGAGACGGGGCGCGGCGCCGAGCAAGCCGCCCTTCACCCGGCCGCCGAGCGCAAAGTGGGCGTTGGCGGTGCCGTGGTCGGTGCCCTTCGAGCCGTTCTCCTGCGCGCGCCGCCCGAACTCCGCATACGTCAGCACCAGCGTCGAGCGCCAGCGGTCGAGCTCGGCGAGCGCGGCGCGCAGTGCCACCAGCCCTTCGGCGAGTTGCCGCAGCAGGTTCGCGTGCACCGCGGGCTGGTTCTGGTGGGTGTCGAACCCGTTGAGGCTCAGGCGCACGGCCGCGACGCCGGCGTTCGCCGCGACGACCTGCGCCGCCGTGCGCACCGCCTGGCCGAACGCGCCTTGCGGGAACTCGGTGCCGAACGCATGGTTCCCCTGCAGGCCCGCGGCCGCCCGGGCGACGTCGGCCTCGACCTTGAGGAGATGGGCGAGGGCCCGATTGGCGTTCGGCGCCTCGATCGGCTGCGCCATCCTCGCCTGGCGCTGGAACTGCGCGGTGTTCGCCAGCGCCACAGCGCGCGCGCCGGTGCCGGCGAGCGGACCGAGGTCGCTCGTGCCCACGACCACGCCGTCGGCGGCGAAGCCGCGCGGCGTCGGGTGCGCGGCGAAGGCCCGGGTCAGCCAGCCGTCGGCGAGGACCTCCTCGCTCCTCGACCCGGTGTCCCAGATCTCGATCGAGCGAAAGTGCGAGAGGTTCGGGTTCGCGTAGCCCACGCCCTGCACGATCGCGACCTCCCCCGCCTGCCACAGGGGGACGAGCGGCGCGAGCGAAGGGTGCAAGCCCGCGCGCGCATCGAGCTGCAGCACCTGGTCGCGCGGGATCGCGATGCGCGGCCGCAGGGTGTAGTAGGCGGGATCGGCGTACGGCACGACGGTATTGAGGCCGTCGTTGCCGCCCTTCAGCTCGACCAGCACGAGGAGGTTGCGGTAGTCGGGCGCGCCTTGCGCTGCCGCGAACCGGGGTACGAACACCGCGCAGGTCGCGGCGCCGGAGGCGAAGAGGAAATCGCGTCGGTTCATCGCCATCCCTACCTCAGTTGATAGGCCGGATCGAGCGCGATCAGCCGGATCGTCTCGCGCGCCCCCGCGTCCGCGGGGAGCGGCGCAACCGGCTCGCGCGCGAGCAGCACCTGCACGATGTCGGCCTGCGCCACCGGCCGCTGAAAGCTGCCGACCCAGCGCTGCGCATCGAAGTGGATCTCCCCGAGGGCGCGCACGAATCGCGCCCGCCCCTCCTCGCCCATGCGCGCGAAGCCGGGTGCGCGCCCGAGCTCGCCCGCCGCGGGAGGCCGCTCGGCCACCGCCATCGCGGTGCCCGGCATCTCGTCGGCGCGAAAGATCCGCTCGGCGAACTGCCTGCGCCCGAGCAGCGTCGAGGAATTGATCCACGCCTCGCCGCCCGGCCACCCCTTCACGTTCGGCGGCGCGAACAGGTTCTGCCCCAGCCCGGCGGTCGCGAGCACGAACGGCAGCGGGTCACCCACCTGGAACTCGAGGGCGCGCAGCGTGCCGACGACGAGATCGACGGGCGACTTGACGAGCGCGGCGCGGTTCTCCGCTGCCCAGAACGCGTCCGAGAGGAAGAGCTCGCGCAGCGCCACCTTCAGGTCGTAGCGCGCATCGCGGAACCGTGCGCCGATGCGCCGGACCTCCTGCGCGTCGGGCTCGGGCGAGACGAACTCGCGCCAGAGCTTCGCGACGACGAACTCCGCCGTCGCGCGCTGGGCGAGCAGGATGTCGAGCACCGCATCGCCGTCGAAGTTGCCGGTGCGCCCGAGCACCGTCTTTGGACCCTCGTCGTGCAGGAACGGCCGGAACCGGAACGCGCCGGTATCGAGGTCGAGCGACCAGCCGGTGAACGCGCGCGCGGCCTCGCGCACGTCGCGCTCGGAGTAGTGCCCCTCGCCCAGCGCGAAGAGCTCCATCACCTCGCGGGCGAAGTTCTCGTTCGGCTTGCCCTTGCGGTTCGACGCCGAGTCGAGGTAGACGATCATCGCCGGGTCCTTCGCGACCGCGTGCAGCAGCTCGCCGAAGTTGCCCGTCGCATGCCGGCGCAGGAGCGCGTTCTGGTCGTACATCAGCCGCGCGTGCCGCACCTTCTGCTGGCTCGAGACGAAGTGGTTGTGCCAGAAGAGCGTCATGCGCTCGGTGAGCGGCGAGCCCGTGGCGAGCATCTCGCCGATCCACCAGGCGCGCAGATCGAAGCCGCGTCGGATCTCCTGCGCGAGGAACGCCTGGCGTTCCTCCTGCGAGGCGTTGCGCAAGGTCCGCGGCGGCGTGATCGGCTCCCTGACCCATCCGGGCGGCGCGGTGACCGCAGTCGCGCGGGTGCCGGCGAGCAGCCGGTCGACCGCTTGCTGCCGGGTCAGCCCCGCAACGGCAGCGATCTCGCGCGGGGTGGCACCGAACCCGGCGCGGTTCAGGAGATGGCGCGCGTCCTCCGGGCCCATTGCCGCCTGGGCGGCGAGCGGCAGCGCAGCCGCGAGAAGTGCAAGGTGGCGCATGGTCGTGAAAAAAATGGGCGCCCGGGGACCGATTTCTGCGGGATCCGCGGGCGCCGAGCTACGTCACGGGGAAATCGGGTCTGCGGCCTACCGCTTGCCCGGGCCGCCACCGCGCGGATCGCGGTAGATGTCGCGTCCGTGCCGACCGATGTCGCGGCGGAGCTGCTCGCGCTCCTGCGGCGACAACCCGCGGCGGTGCATGCCATCGCCGTCGGGACGCTGCCACCCGCGCTCGGGCGGCGGCCCCATCGGGCCCTGCGGCATCGGACGATCCATGCCGCGGCCGCGGCCCTGGCCCTGGCCCTGGCCGGGTCCGGGCTGGCCCGCGGCCGGCCACGCCGCCGCGAGCAGCACCGCCGCCAACGCCATGACCAGCATCCGCCTCATCGCCATTCCGCAAGCGCCATCACCGGGCCAATGATGCCACCGTTCCTAGCGCGTCTCCGCGTCGTGCTTCTCGCTGTAGATGCTGCGGCTCGCCGCGTTCAGGTCCTGGTGCAGGTCCTTGCGCTCATCGCGCGTCAGTGTGCCGTCGGCCTTGTATGCACGCTCCTCCTGCCGGATCGAACGCTGCTCCGTGCGCAACCCGCGCGCCTCGTCCTTCGTCAGGCTGCCCGAGCGCACGCCCTGGGCGATGCGGTCCTGGTGGTGGTGCTGGCGCACGTTCACGCCCGGGTCGCGCAGTGCGGCCGGCGCACGGTGCCGGGCGTCGTGCCTCTGCCGGTAGATGTCGAGACTCGCGCGGTTCAGGTCGCGGTGCAGGTCGGCGCGCTCGTTGGGGGTGAGATGGCCGTCCGCCTTGTACGCGCGCTCCTCGTGCCGGATGTGGCGCTGCTCGGCGTGCAGGCGGCGCGCCTCCATGCGAGTGAGGTCGCCCGACTGGGTACCCTGCTGGATACGGTGCTGCTGATTGTGCTGCCGGTGGTTGACTCCCGGGTCGCGATTGCCGGCGACGGCGACGAACGGCAGGGCCGCGAGGGCCAGACACAGCGCGCTTTTCTTCATCATCATTGCAGTCTCCTCTCTCAAGTTTCATGCGCCCCTTTGCGACGCTCGCCCCGTCTGGGTGGAGCTGCGCGTCGGCGTGGTCGCACTGTAGGCGCCGGCTGTAAGCGGAATGTGTGAGGGGGCGGCGCGTTTGTAACCGGCTGTTACGCCCTCCCCCGGCGTAACCCGGCGTTACCATTGCCTCGCCCGCCGCGCCCGCGGGCGGTAGCATCCGGTGCCATGACGGAAGCGAAGATCAAGATCCTGGTCGTCGACGACGACCTGAGGCTGCGCGACCTCCTCACCCGCTACCTCGGCGAGCAGGGGTTCGCGGTGCGTGCCGTCGCCGAGGCGCACGCGATGGACAAGCTGCTCGCCCATGAGCGCTTCGACCTGATGGTCCTCGACCTCATGCTGCCCGGCGAGGACGGCCTCTCGATCTGCCGCCGGCTGCGCGGCACCAAGAACCCGATTCCGATCATCATGCTTACCGCGAAGGGCGAGGACGTGGACCGCATCGTCGGCCTGGAGATGGGCGCCGACGACTACCTGCCGAAGCCCTTCAACCCGCGCGAGCTGGTCGCGCGGATCAACGCGGTGCTGCGCCGGCGCGCGAGCCCGCTGCCGCCGGGCGCGCCGTCGGCCGAGGCCGAGTCGGTCGAGTTCGGCGGCATGACCGTCAACCTCGCGACCCGGACGCTGGCGAAAAACGGCCAGAACATTTCGCTCACGACCGGGGAGTTCGCGCTGCTCAAGGTGCTCGTGACGCACCCGCGCGTGCCGCTCTCGCGCGACAAGCTGATGGAGCTCGCGCGCGGCCGCGAGTACGAGGTCTTCGACCGCGCGATCGACGTGCAGGTGTCGCGGCTGCGCAAGCTCGTCGAGCCCGACCCCTCGAACCCGACGTTCATCCAGACCGTGTGGGGGTTCGGCTACGTCTTCGTCCCCGACGGGACGAAGGCCTGATGCGGCTCTTTCCGCGCAGCCTGCTCTGGCGCAACTTCGTTCTGATCGCGGCGCTGATCCTGCTCGCGGTCGCGGCCTGGTTCCAGCTCTTCCGCGTCTCCGAGCGCGAGCCGCGCGCGCGGCAGACGGCCGACCTCGTTGCGAGCGTGGTGAACCTGACGCGCGTTGCCCTCGTCACCGCGCAGCCGGATTTGCGGCGCGAGCTGCTGCTCGAGCTGCAGGAGCAGGAAGGCATCCGGGTCTATCCCGCCGACGCGGACGAGCGGATCGTGCCGCTCGCGGCCGATCGCCCCGGCACGCGGATCTTCGCCGAGGAGGTACGCCGCCAGCTCGGGCCGGACACGCGCCTCGCGACCGAGCGCGACGGCCTGCGGGGATTCTGGGTGAGCTTCCGGATCGACGCCGACGAGTACTGGGTCATGCTGCCGCGAGAACGCGTCGAGCGGGCGGTGGCGCTGCGCTGGCTCGGGTGGGGCGCGTTCGTGCTCGTGGCCGCGCTCGCCGGGGCCTGGCTGATCGTGTTCCGCCTGCGCCGGCCGCTGCGCGCGCTCGTCGGCGCGGCCGCCGACGTGGGACGCGGGCGGGTTCCGGCGCCGCTCGACGAGTCCGGCCCGGAGGAGATCCAGACCGTGTCGCGGGCGTTCAACCAGATGACGCGCGACCTCGCGCGGCTCGAGGACGACCGCGCGCTCATCCTCGCCGGCGTGTCGCACGACCTGCGCACCCCGCTCGCGCGGCTGCGGCTCGGTCTGGAGATGTCGGGGGGGGACGCGCAGCTCAAGGCCGGCATGGCGGCCGACATCGACGAGATGGACCGCATCATCGGCCAGTTCCTCGACTTCGCCCGCGCGGCGGGCGGCGAGCCCCCGCAGCCGACCGATCTCGCGGCGATGGCACGCGAAATCGCGGCGCGGTATCGGGACGCCGGTCACGCGTTGACCGAGGAACTCATCGCAGTGCCGGAAGTGACCGTGCGGCCGATGGCGGTGCGGCGGCTGGTCACGAATCTCGTCGACAACGCGTTCCGCTACGGCGGCAAGGACGTGCGGCTGCGGATCGCGACGGCGGGCCGCGCGGTGGTGATCGAGGTCCTCGATCGCGGACCGGGGATTCCGGCCGACGAGGTCGAGCGGCTGAAGCAGCCGTTCACGCGGCTCGAGACGGCGCGCAGCGGCAAGGGCGGGTCCGGGCTCGGGCTCGCGATCGTGGACCGGATCGCGCGGATGCACGGCGGCGCGTTCGAACTCCTGCCGCGGGACGGCGGCGGGCTGGTGGCGCGGGTGACGATTCCGGTCGCCGGCTGACCGGCGCTCACGCCCAGCGCTGCACCACCTCGTAGGCGCTCCCGTCCGGCCCGGTCACCGACCGGATCAGCGCGAAGTCCCGTACCGGCCACTCGATCGCATCGAGCGCCGGCATCCTGAAGCCGGGGCGCGCCTTGCGCACGAGCGTGAGGTGCGCGACGAAGGGCTTCGGGTCGAACGCGATCCTCGCCGCGACGAGCGCCGCGCGCAGGTCGGCGACGAGCGCGCCGAGCTCGGGCGGGGGCTCGCGCACGCCGCCCCATGCGATCTGGTTGTGCCGCCAATAGCCGGGCTCGTCGATGCGCAGCGAGAACGGACGCGGCGCAACGCGTCCTGCCGCGGCTATGATCGCCGGCAGGGCGGCCGCCGAGGTGCCGCCGAGGAACGCGAGCGTGAGGTGAACGTTCTCCGGCCGCATCGCGCGGCCTCCGCTTGCGCGGTGAATTGCGCGCGTCCAGTCAGCAAGCCGCTCGCGGGTCGCCGCGTCCGGCCACAAGGCGAAGAAGAGCCGCAGCCGTTCCGCGGCTACGGGACGTCCGGAGTGATCCACGTCTTCGGCGCGTCCTCGAGCAGGACGACCGCCTCCGCCGCAATGCCCTCGCCGCGGCCGGCGAAGCCGAGCCGCTCAGTGGTCTTGGCCTTCACGTTGACGCGCCCGGGATCGATGCCGAGGTCGGCAGCGACGTGCCGGATCATCGCGGGAATGTGGCGCGCCATCTTCGGCGCCTGCGCGATGATCGTGGCGTCGACGTTCGCGACCGCAAAGCCCCCGGCGGAGACCTTCGCCATCGCGGCGCGCAGCAGCGCGCGGCTGTCCGCGCCCCGATAGGCCGGATCGGTGTCCGGGAAGTGCCGCCCGATATCGCCGAGCGCAGCGGCGCCGAGGAGCGCATCGGTGATCGCGTGCAGCAGGACGTCGGCGTCGGAGTGGCCTTCGAGCCCGCGGTCGAACGGGATCTCCACGCCGCCGACGATCAGCTTGCGGCCCGGGACGAGGGCGTGGACGTCGAAGCC
>CAZIXQ010000077.1:0-14576 GCA_964543155.1 uncultured Enterobacteriaceae bacterium
GTCAACGCAGGCGAGTACCGCTTCGCGCCGGTCGACGCGCGCACGATCCGCTACGGACTCGGTGCGATCAAGGGCACGGGCGAGTCGGCGATCGGCGCGGTCGTCAGGGCGCGGGAGGCCGGCGGCCCGTTCGCGGACCTCTTCGACTTCTGCGAGCGCATCGACAAGCGCATCGTCAATCGCCGGGTCGTCGAGGCGCTGGTGCGCGCCGGCGCGTTCGACGCGCTCGACGACCACCGGGCGCGGCTGCTCTCCTCGGTCGGGATCGCGCTGGAGGCGGCCGAGCAGCGCAGCCGCGACGCGCAGCAGGTGAGCCTTTTCGGCGACGCGGAGGGCGCGGCCCGGCACCGGCCCGCGGCTGTGGAGGTGCCGCGCTGGGACGAGCAGCGGCGGCTCGCCGAGGAGAAGACCGCGCTCGGGTTCTACCTTTCGGGCCATCCGTTCGCGGCGTTCCGGCGCGAGTTCGCGCCGTTCCTGCGCGGCACGCTCGCGGAGCTCCAGCCGCGCAACGAGCCGCAGCTCCTCGCCGGCATGGTCGCGGCGGCGCGCACCGCGATCACGCGACGCGGGAAGATGCTGATCGTGCTGCTCGACGACGGCGCGGCGCAGCTGGAGGTGTCGGTCTACAACGAGGTCTGGGAGGCGCATCGCGACCTCGTCAAGGAGGACCGCCCGCTCGTCGTGCAGGGGAAGGTCTCCAGGGACGAGTTCAGCGGCGGCTTCCGGGTCGTCGCCGACAAGCTCTTCGACCTGACCGCAGCGCGGGCGAAGTTCGCGCGCGGCCTGCGGCTGTCGTTGAACGGGGAGGCCTCGGCCGCGAGCGCTGCGGCGGCAAAGAAGCTGCGCGAACTCCTCGCGCCCTACCGCAATGGCCCCTGCCCGGTGAAGGTGCGCTATGCGAGCGGCGCGGCGGTCGCGGAGGTGCGGCTCGGCGACGAATGGCGGGTGACGCCGGACGACGGGCTGATCGCGGCGCTCGCCGACTGGCTGAATCCCGAGAACGTCGAGATCGTCTACGCCTAGCGCCTCAGGCGGTCGGGAGCCATTCGAAGGCCGCGAAGACGCCGTTGGTCTCAGCGATCACGACTTCGGTCACCTTCGCAGCGGGCGGGCCGCGGTGGGCCCAGTGGACGATCGCCGCGACCGCATCCGCGCGCCCGGCGACCACGGCCTCGACCGTGCCGTCGCGGCGGTTGCGGACCCAGCCGGTCACGCCGAGGCGCTCGGCCTCCCAGCGCATCGCGTCGCGAAAGCCGACGCCTTGGACACGGCCGTGGATGATGAGATGCCTGACCATCGGCCAGCGTGATCGGGGTATCGAAGGACCTGATTGCGCGTCGGGCGCCGATCATAGCAAGCTTGCTCTTGCCCGCAAGGGTTCTTGCACGTTCGACCCAGGAGATCGGAGGAGACGATGAGGAGAATCGCTGGACTGCTCGCGGTGGCGCTGGTTGCCGGATGCGCATCGACCGGAGGCGGCGGAGTGGTCGCCGAAGACAAGGTGGTGTACCACTTCAACGAGGGGCTCGTGCAGGCGACGAACGGGATCCGCAACATCAACAACCACCTCGAAGTGAACCCGAAGGCGAAGATCGTCGTCGTCTCGCACGCGCTCGGCGTCGACTTTCTGATGAAAAACGCGCGCGACAAGAACGGCAATCCCTACGAGGTGGCGGTGCAGGACCTGAAGGCCCGCGGCGTGACCTTCGAGGTGTGCGAGATCACGCTGCGGAACCGGAAGATGACGCGAAGCCAGTTCATCGAGGAGGCGACGTTCGTGCCCTCGGGCGTGGCGGAGATCACCAAGAAGCAGCAGCGCGAGGGCTATGCGTACCTGAAGCCATAGCGCTGCGTCCCGACTCGCGGGATCTACAAGGGGGCGTCGCCCCCTTGTTCGATCCGGCCGAAGAAGCAGCCGCGCGAGGGCTACGCCTACCTCAAGCCGTAGCGAGGAGCGCTTCGTGGTGGCGGTACCAGTCGCTCTGGAACCGCCCCTGCGGGTCGTGACGCCGCTTGTGCGCAAGGAACTCGCGTAGCCGCGGGTGGCACGCCTGCGCCTGCGCGCGCGTCGCGTGGCGGTGGTAGGTGAGGTAGTAGCTCCCGTTGCGCGCGGCGGCGAGGTCGATCAGGCGGCGGAACGCCTCGGCCGCGTGCGCTTGGCCGGCCGGGTCGTGGCGCACGTGCAGGTTGAAGATCACGCACGCCCAGTCCTCGCGCGCCCAGGCGAGAAACGTCTCCTCGTCGCGGCGGATGAGCCGTACCGTCCCGTAGATCACGTCCACCCGCGCGCGACGGAAGTCGGCCGCCGCGTCGGCCATGAAATCGGGGAGACGGGCCCGCGGCACGTAGATCTCCGTGATCACCTCGGATCCGCGGTGGCCGAGCGCGTGATCGACGTCGCGGTGATAGTCGTCCAGATAGACGCTCATCTGGTGCGAGTCGGACCAGTACACCTGGCCGGAGGTCCCGAGGTAGTGCTGCGCGTAGTGCTCGAAGGCGGCCGCCTTGTCGGTGTGCGCGAGGAGGACGAGCCGCTTCCAGTCGGCGACCGTGAGCGCCCGCTGGCCCGCCGCCATCGGCGTCGCGTCGGGGACCGGCTCGTAGCAGGCGAAGACGCCACGGCGCAGGAAGCGCTCGCTTGTGGGGTCGATCGAGAACTGGAAGTCGCCGTAGCGAAAGCCGGCCGCGATGCGCGCGTCGAACGCGCTCACCAGCGATTCCACGTCGATGATCTCTACGATCCTGCGGACCTTGACGCGCGGCACCAGGCGCAGCGTGACCGTCGCGATGACGCCGAAGAGGCCATAGCCGCCAATCGCGAGGCCGAAGAGCTCGGGGTTCTCGGCGCGGCTGCAGCGGCGCAGCGCGCCGTCGGCGTCCACGAGAGTGAGCGCTTCGACCTCGCTCACGAAAGGCGGCAGGTCGAGCCCGCGCCCGTGCACGTTCGCGGACAGGCACCCGCCGATCGAGAGCGCATCGGCGCCAGTCTGCTTCTGGCGGAAGGTCCAGGCGAGCGGGTCGGCGCCCTGCGCGTTCCGCAGCCAGTCGTGGAGCGCCGGCCACCGGATGCCGGCTTCCACCTCGACGAGGCCGCGGTTCGCGTCGAAAGCGACGACGCGATCGAAGCCGGACGTGTCGACCAGGAGCGTTCCCGTGCCGAACTGCTGCCCGCCCATCGCGTGGCGCGCGCCGCAGATCGAGACAGCGCGCCCGGCATGGGCGGCGGCAGAGACGGCGTGCTGGAGGTCCGCGGCAGTGCGGACCGGGACGACCTGCGCGACGAGCGTCGGGTTGAGGCGGGAATGCGTGTCGTTGACGACGGTGAAGCGGGTGGCGGGCGCGGCGGTCACGGCGGTCTCCGGGAGTAGAGAGGCCGGGATGCTCGCGCGCCGCAGGGCGCGGCGGGCCGGAGGCCGGCGCGGGTTCCGGCCCGCGATCCCGCCGGGCGCGCCCGGGAGGACGCGCCGAAATGCCGTCAGCCGCCGAACGCCTGCCGCGCCGTCTCGCTCCGGAGGGTGTAGATCGTGACCCCGCACAGCACCAGGACGGGGAACGCGACCAGCGTCACGCCGGCGATCGCGCCGACCCAGTTCCCGCGCGCCTCGGGCGGCAGCCGGCTCGCGGCGTGGAGTCGGGTCCCGGCCGACAGCAGCATCAGCACGATCAGCGTCCAGCAGAAGAACTCGAGGATGTGCCGGCCCCAGGGCCGGAGCTCGATCACGCCGAGCCCGCCGGCGAGCCCGAGGATCCAGATGCCGAAGAGAGCCATGTCGTTCCAGACGGTCTTCGCCAGGAACCGCCGCTGCAGCTCGCCCGACCGGTGCATCGCGATGATCAGCATCGCACCGACGATCAGCGCGGCCGCGCTGAGCAGCGTGAACAGCCAGCCCACGAGCGCGAGCGGCAGCGGCGCCATCACGCCGGGCGCTTCGTCGCGATCGCGGCGAGGATTCCCTGCATCAGCGCCGTCGGCGTCGGCGGGCATCCCGGCACGGCGACGTCGACCGGGATGACGTTCGCCACCCGCCCGCAGCTCGCGTAGCTCTCGCCGAACACCCCGCCGGTGCAGCCGCAGTCCCCGACCGCCACCACGAGCTTCGGGTCGGGCACCGCGACGAACGTGCGCTTCAGCGCCGTCTCCATGTTGCGCGACACCGGCCCGGTCACGAGCAGCATGTCCGCGTGGCGCGGGCTGGCGACGAACTTGATGCCGAGCCCCTCGAGGTTGTAGTAGGCGTTGTTCAGCATGTGGATCTCGAGCTCGCAGCCGTTGCACGAGCCCGCGTCGACGTGGCGGATCGCGAGCGACCCGCCGAACACGCGCAGGATTTCGTCCTTCAGGCGCTCGCCGGTCACCCGCAGGTTCGGATCGGGGCGCGGCGGCGCCTCGGTCTTGATGCCGACGACGGCGATCTGCTTGAGCAGCTTCAGCACTTAGAGATCCTGCCCGCTGTAGGAGAGATTGAACGACTTGTTGATCAGCGGGAAGTCCGGGACGATGTTCCCGATGATCGCGTGCTCGAGCGCGGGCCAGTTCTGCCACGACGGGTCGTGCGCGTGGCAGCGGCGGATGATGCCCGCGTCGGCCTCGAGCGCGACCATCGACTCCCCGCGCCAGCCCTCGACGCGGCCGAGCCCGCAGGTGCGGCCGGAGAGCGTCTCGAACGGCGCTGCGATCTCGCCGAGCGGAAGGTCCGCGGCGAGGATGCGCGTGAGGCGCAGCGACTCGAAGATCTCCTCGAACCGCAGCGCCACCCGCGCGGCGACGTCGCCCTCGGTGCGGACCTTCGCCTCCACGCCGAGCCGGTCGTAGGGCTCGAACGCCGGCCGGACCCGCAGGTCGAAAGTCTGGCCGCTCGCGCGTGCGGCCAGGCCGAGCACGCCAAGGCGGCGCGCCAGTTCAGGCTCGAGCCGTCCGCAGGTGAGGAACCGGTCCTGGAGTCCCGCGTGGTCGTCGTAGATGTCCTTCAGCGTGCGCACCTCGCGCTCGAGCGCGTCGCACTGCTCGACGAGCTGGTCGCAGCCGTGGCGGCCGATGTTGCGCGCGACGCCGCCGGGAATCACGAAGTCCATCGCGTAGCGGTGGCCGAACAGCTCCGCGTTCAGGCGCAGCACGTCCTCCTTGAGGCGCATGAACTGCGCGAGGCCGAACGCGAGACCGCCGTCGTTGCCCAGGTAGCCGAGGTCGCCGAGATGGTTCGCGACGCGCTCACGCTCGAGCGCCGTCGCCCGCAGCCAGAGCGCGCGCGGCGGCGGCGCGATCCGCGCGGCGCCCTCGACCGCCATCGCGTATGCCCACGCGTAGGCCACGGTGCTGTCCCCCGAGATGCGACCTGCCAGCCGCGCGCCCGACATCAGGTCGCAGCCCTCGAAGCGCTTGTCGATCGCCTTGTGCTTGTAGCCGAGCCGCTCCTCGAGCCGCAGGACCTTCTCGCCGACGATCGAGAAGCGGAAGTGCCCCGGCTCGATCGTGCCCGCGTGCACCGGCCCCACCGGGATCTCGTGGACGCCGTCGCCGGCGACGGCGACGAAGGGATAGTCGTCGATACCGTTCGGGTAGGTGCGCGCGAGCGGGAAGTCGCGCCGCAGCGGGAACGCCTCCGCGGGCCACGCGGCGTGGCGCAGCCACGGTCGCTGGTCGGCCGCTTTCGCGGCGATGCCGAGCAGATCGCGTGTCGCGCGCTGCATCCGGGTTGCGCACAGGAAGATGTCGGCGAGGTCCGGATACTCCGGCGCGGCTCCGGGTAGTGGCACCGACAACCACAGCATCGCCCCGTCCGTCGCGAGTGTGAGGTGGAGCGCGAAGCCGCCATCGCGATCGCGCTCGTCCGAGCCCCAGAGCGCGACCAGGCGGGCGTCGCGCGCCGCCGCCGCGATGCAGATCTCGCGCAGCCGGTCGCGCTCGATGCGTGCCTGCCACGCCGGTGTCGCCGAACGCACCGGCGCGAGGTCGAGCCCGAGGCCGTCGAAAGCGTTGGCCGGTGCCATGGCCTAGCCGATCAGTCGCGCCGCCTCGCGGTACCACGCCGCGAGGTAGGGCGGAATGTAGAGGCCGAGCATCAGCGCGAGCGCGAGGTGCACGAACACCGGAACGAGCGCCGGGCGGTGAGGGAGCGGTTTTGCGGTGGTGTCGCCGAACACCATCGGCTGGACCTTCCGGAAGACGGCGGCGAATGCGACACCGAGGGCGATGAGCAGCAGGGGGGTCGCCCACGGCTGCTGGCGCATGGCGCTCGTGATGATGAGGAACTCGCTCGCAAACACGCCGAACGGCGGCAGTCCGAGGATCGCCAGCGTGCCGAGCATCAGGCCCCAGCCGACGGTCGGGCTGACGCGGGCGAGGCCGCGGATGTCGTCCATCACCTGCGTCCCGGCTTTCTGCGCGGCGTGACCGACGGCGAAGAAGATCGCGCTCTTGGTGAGCGAGTGGACGGTCATGTGCAGCAGGCCCGCGAAGCTCGCGAGCGGGCCGCCCATGCCGAACGCGAACGTGATCAGGCCCATGTGCTCGACCGACGAGTAGGCGAACATGCGCTTGATGTCGCGCTGGCGCGAGAGGAAGAACGCGGCGACCACGACCGACACGATTCCGAAGCCCATCAGGAGCTGGCCGGCGAAACCGGAGCCGAGCGCGCCGTCGGCGAGCACCTTGCACCGCACCAGCGCGTACAGCGCGACGTTGAGGAGCAGGCCCGAGAGCACCGCCGACACCGGCGTCGGGCCTTCGGCGTGCGCGTCGGGAAGCCAGTTGTGCAGCGGCACGAGCCCGACCTTCGTGCCGTAGCCGACCAGCAGGAACACGAACGCGATCGACAGGATCGTCGGCTCGAGCTGGGAGCGCACGCCGAGGAGATGGGTCCACAGGAGCGCCTCCACGCCCGTGCCGAGGAGCCGCTGAGAGGCCATGTAGAGCAGAATCGTCCCGAACAGGGCCTGGGCGATGCCCACGCCGCAGAGGATGAAGTACTTCCATGCGGCCTCGAGGCTCGCGGGCGTGCGGTAAAGGCTCACGAGCAGCACGGTCGTCAGCGTCGCGGCCTCGAGCGCGACCCACAGCAGGCCGAGGTTGTTCGTGAGCAGCACGAGCAGCATCGTGAAGACGAAGAGCTGATACATGCTGTGGTAGAGGCGCAGCCGCGCTGCGGTGAGCTTGCCGTGCTCCTGCTCGATGCGCATGTACGGCCGCGAGAACATCGAGGTCGTCATCGAGACGAAGGCGGTGAGCGCGACCAGAAACACGTTCAGCGAATCGACGAAGAACTGCTCGCCGAACGCGAACAGCGGCCCGTCCCGGATGACGCGGACGGTCAGCGCCGCGGCGGCGACGAACGTGGCGAGCGAGAGCGCGACGTTCAGCTCCGCGGCACGGTGCCGGTGACCGAAGAGCGCGAGCAACGCGCCGCCGGCGAGCGGGATGCCGAGAACGGAGAACACCTCCCAGTTCATTCTTCCTTGAGCTTCTCGAGGTGATGGATGTCGAGCGAGTCGAAGCGCTCGCGGATCTGGAAGAAGAACACGCCGAGGATGATCACGCCGACCAGCACGTCGAGCGCGATGCCGAGCTCGACGACCATCGGCATGCCGTAGGTCGCGGCGGTCGCGGCGAAGAACAGGCTGTTCTCCATCGCGAGGAACCCGATCACCTGCGGCACCGCCTTGGAGCGGGTGATCATCATCAGGAACGAGAGCAGCACCGCGGCGAGCGCGATGCCGAGAGTGCCCTTGGTGATCGTGCCCGCAAGCGCCGATACCGGTTGCGCGAGGTTGAAGGCCAGGATCACCAGCAGCAGGCCGAACAGCATGGTGGTCGGGATGTTGATCAGCGTCTCGACGTCCCACTTCACGTTCAGGCGATCGATCAGGCGGTGCAGGATCCAGGGCAGCAGCAGCACCTTCAGGACGAGGGTCAGGCCGGCCGACCACCACAGGTGCGTCTGCCCGGTGGCCCAGGCCACGAACGCAGTGGAGAGCATCAGCACGAAGCCCTGCGCCGCGAACAGGTTGATCAGCGAGAGGATGCGCCGCTGCGCGAGCATCGCGAACGACACGAGCAGCAGTACCGCCGCGAGCAGGTTGATGATCTGGCCCGTCAGGGCGGGCGTCAGGTACGGGCTCATGCTTCGAGAAGCGCGTGCAGGAGCAGCGCGAGGACCGCGAGCATGAAAGCGGTGCCCAGGAACTCCGGGGCGCGGAAGATGCGCATCTTGGCCGAGACCGTCTCGATCAGCGCGAGGAGGAACCCCCCGATCGCGAGCTTGAGCGCCAGCGCGGGAAGCGCCAGGAGCAGGCCCGCGGCGTCGCCGCCCTGCGCGATGCCGAAGGGGAAGAAGAGCGCGATGCCGATGCACGAGTAGACGAAGAGCTTGAGGCTCGCCGCCCACTCGATGAGGGCCAGGTGCCGGCCCGAGTACTCGAGCACCATCGCCTCGTGGATCATGGTGAGCTCGAGGTGAGTGGCCGGGTTGTCGACCGGGATGCGCGCGTTCTCGGCGAGCGAGACCATGGTGAAGGCGACCCCGGCGAAGGCGAGGCTCGGGTAGATGGCGAGCTCGCGCTGCGAGAGCGTCTCGACCGTCGTGGCGAGCGAGGTCGACTGGCTGATGAGCGAGGCGGTGAAGAGCACCATCAGCAGTGCAGGCTCGGCGAGGAAGCCGATCATCATCTCTCGCCGCGCGCCGAGGGTGCCGAACGCCGTTCCGATGTCCATCGCCGCGAGGGAGATGAAGACGCGGGCGAGCGCGAGGATGCCGACCAGCGCAATTGCGTCGGCCGCGGGCGCGTAGGGCAGATCGGTGCCGAGCGTGGGGACGACGGCGACCGCGAGCACCATGCAGCCGAAGACGATGTAGGGCGCGACGCGGAAGAGCGGCGAGGCGCCGTGCGCGACGACCGCGTCCTTCTCCATGAGCTTGCGCAGCATCAGGTACGGGCGCAGCACGCCCGGCCCGCTCCTGTTCTGGAGCCATGCCCGGCACTGGTTCACCCAGCCGAGCAGCAGCGGGGCGAGCAGCACCGCCAGCACGATCTCGGTGAGCTGTGCGGAGGCGCCCGCCCAGGAGAAGCTGCCTAGCATTGCGCGCTCATGGGATCGCCCTCGCTCGCAGGGCGCCCGGGCATGCGCACTTGGAGCGGTACGGCGGTCTCATCGGACCAGGAACAGCAGCACGAGCAGCGTGCCGAAGCTGTAGAGGAGGTAGACCGATATCCGGCCGCGCTGCAGGAACGTGACCAGGGCGGTGAGGCGCTCGACGAGCCGGGCGACCGGCAGGTAGCCCCAGTGCCAGATGTGGTCCTCCACCGTCACCCGGTAGCGCGGCGCGGCGTCGAACGGGCTCGGCAGCTCGCGCTCCATCCGGAAGAACGGGTCGAATACCTGCCGCACCGGCTGGCCGAAGCCCTCCGCCGTGTCCTGCATGCGCGCATTCAGCAGCGGGTAGCCGCAATCCCACGGCGGCGCGCGGCGCACCCGGCCGTGGTAGAAGCGGCGCACCGCGAGCCAGGCGAGCGCGGTGAAGACGACGAGCCCCATGAGCACGAGCAGCGGCGAGTAGCTCGCACGGTCCGGATTGATCGGCGCTAGGAAGAGCCAGTGGGTGGCGCCGGTCGCCTGCGAGAGGTTGGTGCCGAGCATCGGACCGATCACGTAGTCGATCAGCGCGATCACCTGCACCGGCAGGACGCCGAAGGCCACGCAGCCGGCGGCGAGCCAGACGAGGCCGACGCGCTCGAGCAGGCCGGCGTCGTGTGCGTGCGCGAGTTTCTCCTCGCGCGGCTGGCCGAGGAACACGACGCCGTAGAACTTGACCATCACGTAGGCGGAGAGCGCGGCCGCCAGCGCGACCGCCGCCGCGGCGACCGGTACGAGCATGTTGAGGTAGCTGTCGGGCAGTTGCGGCGAGAACAGGAACGCCTGGAGCAGGAGCCATTCCGACACGAAGCCGTTCAGCGGCGGCATGCCCGCGATCGCGAGCGCGCCGACGAGCGCGAGCCACGCGACCCAGGGCATGCGGTGGATGAGGCCGCCGAGCTTCCCCAGCCCGCGCTCCTTGGTTGCGTGCAGCACGGCGCCGGTCGCGAGGAAGAGCAGGCTCTTGAAGTAGGCGTGGTTCAGGCAGTGGAAGAGCATCGCGGTGAGCGCGAGCGCGGCGAGGCCGTACATCCTGTACGCGGCGAAGGTCACGCCCAGCCCGAACCCGACCACGATGAACCCGATGTTCTCGATCGAGGACCAGGCGAGCAGGCGCTTCATGTCCGACTGCACCGCGCTGAACACGACTCCGAAGAGCGCAGTCACGAGGCCGATCGCGAGCGCGACCACGCCCCACCACCAGACCTGGGTATGCAGCAGGTCGAAGGTCACCCGCAGCAACCCGTAGACCGCGGTCTTCAGCATCACCGCGCTCATCAGCGCGGACACGGGCGACGGCGCGGCCGGATGCGCCTCCGGCAGCCACACGTGCAGCGGCACGATGCCGGCCTTCGCGCCGAAGCCGAAGAGCGCGAGCAGGAACGCCACGGTCGCCCAGAACGGCGCGAGCTCGACCTGTCGGATGCTGGCGAAGGTGTAGTCGCCGAAGCCGTGCAGCACGCCGAAGCACATCAGGATCGCGATCGCGCCGACGTGCGCGATCAGCAGGTAGAGGTAGCCGGCGCGCCGGATCTCGGCGATGCGGTGGTCACTCGTGACGAGGAAGAAGGAGGAGACGGCCATCGTCTCCCACGTGACCATGAACGCGTAGGCGTCGTTCGCGAGCAGGACGAGCGCCATGCTCGCGAGGAAGAGGTGGTACCACATGCACTGCACGCCCGGCTGCGCCCCCTCGCCCGGCCGCAGGTAGCCTGCCGCGAAGACCGACACGCCCGCCGACACCGCCCCCAGGATGAACAGGAAGAACGCAGACAGTGCGTCGAGGCGGAAGTGGAATGGCAGGTCGGGCAGCCCGAGCGGAAGGACGGTCTCGTCGGGCGGTTGGGTGATCGCCACGAGAGCGATCGCGGCGAGCGCCAGGGCGACGAGGGCGCCGAGCGGATACAGGACCCGGGCCACGAAGCGCAGCGCGTGCGGCGCGCAGACGCCGAGCGCCGCGATCGCGAGCCATGCCACCGCGGCCACGAGCGCGGCCGCAAGAGGCGTGAAGCTCATTGGTCGTCAGGGGACTGCAAGGAATCAGCCAAGGGCGAGCGCAAGGGCAACGAGCGCGGCGATGGTAACACTCGCGGCGAGAATCCAGCGATCGCGCGGGCGGCTCGCGGCGGGCGCGGGTGGGGCCGCGCGTTCGAGAAGCGGTGCCGCAGCGGGCTCCTCACTCTCGGATGCCGATGCGGCGACCTCGAGCTTCATCGTCTTCGCGAAAGCGTCCACCGTCGGTCCCGCGCCGACCATCGCCGCGAGGCGGCGCGTCGCCTCGAGCGAATCGAACCGATGCGAGATCCGCAGCCGCGCGCCCGGCTCGGGACGCGCTGGGTCGGTCCGGGACGGCGCCGTGCTCGGCGGCGGATCGATGCGCAGGGTCTGGCTCGCCTCGGCGGACGGTGGAGCGGTACGCGGCGGCGGGAGGGTGAGCGTGTCGTCCGCATCCGCGGCCGCCGCGCGCGCCGCAACCTGCGCCCGGCAGGCCCGCAGGTCCGCGGCCAGCGCGCGCGCATCCTGGTAGCGCGCGGCCGGGTCCTTCGCGAGCGCCTTCGCGACGATGAGGTCGAGCATCGGCGGCACGCGCGAGTTCACCGCGCTCGGCGGCGGCGGCGTCGCGTGGACGATCTGGTACATGATCTGCGAGATGTCGGCGCCCGAGAACGGCGGCGCGCCGGTGAGCGCCTCGTACAGCACGACGCCCAGGGAGAAGATGTCGCAGCGTGGATCGACCGGGCCGCCGAGGAGCTGCTCGGGTGCCATGTACTTCGGCGAGCCGAGCAGCATGCCGGTCTGGGTCTTCACGTCGGAGGCGCGCATCCGCGCGATGCCGAAGTCCATGATCTTCGCCGGTCCGTCGCGCGAGACCATGATGTTGGCGGGCTTCACGTCGCGGTGCACGACCCCGCGCGCGTGCGCGTACGCGAGCCCCTCGGCGACCTGCGCGGCGATGTCGACCGCGGCGGCCGCGTCGAGCCGGCCGCCCTGCAGGAGGTCGCGCAGCTCGGTACCCTCGACGTACTCCATCGCCATGTAGACGACGTCGCCCGCGTGGCCGATGTCGTAGATCGTCACGACGTTGGGATGGCTCAGGCCGCCGGCGGCCTTCGCCTCCTGGTAGAAACGCTTCTCGTACTCGGCGCGCTCCTCGGCGTCGGCGACCATGCTGATCGTCTTGATCGCGACGGTGCGGCTCAGCATCGGGTCCTCGGCGCGATACACGACCCCCATCGCGCCGCGCCCGAGCTCGCCGAGCAGGCGATAGCGTCCGAGGGTCTGCGCCGGCGCGCTCATAGTCCGCTCTGCCTGCGGAAGTCACGCCAGAGCTCCGCCGGGGTCGGGAACTTGCGCGACTCCTGCGCGGGCGCAGGCGCGGGGCGCTGCGCCGCGAACGCGTGCCGCACCGTCAGCTCCTCGCCGGGAGAGACCTCCACTTCGAGCGCGATCGGCGCACTCTGCGGATGCCGCAGCTCGATCGAGTGCTTGCCGGGGGCGAGCTCGAGACGCTTGAGCGGAGGGCTGCGGCCCTTGAGTTCGCCGTTCACGCGGATCTCGCCCCACGGCGTGATCGCGAGCGCGATCGAGCCCGGACGACTCGCGCGCGCGGCGGCGCGGCGCAGGCCGCGCACCGCGAGCCCGGCGCCGAGCAGCCCGGCGACGCTGAGGCCGCCGAGGAGCAGCAGGCGCCGCCGCCGCGGTGGTGCGCTCGGGGTGCTTGCCGTATCGCCGCCGTCAAACGCGAACAGCTCGTGCGCCCGGAGGCTCGCGTCGGTGACGGTACCGGCCGGGCGCAGCCGCTCGGCGCGCTCCCCGTCGGCCGCCGCGAGCGCATCGCGAAAGCCGCGCGAGGCGATCACGGCGCCCGGTTCGGCGAACGGCGTGATGCTCGCGCCTGCGGCGATGCCGTCGCCCACGATCTGCACCTCCCCCGCGGCGTCGGTCGCGATCCCGATCGGACCGTGGTTCACGCCGACCCGGAGCGCGAGCGGTTCGCGCTCCTCGCGCGCGGCGCGCCGCACCCGGCGCGCGAGCAGGAGCGCGTCCACGGGCGGCGCCAGCACGACGACCGCAGCGCCGTCGGCGGTGTCGGCGACGATCCGGTCGGCGCTCGCGAGCGGCGCGAGCGCGCGGGCGAGGAGGCCCTCGAGGCGCGTCTTGAGGCGGGCCTGCTCGGCGACCGGGAGGTCGGTGAAGCCGGCCGCCGAGACGAAGACGACGCTCGCGGTGGCGGTGCTGGCGTTCGGCTCGGGCATGGGCGGCGCCGGACCGCGCGAGGTCACTTCACGCGCATGCCCGCGGTTGCGCCGGGGTCGGGCGTGACGAGAAAGATTCCGGGCCCGTCGCCCGACGCGGCGAGGATCATGCCCTCGGAGGTGCCGAAGCGCATCTTGCGTGGCGCGAGATTGGCGACGACGACCGCGTGACGGCCGACGAGGTCGCCCGGGGCGTACGCCGACTTGATGCCGGCGAAGAGCGTGCGCGTCTCGCCGCCGAGATCCACGGTGAGCCTGAGCAGCTTGTCCGCGCCCTCCACGGCGTCGGCGGCGACGATCTTCGCGACGCGCAGGTCGAGCTTTGCGAAGTCCTCGATCGAGATCGCCGGCGCCTGCGGCGCCGTGGCGGTCCTGGCCGCGGCGCGTTCCTGGTGCTCGGCATGCTTCTGCGGTGCGGGGGCGGCCGGGGCGGCCTCGGCCGCGAAGAGCGCTTCGACCTGCTTCGGATCGACTCGGGTCATGAGATGGCGATAGGGGTTGATCCTGTGGCCGGCCGGCAGGAGCATCCCGGCATCGTGCCAGCCGAGCGCCGGCACGCCGAGGAAGGACTCCACGTCGCCGGCAAGCTTCGGCAGCACCGGTTTCAGGTAGATCGTCAGCAGGCGGAACATGTTGAGCGCCACCGAGCAGGCTTCGTGCAGGGCGCCGGCGCGCGCGGGGTCCTTCGCGAGGTCCCAGGGCCGCTGTGCGTCGATATACTGGTTCGCCGCGTCCGCGAGCAGCATCACCTCGCGCAGCGCCTTGCCGAACTCGCGTCCCTCGTAGAGCTGCGCGATCCGCGCGCGCGCGGCCTGGTACGGTTCGAGCTCGCCCCCGGCGGCGCGCAAGCGGCCGTCGAACCGCTTGGCGACGAATCCTGCGGTCCGCGCCGCGATGTTCACGTACTTTCCGACCAGGTCGGCGTTGACCCGCGCCACGAAGTCGTCCGGGTTGAAATCCACGTCCTCGACGTTCGCGCCGAGCTTGGCGGCGATGTAGTAGCGCAGCCACTCGGCGTCGAGCCCGACCTCGAGGTAGCGCAGCGGGCTGATGCCGGTCCCGCGCGACTTGGACATCTTCTCGCCCGACACCGTGATGAATCCGTGCACGTAGACGTTGTCCGGTACGCGGTACGGGGCGCCCGCGAACTTCAGCATCGCCGGCCAGAACAGCGTGTGGAAGTAGATGATGTC
>CAZIXQ010000078.1:0-11241 GCA_964543155.1 uncultured Enterobacteriaceae bacterium
CGGGCAGGAGGCGATCGAGATCCTGCTGCAGGTGATGGAGAACCAGCGCGACGATCTCGTTGTCGTCCTCGCGGGCTACAAGGACCGGATGGACACCTTCTTCCGCTCCAACCCCGGCCTGTCCTCGCGCATCGCGCACCACATCGATTTCCCGGATTACGGAAACGACGAGCTCGCCGCCATCGCGGAGCTGATGCTGGGTAAGATGCAGTACGTTCTGTCCGAGGGGGCCCGGACGGCGCTGGCGGAGTACATTGCCCTGCGCCGGGCGCAGCCCCACTTCGCCAACGCGCGCTCGATCCGCAACGCGCTCGACCGCGCCCGGCTGCGGCAGGCGAACCGGCTGTTCGCGCAGGGCGCGCAGCGCCCCCTGGCGCCGCGCGACCTGCTGACGATCGAAGCGTCCGACCTGCGCGCGAGCCGGGTCTTCCTCGGCAACACGAAGGAGTCGTCCGCATGAACCTGCAGGCCCTGATCTTCGACGTCGACGGCACGCTGGCCGACACCGAGGAGACCCACCGCCAGGCGTTCAACGCGGCATTCATCCAGTTCGAGCTGTGGTGGGACTGGGGCCCGCAGCTGTATGCGGAGCTCCTCTCGATCTCCGGCGGGAAGGAGCGCATCGGGCGCTACATCGATTCGCTCGAGGCGTCCGCTGCGGAGAAGGCGCGCCTGCACCAGCTGGTGCCCGCCATCCACCGCGAGAAGACGCGCCTCTTCACCGAGCTGATCGCCGACGGCCGGGCGCCGTTCCGCCCCGGCGTGGCGCGGCTCGTCCGCGAGGCACGCGCGGCCGGGTGCAAGGTCGCGATCGCCTCGACCACCACCGCTGCGAACGTGGAAGCCCTGATCTCCTCGAACCTCGGTCAGGACGCCTACCGCGAGTTCGCCGTCATCGCCTGCGGCGACCAGGTGCCCGAGAAGAAGCCCGCGCCGGACATCTACAACCTCGTGCTCGCCGAGCTCGGGTTGCCCGCCGCCGCGTGCGTCGCGTTCGAGGACTCCGGCAACGGCGTCCAGGCGGCGAAGGCGGCCGGGCTCTTCACCGTCGTCACGCCCACGCTGTGGACGGTCGCCCAGGATTTCTCGGGCGCCGATCTCGTGCTGCACGGCCTCGGGGACCCGGGGACGCCGGTCGATCCGGCGGCCGAGAAGCGCCTCGGCGCGAAGTGGCTCACTCTGGAGGCGCTCGTCCGGCTGCACGCGGGGCGCGCGCCGGTCGAGCGCGCCGCCTGAACCGGCGCGCGCAAGTTCTGGGAGGAACGACCATGGTCGCGCGCGAGAAGGCGCTCACCGAGTTCCTGATGGAAGAGCAGCGCCGCGCGCCGCAGGCGACCGGCGACTTCACCGCGCTCCTCAATCACATCCGGCTCGCGTGCAAGCGCATCAGCTTCATCGTCGGCCGGGGTGCGCTCGGCGGCACGCTCGGCGCGGCCGGCTCGACCAACGTCCAGGGCGAGCGCCAGATGAAGCTCGACGTGGACGCGAACGACGTCTTCCTGAGGTCGATGGAGTATGGCGGGCACCTCGCCGGGATGGTCTCCGAGGAGCTCGAGGCGCCCTACCCGATTCCGGAGGCCTACCCGCGCGGCAAGTACCTGCTCGCGTTCGACCCGCTCGACGGCTCGTCGAACATCGACGTCAACGTTTCGGTCGGCAGCATCTTCTCGGTGCTGCGCGCGCCGGAGGGCGTCGACCGGCCCACCGCCGATGCCTTCCTCCAGCCGGGCACCCGGCAACTCTGCGCCGGATACGCGATCTATGGTCCGACGACGATGCTGGTGCTGACGCTCGGAAGCGGCGTGCACGGGTTCACGCTCGACCGGGGCTTCGGCGAGTTCGTCCTCACCCACCCCGACCTGCGGATCCCCGAGGACACGCGCGAATTCGCGATCAACACCTCGAACGAGCGCTTCTGGGAGCCGCCGGTGCGGCGCTACGTCGCCGAATGCGTGGCGGGCAGGTCGGGACCGCGCGGCACGGACTTCAACATGCGCTGGATCGCCTCGCTCGTGGCCGAGGTGCACCGCATCCTCGTCCGCGGGGGGCTCTTCATGTACCCGCGCGACACCAAGGACCCGTCCAAGCCGGGTCGGCTGCGCCTGCTCTACGAGGCGAACCCGATGGCGATGATCGTCGAGCAGGCGGGCGGTGCCGCCTCGACCGGTCGCGGTCGGATCCTCGAAGTGCAGCCGAGCGAGCTGCACCAGCGCGTGCCGGTCATCCTCGGGTCGAAGAACGAGGTCGAGCGCATCGAGCGCTACCACCAGGAACACGAGACCGGCCTCGACCGGCCGTACACCTCGCCGCTCTTCAAGGAGCGTTCGCTCTTCGTGCAGTCCTGAGCCGCCGCGCGAGAAGGTAACCATGTCAGCCAAGCATCCGATCATCGCCGTGACCGGCTCCTCGGGCGCCGGTACGTCCTCCGTCACGCGCACCTTCGAGTACATCTTCCAGCGCGAAGGCGTGAAGGCCGCGATCGTGGAGGGGGACTCGTTCCATCGCTACGACCGCAAGGGCATGAAAGCCGCGATGGCGGAGGCGGCGCAGCAGGGCAACGCGAACTTCAGCCACTTCGGCCCGGAGGCGAACCTCTTCGAGAACCTCGAGGGGCTCTTCCGCGGCTACGCGGAGAACGGGTCGGGCCGGGTGCGCAAGTACCTCCACAACGAGGAGGAGGCCGCGCCCTACGGGCAGGAGCCGGGCACCTTCACGCCGTGGCAGGAGATCCCGGCGGGCACCGACCTCCTCTACTACGAGGGCCTGCACGGCGCCGTCGTCACCGAGAAGGTGAACGTCGCCCAGTTCGCGGACGTCGTCATCGGCGTGGTGCCGATCATCAACCTCGAGTGGATCCAGAAGCTGCACCGCGACAAGTCCCTGCGCGGCTACTCGACCGAGGCGGTGGTCGACACGATCCTGCGGCGGATGCCCGACTACGTGAACTACATCTGTCCGCAGTTCGCGCGCACCCACATCAACTTCCAGCGCGTGCCGACGGTGGACACCTCCAACCCGTTCATCGCGCGCTGGATCCCGTCCGCGGACGAGAGCTTCGTCGTCATCCGGTTCGCGAACCCGCGCGGAATCGACTTCCCGTACCTGCTCTCGATGATCCACGACTCGTTCATGTCGCGCGCGAACGTGATCGTGGTGCCGGGCGGAAAGATGGAGCTCGCGCTGCAGCTCATCCTGACGCCGCTGATCCTCAAGCTCATCGACGTGCGCCGCCGCGCGCTCGGCGTGGGGGCGAGCCGCGCGCCGGCCGGCGTCGTATGAGGCAGTCCCGCCACGGCTTGGAAAAAGCGCGCCCGATCCGCGATAATCCGCAGCTCTCCCGCGGCAAAATGGCCCGGCCCTCCCGATGAGCACGCCCGTCGCAGCCCTCCGCCCCGCCGCCGCCGTCGAGCGCGACATGGCCAACGCGATCCGCGCGCTCGCGATGGACGCGGTGCAGGCCGCGAACTCCGGCCACCCGGGCATGCCGATGGGCATGGCCGAGATCGCGGTGGCGCTCTGGGGGCGGCACCTCCGCCACAGCCCGGCGAACCCGGGGTGGGCGAACCGCGACCGCTTCGTGCTCTCGAACGGGCACGGGTCGATGCTGCTCTACGCGCTGCTGCATCTCACCGGCTACGACCTGCCGATGGCCGAGCTGCGCCGCTTCCGGCAGCTCCACTCGAAGACGCCGGGGCATCCGGAGTTCGGCTGCGCGCCCGGTGTGGAGACGACCACCGGCCCGCTCGGCCAGGGTCTTTCCAACGCGGTGGGCATGGCAATCGCCGAGCGCATCCTCGCGGCCGAGTTCAACCGGCCGTGGTTCGAGATCGTCAACCACCACACCTACGTCTTCGCCGGCGACGGCTGCCTGATGGAGGGCATCTCGCACGAGGCCTGCTCGCTCGCCGGCACGCTCGGCCTGGGCAAGCTGATCGTCTTCTACGACGACAACGGCATCTCGATCGACGGCCACGTCGAGGGCTGGTTCACCGACGACACGCCGAAGCGCTTCGCGGCGTACGGCTGGCACGTGGTGCCGGAGGTCGACGGGCACGACGTCGCGGCGCTCGACGCGGCGATCCAGTCCGCGAAGGCGGCCAGCGACAAGCCGAGCCTGATCTGCTGCAAGACCGTCATCGCCAAGGGCGCGCCGAACAAGGCGAACACGCACGACGCGCACGGCGCGCCGCTCGGGGACAAGGAGGTCGCCGCGACGCGCGAGGCGATCGGCTGGCCGCACCCGCCGTTCGAGATCCCGGCCCCGGTCTATGCCGCCTGGGACGCGCGCGCCCGCGGCGCGCAGGCCGAAGGCGCGTGGAACGAGACGTTCGCCGCCTACGCCGGGAAGTACCCGGACCTGGCGGCGGAGTTCCGGCGGCGCATGGCGGGCGACCTGCCCGCGAACTGGACGGGCGAAACGCGCGCGCTGCTCGAGAAGGTGGCCGCGAAGGGCGAGACCGTCGCCACGCGCAAGGCCTCGCAGAACGCGATCGACGCGCTCGCGAAGCTCCTGCCCGAGCTCGTCGGCGGCTCGGCCGACCTCGCCGGGTCGAACCTCACGCTCTGGTCCGGCTCGCACGCGGTGGGCCGCTCCGACGGCGGCAACTACCTGCACTACGGCGTGCGCGAATTCGGCATGGCCGGCATCGTCAACGGGCTCGCGCTGCACGGCGGGGTGATCCCGTTCGGCGCGACCTTCCTCGTCTTCTCCGATTACGCGCGCAACGCGCTGCGGGTCGCCGCGCTGATGAAGCTGCGCGCGATCCAGGTGTTCACCCACGACTCGATCGGGCTGGGCGAGGACGGGCCGACGCACCAGTCGGTGGAGCACGCCGCGAGCCTGCGCATCATCCCGAACATGGACGTCTGGCGGCCGTGCGACACGGTGGAGACGATGGCCGCGTGGATCGCGGCGGTCGAGCGGCGCGACGGGCCCACGTCGCTGCTGCTGTCGCGCCAGAACGTCGCGTTCCAGGCACGCGACGCCGCGGCGATCGATGCGATCGGCCGCGGCGGCTACGTGCTCGCCGACGCACCGGCGCCGCGCGCGGTGATCATCGCGACCGGGTCCGAGGTGCCGCTGGCGGTCGGCGCAAAGGCGAAGCTCGCCGAGGAGGGCATCGCCGTGCGCGTGGTCTCCATGCCTTCGACGACGGTCTTCGACCGTCAGGATGCGGCCTACCGCGCCGCCGTGCTGCCCAGGGGCCTGCCGCGGGTCGCGGTCGAGGCCGGCGTGACGGATATCTGGCGCAAGTACGTGGGGCTCGACGGCGAGGTCGTCGGCATCGACCGCTTCGGCGAGTCGGCGCCCGGGCCCGAGCTCTTCAAGTTTTTCGGCTTTACCGTGGACAACGTCGTCGCCGCGGTGAAGCGCGTCGTCGGTTGAGACCTTCCAGTCAGGAGTCGAGCATGCCCATTCGAGTCGCCATCAACGGTTACGGCCGCATCGGCCGCAACATCCTGCGCGCCCACTACGAGGGCGGGAAGAAGCACGACATCCAGATCGTCGCGCTCAACGACCTCGGCGACGCGCAGACGAACGCGCATCTCACCAGGTACGACACCGCGCACGGGCGCTTCCCCGGCACCGTCGAGGTCGACGGTGACCACCTCGTCGTGAACGGCGACCGCATCCGCGTCTGCGCCCAGAAGGATCCGGCCCAGCTGCCCTGGAAGGAGCTCGGGGTCGACGTGGTGCTCGAGTGCACCGGCCTCTTCACCAGCAAGGCCAAGACCTCGGCGCACCTCACGGCCGGGGCGAAGAAGGTGATCATCTCGGCGCCGGGCGACAAGGACGTCGACGCGACCGTCGTCTATGGCGTGAACCACGGCGTGCTGAAATCCTCGCACACCGTGATCTCGAACGCCTCCTGCACGACCAACTGCCTCGCGCCGCTCGTCAAGGCGCTGCACGACCGGATCGGCGTCGTGAACGGGCTGATGACCACGATCCACGCCTACACCAACGACCAGGTCCTCACCGACGTCTACCACAAGGATCTGCGCCGGGCGCGCTCGGCGACGATGTCGATGATCCCGACCAAGACCGGCGCGGCGGCGGCGGTGGGGCTCGTGCTGCCGGAGCTGAACGGCAAGCTCGACGGCTTCGCGATCCGTGTGCCGACGATCAACGTGTCGGTCGTCGACCTTTCGTTCGTCGCGAAGAAGGCGACCACGGTGGACGAGGTGAACGCGGCGGTGAAGCAGGCCGCCGACGGCGAGCTCAAGGGCATTCTGGTCTACAACAAGGATCCCCTCGTCTCGATCGACTTCAACCACCACCCGGCCTCGTCGATCTTCGACTCGACCCTGACCAAGGTGTCGGAGGGGACGCTGGTGAAGGTGTGCGCCTGGTACGACAACGAGTGGGGCTTTTCGAACCGGATGCTCGACACGACGGTGGCCTTCATGAAGGCCGGCGCCGGCGCCGAGCGCGCCGCCGCATAGCGTCTCCCCGGGGGGCGCCGCACCCGCGGCGCCCCGATGCGCCGTTCGTTCCATTTCGCAGCAGCCCCCATGCCCATTCTCCGAATGACCGACCTCGACCTGCGGGGCAAGCGGGTCTTCATCCGCGCCGACCTCAACGTGCCGCAGGACGACGCCGGCGCGATCACCGACGACACGCGCATCCGCGCCGCGGTTCCCGGGATCAGGCACGCGCTCGGCGCCGGCGCGCGCGTCATGGTCACCTCGCACCTCGGCCGGCCGAAGGAGGGCGAGCTCAAGCCGGAGGATTCGTTGGCGCCGGTGGCCGCGCGCATGTCCGAGCTGCTCGGCGTCCCGGTGCCGCTCAAGGCGAACTGGATCGACGCCGGCGAGGTCGCCCCGGGGGCCGGCGAGGTCGTGATGCTGGAGAACTGCCGGGTCAACAAGGGCGAAAAGAAGGACGACGAGGCGCTCGCGAAGAAGATGGCGGCGCTGTGCGACGTGTACGTGAACGATGCCTTCGGCACCGCGCACCGCGCGGAGGCGACGACCCACGGGATCGCGAAGTTCGCGCCGGTCGCCTGCGCCGGGCCGCTGATGATCGCGGAGGTCGACGCGCTCACGAAAGCGCTCGCCAGGCCGGCGCGGCCGCTGGTGGCGATCGTCGCCGGCTCCAAAGTCTCGACGAAGCTCACGATCCTCGCTGCGCTCGCGCAGAAGGTCGACCAGCTGATCGTCGGGGGCGGCATCGCCAACACGTTCATGCTCGCTTCCGGACTGCCGGTGGGCAGATCCCTCGTCGAGCGGGACCTCGTCGATGAGGCGAAACGCATCATGGCGCGGACCCGGGTCCCGCTGCCGGTGGACGTGGTCGTCGGCAGGAGCCTCGAGGACGCGAGCGGGACGACCAAGCCCGCCGCACAGGTGGCCGACGACGAGATGATTCTCGACGTCGGTCCGAAGACGGCGGAGGCGCTCGCCGCCGCGCTCCGGCAGGCGGGGACGATCGTCTGGAACGGGCCGGTGGGCGTGTTCGAGAACGACGCGTTCGCCAAGGGCACCGAGACGATCGCGCGCGCGATCGCCGACTCGAAGGGCTTCTCGATCGCCGGCGGCGGCGACACGGTCGCGGCGATCAACAAGTTCGGTATCGCGGGGCGCGTCGGCTACGTCTCCACCGCCGGCGGCGCGTTCCTCGAGTTCCTCGAGGGCAAGACGCTGCCGGCGATCGCTGTCCTCGAGGCGCGCGGCGCCCGATAGCGCCCCCGTCGTCCTGTCGGGCGCGCGACTTGCGGCGGGGCCGTACCCTGTCGTAACGTGACGCCACGAAGAAGAACGACCAGGAGCCAGATGCTGCCGCACCCGCCCGCCGCGACCGAACGCCGGCGCAGCACCAAGATCGTCGCGACGCTCGGGCCCGCCTCGAGCGACCCGGCGGTGCTCGAGCGGATGATTCGCGCCGGCGTCGACGTCGTGCGCCTGAATTTCTCCCACGGCACGCCCGACGACCACCGCTCGCGCGCCGCGCTGGTGCGCGAGCTCTGCCGCAAGACCGGACGCACCGTCGGCATCATGGCCGACCTGCAGGGACCGAAGATCCGCGTCGGCAGGTTCAAGGACGGACGCATCACGCTCAACACGGGCGACGCCTTCGTGCTCGACGCCGCGTGCACGCTCGGCGACCAGTCGCGCGTCGGCCTCGACTACAGGGAGCTGCCGCAGGACGTCCGCGCCGGCGACGTGCTGCTCCTCGACGACGGCCGGATCGTCTTCGACGTCGAACGCGTCGCCGGGCAGGAGATCCACAGCCGCGTGCGCCACGGCGGCGTGCTGTCGAACAACAAGGGCATCAATCGCCTCGGCGGCGGCCTGACCGCGCCGGCGCTCACCGCGAAGGACATGGAGGACATCCGCCTCGCCGCGGACATCAACGCCGACTACCTCGCGGTGTCGTTCCCGAAGAGCGGCAAGGACATGTACATGGCGCGCGAGCTGCTGCGCGCCGCCGGCGGCAGGTCGTTCCTGATCGCGAAGATCGAGCGCGCCGAGGCGGTGCAGCGCGAGGCCTACGAGGACATCCTCGCCGCCTGCGACGGGATCATGGTGGCGCGCGGGGACCTCGCGGTCGAGGTCGGCGACGCGTCGGTGCCGGCGCTGCAGAAGCGCATGATCCACCTCGCGCGCGAGCACAACCGGCTGACGATCACCGCGACGCAGATGATGGAGTCGATGATCGCGAGCCCGGTGCCGACGCGCGCGGAGGTCTCCGACGTCGCCAACGCGGTGCTCGACGGCACCGACGCGGTGATGCTCTCCGCGGAGACGGCGGCCGGCAGGTATCCGGTCGAGGCGATCGAGGCGATGAGCCGCATCTGCGTCGAGGCGGAGAAGAGCATGCCGGTGCACCTCGACCGGGAGTTCCTCGACCGGGTGTTCACGCGCATCGACCAGTCGATCGCCATGGCGGCGCTCTTCACCGCCTATCACCTGAAGGTGAAGGCGATCGCGGCGCTCACCGAGTCGGGTTCGACCGCGCTGTGGATGTCGCGGCTGAACTGCGGGGTCCCGATCTATGCGCTCACCTCGCAGACCTCGACGCGCTACCGGGTGAGCCTCTTCCGCGACGTGCAGCCGATCACCGTGAGCTACCAGGGGCACGACCGCGACGCGCTGCTCGAGGAGGCGGAAAGCGTGCTGGTGAAGAACGGCGTGGTGGCGCAGGGCGACCACATCGTGATCTCGTTCGGCGAGCCGATCGGCGCGTCCGGCGGCACCAACACGATGAAGATCGTCCGGGTCGGCGAGCACCGGCGGGCCTAGTCAGAGCGGCAATGCGGCTGCCCGAACGCCTCGAGTCGGTCGAACACCTCGAGGACGTGATGACGACGCCTTCGCCGGCGCTCGTCGAGGACCTCGCGCGCGTCCCGGGCGACATCCTGGTGCTGGGCGTCGGCGGCAAGATGGGCCCGACGCTCGCGCGCCTCGCGAAGCGCGCCGCGCCCGAGCGCGAAGTGATCGGCGTGGCGCGCTTCTCCGAGCCGGGCCTGCGCGCGGCGCTCGCCGCGGCCGGCGTGCGCACGATCGAGTGCGACCTCCTCGACCGCGCCGCCGTGGCGCGCCTGCCCGCGGCGCCCAACGTGATCTTCATGGCCGGTCGCAAGTTCGGCTCGACCGGGGCCGAGCCCCTCACCTGGGCGATGAACGCCCTCGTGCCGGCGATCGTCGCGGAGCGCTACTCGCATTCGCGCATCGTCGCCTTCTCCACCGCCTGCGTGTACCCGTTCGTGCCGGTGACGAGCGGCGGAGCCAGGGAGGACACGCCGACCGTGCCACCGCCGGGCGAGTACGCGAACTCCTGCGTCGCGCGCGAGCGGCTGTTCCAGCATTTCTCCCATCGCCACGGCACGCCCGGCCGGCTGATCCGGCTCTCGTATGCAATCGACATGCGTTACGGCGTGCTGCACGACGTGGCGCGGAAGGTGCTCGCGCGCGAGCCGATCGATCTGGCGATGGGATACGTCAACGTGATCTGGCAGGGCGACGCGAACAGCCAGGCGCTGCGCGCGCTCGCGCACTGCACCACGCCGACGACCGGCCTCAATGTGAGCGGCCCAGCGACGAGCATTCGCGCGCTCGTCGCGGCATTCGGCGAGCGTCTGGGCATCGCGCCGGTGCTGGCCGGCAGGGAGTCGGACACCGCCTGGCTGGTGGACACGTCCGAGGCCGCGCGGCTGTTCGGCCCGCCCGACGTACCGCTCGCGCGCATGATCGACTGGACCGCGGACTGGATCGCGCGCGGCGGGGCGTCGCTCGGCAAGGCCACGCACTACGAGGTGCGCGATGGCAACTATTGACGTCGTCCCGATCCGCCCCCTTGGTGTCGCGGACCTCGAGGCCGTCCAGACCCTCTCGTTCGAAGCGGGGTGGAACCAGGTCGAGGCCGACTGGCGCATCTTTCTCGAGCTCGGCCACCTCTACGGCGTGGACGGTCCGGCCGGCGCGGTGCACGCGACCGGCGCGACCCTGCCGCTCGGGCGCGAGTGCGGCTGGATCAGCATGATCATCGTGACCGCCGGGGCGCGCCATCGCGGCATCGCCGCGCAGCTCGTCCTGCACGGGATCGAGGACCTCGCCGCGCAGGGCCTCGTCCCCGGCCTGGACGCGACGCCGGCCGGCCGCGAGGTCTATGCGCGGCTCGGGTTCCGCGACACGTGGCCGATCACGCGCCTGGTGCGGCCCGGCACCGGCCGGGTGCGCGCGGACGCCGGCGCGGCTGCGCCGGAGCTGCGCGCCGCGACGCTCGCCGACCTGGACGCGGTCGTGGCGCTCGATCAGCGGGCGTTCGACACGGAACGCCGCGCGGTGCTCGCCCGGCTGATCGAGCGCGCGCCGCAGCTCGCGGTCGTCGGCTGGACCCCCGGCGCCGCCGGGTTCCTGCTCGGCCGCTTCGGCCGGACGGCGACCCATCTCGGGCCGGTGGTCGCCTCCGACCCTGCCGTCGCGCTGTCCATGATCGACTACGCCGTGGCACGCGCGCCGGGACCGTTCGTGCTGGACCTCGTGGACCTGCGCCCCGGCCTGCGGGCGGCGCTCGAGGCGCGCGGCTTCGCCGCGCAGCGCACCTTCAGCCGCATGCTGTACCGCCGCGCGGAAGCCTTCGGCGATGCGAACTTCGCGATCGCGATCGCGGGGCCGGAGCTCGGCTAGGACACCCGGTGCCGCTCGTCCGCCACATCGAGGACCTCCCGCCCGAGATCCTCGCGACGCTCCGGCGCGGGACGGTGATCCCCGCGCATCTCCTCGCGCTCGACGCCG
>CAZIXQ010000078.1:11251-14343 GCA_964543155.1 uncultured Enterobacteriaceae bacterium
ACCGGTGCCGGCGCCCGGATCGCCGGCCGTCCTGAATTACCCTGATGCCGGCCCGACCGCACCGCACCACGTTCCCCTGGCAGCATCCGAACGCGCCGCGAATGGCATGCACTGGTCCGAGCTGAACGCCGACGTCCTCGCGCTGCTGCGGCGCGGGACGGTGGTTCCTGCGCACCCGCTGGCGCTCGACGCCGCGCGGCGCATCGACGCGCGCCGCCAGCGCGCGCTGACGCGCTACTACCTCGACGCCGGCGCGGGCGGCCTGGCGGTCGGCGTGCACGCGACCCAGTTCGCCATCCGCGAGGCGAAGCTCTACGAGCCGGTGCTGCGGCTCGCGATCGACACCGTGCGCGAATGGACCGAGCGGCCGGTGGTGATGATCGCGGGCCTCGCCGGCGGCACCGCGCAGGCGCGCCAGGAGGCGGAGCTCGCGCGCGAGATCGGCTACCACGCGGGGCTCCTCTCGCTCGCCGCGCTGAAAGGCGCATCGGAGGACGAGGTCGTCGCCCACTGCCTCGCGGTGTCGCGCGTGATGCCGCTCGTCGGGTTCTACCTCCAGCCGGCGGTCGGCGGCATCCCGCTCTCGGCCCGGTTCTGGGCGCGCTTCGCCGCGATCGACAACGTCGTCGCGGTCAAGATCGCGCCGTTCAACCGCTACCGCACGCTCGACGTCGTGCGCGGCGTCGTCGCCGCGCGCGCGGAGGACCGTGTCACCCTCTACACCGGCAACGACGACCACATCGTGCCCGACCTCGTGACCCCGTACGCGATCCGGCGCGGGTCCGAGGACGTCGTCGTGCGCATCAAGGGCGGGCTGCTCGGCCACTGGAGCGTGTGGACGAAGACCGCGGTCGAGCTGCTGGCGATCCTGCATCTCGCAGTCGAACGCGGCGCGATCCCGCTCGAGCTGCTCGAGCTCGACGCGCGCGTCACCGACGCCAATGCCGCGTTCTTCGACGTTGCGCACGATTTCGCGGGCTGCATCGCCGGCTGCCACGAGGTGCTGCGGCGCCAGGGCCTGTTCGCGGGCACCTGGTGCCTCGATCCGCGCGAGGGGCTTTCGCCCGGCCAGGCCGAGGAGATCGCGCGCGTCATGGCCGCCTATCCCGAGTTCGACGATACGGCTTTCGTTCAGGCCAACCTCGAGCGCTGGCTCGCGTAGCCGCCGTAACAGGGCCCGTTACAGCGGCGCGGCGTCCGCGCCGCAGTCCGGCAACGGTTGATCTCCATCAAACCGGCCGCCTCCCGCGAGGCTCACGCTAGACGCAATCCGGCCCGGCCGCCGCTCTCGGCGCGTCGCTGGAGCCGCCTCAAGGAGGACCCGCATGACGCCCACCTTCTACGAAGTCATGCGCCGGCAGGGGATCACCCGGCGCAGCTTCATCAAGTTCTGCAGCCTGACTGCGGCCTCGCTCGGGCTCGGCGCCGGCGGCGCGGCGAAGATCGCGCACGCGCTCGAGACCAAGGAGCGCGTGCCGGTCGTCTGGCTGCACGGCCTCGAGTGCACGTGCTGCACCGAGTCGTTCATCCGCTCCTCCCACCCGCTCGCCTCCGACATCGTGCTGTCGCTGCTCTCGCTCGACTACGACGACACGATCATGGCGGCGGCCGGCCATCAGGCGGAGGCGGCGCTGGAGGACACGATCACGAAGTACAAGGGCAAGTACATCCTGGCGGTCGAGGGCAACCCGCCGCTCGCCGACGACGGGGTGTACTGCATCCCGGGCGGGCGGCCGTTCGTCGAGAAGGTGCGCCACGTCGCGAAGGACGCGATGGCGGTGATCGCCTGGGGCTCGTGCGCCTCGTGGGGCTGCGTCCAGGCGGCGAAGCCGAACCCGACCCAGGCGACGCCGATCCACCAGGTGATCGACAACCCGGTCGTCAAGGTGCCGGGCTGCCCGCCGATCGCCGAGGTGATGACCGGCGTGGTGGCCTACGTGCTGACCTTCGGGCGCCTGCCGGAGCTCGACCGTCAGGGGCGCCCGAAGATGTTCTACAGCCAGCGCATCCACGACAAGTGCTACCGGCGGCCGCACTTCGACGCCGGCCAGTTCGTCGAGGCGTGGGACGACCGCGGCGCGCGCGAGGGCTACTGCCTCTACAAGATGGGCTGCAAGGGCCCGACCACCTACAACGCGTGCTCGACGGTGCGCTGGAACGACGGGGTGTCCTTCCCGATCGGCTCCGGGCACGGCTGCATCGGGTGCTCCGAGGACGGGTTCTGGGACAAGGGGTCGTTCTACGACCGCCTGACGACGATCCGCGAGTTCGGCATCGAGGCGAATGCGGACAAGGTGGGCGCGACCGTCGCGGTCGTCGCCGGCGCGGCGGTCGCCGCGCACGCCGCGGTCACCGCGATCAAGCGGGCGCGCACGTCAAGGACGAACGAGAAGGCAGGGAGCTAGCGCCATGGCCGTCATCGAAACCCAAGGCTTCAGGCTGGACAACAGCGGCAAGCGGATCGTCGTCGATCCGATCACCCGGATCGAGGGCCACCTGCGCATCGAGGTCAACGTCGACCAGAAGAACGTCATCACCAACGCGGTCTCGACCGGCACGATGTGGCGCGGCCTGGAGGTGATCCTCAAGGGGCGCGACCCGCGCGACGCGTGGGCGTTCACCGAGCGCATCTGCGGCGTGTGCACCGGCGTGCACGCGGTGGCGTCGGTGCGCGCGGTCGAGGACGCGATCGGCATCAAGATCCCCGACAACGCGAACATCATCCGCAACCTGATGCACGCGACGCTGTACGCGCAGGACCACCTGGTCCACTTCTACCACCTGCACGCGCTCGACTGGGTCGACGTCGTCGCGGCACTCAAGGCCGACCCGAAGCGCACCGCCGAGCTCGCGCAGTCGATCTCGAGCTGGCCGAACTCGTCGATCGGCTACTACCGCGACCTGCTCTCCCGCCTGAAGCGCTTCGTCGACTCGGGGCAGCTCGGGCCGTTCAAGAACGGCTACTGGGGCCACCCGGGCTACAAGCTGCCGCCGGAGGCGAACCTCATGGCGGTCGGCCACTACCTCGAGGCGCTCGACTTCCAGCGCGAGATCGTCAAGATCCAGACGATCTTCGGCGGCAAGAACCCGCA
>CAZIXQ010000079.1:0-14248 GCA_964543155.1 uncultured Enterobacteriaceae bacterium
GCTGGGATTGGTTCACGTCGTGTTCTCGCCGGAGGTGGGAGCGGCGGATTCTAGCGCGAGCCGCAGGGCGCGCCCGCGCGCGATCGCGGCGCGCCGCTCAGCCGGCGCCGCGCGCGCGCAGCTCGCGGTCGATCTCGCGCCAGATCTTCTCGAGGCCCATGCTCACCGCGCTCGGCGGCGGATAGTCTCGCCGCGGCAGCTCGAGGTCGACCGGGGTGACCTCGCGCATGCGCATGGTGAGCGCCACCGTCGAGGCGCCGCGCGTCTCGGTGACCGTGGCGTTCACGATGATATCGAGGCCCTTCGGCTCGAACCGGAAGTGGTCGGCCATCCAGCCGACGTGCGGGCGCAGGACCGCGCGCGCCTTCGGCAGGTCGGTCTCGTTGACGCGCTCCCACTCCTCCGGCGTCAGCGGCAGCGGCGCGGGCGCCGAGAAGCTCATGAAGCCGAGCGCCGGCACCTCGTCGTCGAGGCGCATCTTCAGGCGCGCCATGGCTGCCTCGGTCGCCGCGATCGCCGTCTTCCGGTCGGTGCGGAAGGTGCGCGAGCCGCCCACGGCGAGGATGCGCTCGTACTCGGTCCGGAACTCGGTGTTGATCGCGTTGATGGCGTCGCGCTTTTGCTGCGGCGAGAGCGCGCAGCCCGCCACGAGCGCGGCCGCCGCCCACAGCGTCAGGGACCGGCCGACTGCGCGCAGCGCCCGAAACGTCAAGGTTCGATCTCCTCGAGTGGGGGAGGCGGGCCGCCCTAGCCGCGCTTGCACAGGTCCGCGATCAGCTTCTCGGCCTGCTGGATCTCGGCCGGCTGCAGCCGCGGCTTGATGGCCTCCTGCTCCGTCTTGGCGCGGGGCGAGCCCGCGCACGCGGCCGCACCGTACCAGATGTACGCGACGTTCGCGTTCTGGCGCACGCCGCGGCCGGCGCCGTACATCCCGCCGAGCGCGAGCCGCGCGTCCCGATGCCCGACGGTCGCGGCGCCTTCGAGCAGGCGCAGGCCCTCCTTCGAGTCCTGCGCCACACCGCGTCCCTCGAGGTAGAGCTGGCCCAGCCGGAACTGCGCGCCCGGGTCGTTGCGCTCGGCAAGCGGCCGCAGCAGCGCCGCCGCGTCCCCGAAATTCCCGCGCGCGGCCATCTCGTCGGCCTGCGCGATCACCTGCGCCGCGGTCGGGGGTGCCGGCTTCGGCGGCTCCGCGGGCGCGGGCGCCGGCTCGGGCTTGGCGCGCGGCGCCGGCCTGGGCGGGGGAGCGGTCGCCGCACGGCGGGCTGCCTCCTCCTCCGCGCGCCGGGCCGCGGCGGTGCGGGCGCGCTCCTCGGCTTCGCGCCTCGCCTCCTCGGCGCGCGCGCGCTCGGCTTCGGCCGCCTGGCGCTGCCTGCGCTCGGCCTCCTCGCGCGCCCTGGCTTCCTCCTCGGCGCGCCGCCGCGCCTGCTCCTCGACCTGCTTTTCGAGCGCGGCGATCTTCTCCTGCAGCGCCTTCGCGGCCTCCGCCTCCGCCGCTGCTGGCGGCTGAGCGGGCTCTTCGGCCCCGTTGCGCGAGAAATGCAGCAGCACGCCGATGATGACTGCCGCAAAGGCCGCCCCGCCGATCGACCACGCGAGCGGCCCCGGCTTCGCGGGTGCGTGCGCCTGCGGCGGCGGCGCCGACACGGGCACCGGCCGCGCGCCCTCGGGCGGGGGCGCCGTCATCGTCCGTGCCTCGGGCAGGGGCGGCGCAGGGCGCGGCGCGGCGGCCGCCGCACCCTTGTCCCCGACCAGCGCCTTGCGCCACTCGGCGATCGACTGCGGGCGGTCCTTCTCGCTGAACGCGAGGGCGTGGTCGATCGCGGCGAGCAGCCGCCCCGAGTAGCGTCCGGCCCCCACCACGGCGGCCGGGACGATCGCATCGCGCCCGCCGCCGAGGATGCCCTTGCTGCGCGCGATCGCATCGAGCGGCGCGCGGCCCGCGATCGCGCGATAGCAGGTCGCGCCCAGGCCGTAGACGTCGGTCCACGGGCCCTGGTTCTCGGAGCTGCCGTAGTACTGCTCGAAAGGCGAGTAGCCCGGCGCCACCAGGATCGTGAGCGTGTGCGCCTTGCCGAGCGCGGTGCGCGCCGATCCGAAGTCGAGCAGCACCGGGCTGCCGTCGGCGCGGATGTGGATGTTGTCGGGCTTGATGTCGCGGTGGATGAAGCCGGCCGCGTGCACGAGCGCCAGCCCGTCGAGCACCGGGAGCAGGATCCGCAGCAGCTCGTCCTCCGCCAGGGTGCCGCGCGCCTCGAGGAGCTGGGAGAGGTTCTCGCCCGCCTCGAAGCGCATCACCATGTAGGCGGTGTTGTTGAGCTCGAACACCGAGTGCACGCGCACGATGTTCGGGTGGTCGAAGCGCGCCAGCATGCGCGCCTCCTTGATGAAGCGGTCGAGGCCCCAGCGGTAGCGCTCGCGGCCGCCGTCGGTGCGCGAGCCGACCGCCGCATCGGGCCGCCGCGCGGCGACGTCGACCGGCAGGTACTCCTTGATCGCGACCGGCTGGTCGAGGTTGGTGTCGCGGGCGAGGTAGGTGATGCCGAAGCCGCCCTGGCCGAGCACCCGCTCGATCACGTACCAGTGCAGGCGGTGGTGCGCGGGCAGCGCGTCGGGATGTTCGGGCTCACTCACGGGCATAGGCCGATCCCGGCCAGCCTAAGCGAACTCCCGACGCGGGGCAAGCTGGCGTCCCGGGTGAGCCGCGGCCGACCCGGGTTAGGCCGTCTCGCCGAGGGCAGGTGGGCCGGGCCGCCAGTGCCTGAGCATCGCGCGCGCCGCGTTCGCGCCCGCGGCGCCCACGATGCCGGCCCCGGGGTGCATCGCTGGCCCGCACAGCCAGAGGCCGTCGAGCGGTGTGCGGTATCGGGCGAGCGCGGGCGTCGGGCGCATCCACAGGAGCTGGTCGAGCGCGAGTTCGGCGTGATCGGCCTGGCCTTCGGGCCAGCCGCATTCCGCCTCGAGATCCCGCGGCAGCCGCACGCGTTCGACCTGCGCGGGGCCGAGGTGCGGCGCGAGGAGCGCCGCGACGCGCGCGCCGAGCGCGTCGTCGGCGAGCGCATGGGGCACGTACTGCACGTGCACGCGGACCTTCCGGTCTCCGTCGGCGCGCGCCTCGAGGTACGGGTGCTGCGAGAGGCGCCGGTACTTCACGTCGTCGTAGGCGCGCTCCAGGGCATCGAGCGACGGCGCGAGGACGAGCGCACCGGGCGGCGGCGCTCGTTCGAGCGCGAGGTCCACGTACGCCACGACGCCGCGCGCGCGAATGCTCCGCAGCGCGCGGATCGTCTCGGCGTCGAGCCAGCCCGGCTCGAGCAGCGCGAGTAGTGTGCGCTTCGGGTCGAGGCCGGAGAGGACCTGCGCCGCGGCGATCTCCTCGCCGCCGGCGAGCGCAATCGCGGCCGCGCGGCCGTCGCGCACGCCGATGCGCTCGACCCGCACGCCGGTGCGGATCTCGATGCCGGGCAGGGCGCGCAGGACGTCCACGACGTTCGAGCGCGCGGGGCGGAACATGCCTTCGGGGCTGCCGACGTGGCGGTGGAGCAGGGCGAACGCGGTGCCGCCCGAGCGCGGCCCCTGGTGGAGATTGACCACCCCGCCCGCCCCGAGGACGCCTTTGAGGGCGTCGCTCTCGAACCAGTCGTCCAGGAAATCGGCGACCGGCATCGGCGCGATGCGCAGGAACTCGATCATTTCGCGCCGGCCGAGGCGGCGCAGCCGCAGGCCCAGCTTCGCGAGCGGCGCGAGATCGCGCCACCCGCCCGCGAGCGGATCGGGCGGCGGCGCGAGGTAGAGGGGCTCGAGCGCGCGCGCGAGGCGCGCCATGAGCGCGCAGAACGCGGGCCACCGCGCCGCATCACGGGCGCTGACGCGGCGGATCGACGCCACCGACCGCGTCGGGTCGTGCCACAGCTCGAGGGATCCGCCGCCGGGCAGGGGCGCGACCGCCCACGGGTCGGCGCGCTCGATGCGCAGGCCGCGCCCCGCGAGACCGAGGTCCTGGGCGATCTGCGGGGGAACCCAGCCGCCGTCGTCCGGTGCCCCGGCGCCGTGCGCGTCGAGCACGACGACGCGGCGGCCCGCGCGCGCCAACAGGTGCGCCGCGACGAGCGCATCGGCGTTCGCGCCGAGGACGACGACCGGCGCGCTCATGCGCGCTCTTTCAGCATCTCGAGCGCCGCCAACCGCCCCGGCGCGCCCATCACTCCACCGCCCGGGTGGGTGCCCGATCCGCACTGCCACAGGCCGTCGATCGGCGTGCGGTACTTCGCCCACTCGGGCACCGGCCGGAGGAAGAACATCTGCTGCAGCGACAGCTCGCCGTGGAAGATGTTGCCCTCGCTGATGCCAACGAGCCGCTCGATGTCCGCCGGCGTGACGACCTGGCGGTGCAGGAGGATCGACTTCAGGTTCGGCGCATACTCGGCGAGGGTGTCGACGACCGCGTCGCCGAACGCCTCGCGCTGCGCGTCGGTCCAGCCGCCCTCGAGGTGGTACGGCGCGTACTGCGCGAAGATCGACATGACGTGCTTGCCCGGGGGCGCCATGCCCGGGTCGATCATGGACGGGATCACGATGTCCAGGTAAGGGCGGCGCGAGAACTCGCCGTACTTCGCCTGGTCGTAGGCGCGCTCGAGGTAGTCGACGCTCGGGCTGATCGAGATCGCGCCCCTGAGCGCAGTCGAAGGGCCGCCCGACAGGCAGGTGAACTCCGGCAGCGCGTCCAGGGCGAGGTTGACCTTCGCGGAGGTGCCGCGGAAGCGGAACCGGCGGATTGCATCGACGAAGTCGGCCGGGAGGTGCTTCTCGCCCACCAGCTCGAGGAACGTGCGCCGCGGATCCGCGTTGGAGAGCACGCGCGGCGCGCGGAGCTCCTCGCCGCTCGCGAGCGCGACGCCGGTGGCGCGGCCGCCCTCGACGATCACGTTCGTCACCGGCGCCCCGGTGCGGATCTCCGCGCCCAGGGCGCGCGCCGCGCCGGCGATCGCCGCGCTCACCGACCCGTTGCCGCCCTTCGCGAAGCCCCACGCGCGGAACACGCCGTCGAGCTCGCCCATGTAGTGGTGGAGCAGCACGTACGCCGTGCCGGGCGAGCGCGGGCCCGCGAGCGTGCCGATGATGCCGCTCGCCGATTTCGTCGCCTTGAGCGCCTCGGTCTGGAACCACTCGTCGAGGTAGTCGGCCGAGCTCATGGTGACGAGCTTGTGGAGCGCGTGGAACTGCTCGCGCCCGAGCCCGCGCAGCTGCTTGCCGAGCCGGCCCAGCGCGAGAAGCTCGCGCGGCGCGAGCGAGCCCGGGTCCGGCGGCGCCAGGCCGAGGAAGGGCTTCACTGCGCGCGACATCAGGTGCATCAGGCGCCCGAACTCGTCGTAGGCCTCGGCGTCGCGCAGGCTGTGGCGCGCCAGCTCGCGCCGGTTCTGGTCGTGGTCGTTCCACTGCGTGAGGGAGTCGCCGTTCGGCAGCGGCGTGAGCGTGCTCTCGAGCGGCAGGACGTGGAGGCCGTGGCGCGGGAGGTCGAGGTCGCGGATGATCTCCGGCCGCAGCAGGCTCACCACGTACGAGAAGACCGAGAAGGTGAAGCCGGGAAGCGCCTCTTCGCTGTACGCGGCCCCGCCGACGCGCTCGCGCCGCTCGAGCACGACGACCCGACGGCCGGCGCGCGCGAGGTACGCGGCGGCGACCAGGCCGTTGTGGCCCCCGCCGATCACGATCGCGTCGTAGGCGTTCGCCACGGTCACGCGCGCTTGCGCGCCGGGTCGAAGAAGGGCTTCTTCACGACGCGCGCGGCGGCGCGCTGGCGCCGGTGCTCGACGGTGACTTCCATCTCGAGCGCGGTGCCCTCGGCGGCCCAGCGCGAGCGCACGTGCGCGAGCGCGACGTAGGCCTTGAGCAGCGGCGACCACACGCCGCTCGTGGCGTACCCGGCCTGCTCGCCGCCGGAATACAGCGGCACGCTCGTGCGCCACGCGGCGAGCGGCACGCGCGGGGCGAGGCCGACGGCGGTGAAGAGCCGCTCGAACGAGGGCCACTCGACCTGGATGCCGACGAACTTCCACGCGGGCCCGGCGCGCGCCTCGGCGGCGAGCGCGCGCTTGCCGACGAACTGCGGCTTGTCGAGCTTCACCGTCCAGCCGAGGTCGAGCTCGTACGGCGAGGAGGTCTGGGTGTCGACCAGCGCCCGGTTCGCCGGCACGTAGTCCACGTCGAGGAGCAGGAGCCCGGCCTCGATGCGCGCGACGTCGAGCGCGAGGATGCCGGCGGGCGCAAGGCCGTACGGGGTGCCGGCCGCGATCAGCGCGTCCCAGAGCGGGAGCGCGTCGTCGGGCGCGAGCCACAGCTCGTAGCCGAGGTCGCCGGTGTAGCCGGTGCGCGAGATCGTGACCGGCGTGCCGCCGAGCCGCGCTGCCATGACCCGGAAGTACTTCAGCGCGCCCACGTCGCGGTCGCACAGGCGCTGCAGGATCGCGCGCGCGTTGGGGCCCTGCAGCGCCAGCGCGGCGGTCGCGGCCGAAACGTCCTCGACCGTGACGTCGAAGCCGTGCGCGTTGTCCTGCAGCCAGCGCAGGTTGGGCTCGGCCGCGGTCAGACGGAACGTCGTCTCGTCGAGGCGCGCGATCGTGCCGTCGTCGAGGACCTTGCCGCGCGCGTCGCACCAGGGCGTGTAGCGCACCTGGCCGGGCGCGAGGCCGCCGAGGTCGTGGGTCGCCACGCGGTCGAGGAGGCGCGCCGCGTCGCGTCCGCGAACGAGATACTTGTACAGCGGCGAGACGTCGAAGAGGGCGGCCGCGCCGCGGATCGCGTGGTACTCGCGCTCGTGCGAGAGCGCGTACGAGCTCGCGACGACGTGCCCGGCCCAGCGCCGCCAGGCGTGGCTCTGGCACAGCGCGGCGGTGCGCGGGTGGAAGGGCGTGGGCTTGAGCATTGCGCGGGCAGGCGCGGAGTTTACCCGCGCTTGACGGGACCGCCGCGCGGCGGTTAACTCGCCGCATGCCCGCGACGGACGTCCTGATCAGCGAGGTGGGCCCGCGCGACGGGTTGCAGAGCGTCAAGCGCACGATGCCGACCGCCGCGAAGCTCGAGTGGATCCGCGCGCTCGCCGCGGCCGGGATCGCCGAGATCGAGGTCGGCTCGTTCGTGCCGCCGAAGCTCCTGCCGCAGATGGCCGACGCGGAGGAGGTGGTGCGGGAGTCGCGCCGGATCGCCGGCCTCACCGTGCTCGCGCTCGTCCCCAACCTCAAGGGCGCCGAGCGCGCGATCGCCGCGGGCGCGCACAAGCTGACGCTGCCGATCTCCGCGTCGCGCCAGCATTCGCAGGCCAACCTGCGCCGGACCCCGGAGGAGGCGATCGAGGAGGTCGCGCGCGTGTGCGCCCTGCGCGAGCGCCTGCCGCCCGGCGAGCGCGTCGGCGTCGAGGCGAACGTCGCCACCGCGTTCGGCTGCACGATGGAAGGCCGGGTGTCGGAGGACTGGGTGATGGAGATCGCGACGCGCCTCGCGCGCGCGGGGGCCGATGCGGTCGGTCTCTCCGACACCACCGGCTACGGCAATCCCGCGCAGGTGAAGCGCATGTTCGCGCGGCTCGCGCGCGAGATCGGGCGCGAGCGGGTCGGCGGCGCGCACCTCCACAACACCCGCGGGCAGGGGCTCGCCAACGTGGTCGCGGCGCTCGACGCGGGGGTGACGACGTTCGACGCGTCGCAGGGCGGCATCGGCGGCTGCCCGTACGCGCCCGGCGCGACCGGCAACATCGTCACCGAGGACCTCGTGTTCATGCTCGAGTCGATGGGCCTCTCCACCGGGATCGACATCGAGAAGCTCGTCGCCGCGCGCGCGATCGTCGAGCGCGCGCTGCCGGGCGAGCCGCTCTACGGGCACGTGCCGGACGCGGGGCTCACCAAGGGATTCGCATACGCCGCGAAGGGCAAGGCCGCCGCATGAGGCTGCCGCTGGCGGGATTGCGCGTCGTCGAGTTCGTCCACATGGTCATGGGCCCCTCGTGCGGCCTGGTGCTCGGCGACCTCGGCGCGGAGGTGATCAAGATCGAGCCGACCCCGGACGGCGACAACACGCGGCGGCTGACCGGCTCGGGCGCCGGCTACTGGCCGACCTACAACCGCAACAAGAAGAGCCTCGCGGTGGACATGAAGTCGGCGGAGGGCATGGCGATCGTCCGGAAGCTCCTCGCCACCGCCGACGTCGTGACGGAGAACTTCCGCCCCGGCGCGATGGAGAAGCTCGGGCTCGGCTACGCGGACGTGAAGGCGCTGAAGCCCGACGTCGTCTACTGCTCGCTGAAGGGCTTCCTGCCCGGCCCGTACGAGCACCGCACCGCGCTCGACGAGGTGGTGCAGATGATGGGCGGGCTCGCGTACATGACCGGCCCGCCGGGGCGCCCGCTGCGCGCGGGCGCGTCGGTGAACGACGTGATGGGCGGGATGTTCGGCGCGATCGCGATCCTCGCGGCGCTGCACGAGCGCGCGCAGAGCGGGCAGGGGCAGTTCGTGCAGTCGGGCCTGTTCGAGAACAACATCTACCTCGTCGCCCAGCACATGATGCAGTACGCGGTCACCGGCAAGCCCGCGGCGCCGATGCCCGCGCGGCTCTCCGCGTGGGCGATCTACGACGTGTTCGACACCGCCGACGGCGAGCAGGTGTTCGTCGGCGTGGTGAGCGACTCGCAGTGGAAGGCGTTCTGCGCGGCCTTCGGGCTCGCGGATCTCGGCGCCGACCCGGCGCTCGCGGCGAACAACCAGCGCGTGCACGCCCGCGAGCGGATCATGCCGCGGGTGCGCGAGCGCTTCGGCCAGATGACGAAGGCCGCGCTGATGGCCGCGTGCGAGCAGGCGGGGCTGCCGTTCGCGCCGATCACCCGGCCCGAGCAGCTCTTCGACGATCCCCACCTCAACGGCTCGGGCGGGCTGACCGGGATCCGGCTTGCCGACGGCCGGACGACCAGGGTGCCGACGCTGCCGTTCGAGATGGACGGGCGGCGCTTCGGCGCGCGGCTCGATCCGCCGGCGCCGGGGAGCCATACGCGAGCGCTGCTCGCGGAGCTGGGTTACGACGCGGCGGCGATCCGTGCGCTCGTCGACGCGCGCGTGATCGTGACTTCCGAAGCGTGAGCAAGCGCCCGACAGCCCGCTAGACCTCCGGCGTGATCAGCACGACGCCCGGAAAGTACGTGCGATAGCGCGCCCCCTCGCGCGTCAGGAGCGGCAGCTGCATGACTGCCGCATGCGCGCCGATGAAGAAATCCGGCAACACGCCCGTTCTCGTGCCCCCCTGCTTCCGGTAGGCGAGGAAGGCCTTGCCGGCGAGGAACAGCGCTTCGCGCGGGATCTCCAGGAGGTGCAGCCGCGCGGTGTCGACGGTGTTCTCCAGCTCCTCGATGCGGGCGTAGGCGATGGACAGCTCTGCGTAGATCACCGCGTTGATGCCGAGCTCGTCGCGAACCGCCCAGGCGTCGAGCTGATGCTGCGACCACTCCGCCCAGACGGGGTCGTCCTGCACCACGTCGAGGACGACATTGGTGTCGACCAGAACCAGGGTTCAGTCCTCGCCGCGGGTCAGGGCCATGATCTCCTCGGTTCGCATGCGCACGGTCGCGGCGCCGCGCAGCCGTGCGAAGCGGCTCTTGATCCGGCGCGGCCGCCCGACCCCGCGCAACGTGACCCGGCCGTCGGGATCGACGTGGAACTCGACCGCGCTGCCAGTCTGGATCCCGAGCAGCTCGCGGACCCGCTTGGGGATGGTGACCTGGCCCTTGGAGGTAACGTGAACGGCCATCCGAGGCTCCGGTATTACTCGAAAAAGCATGGTAATACGAACGCTTTCCCCGGGGCAACCCGCCTGCGTCGCGGGTCGTGCGACGGTGCGACGCCGGCCGGTGCCGCGGAGTCGGTGTTGCGTGCGGTCCAACAAGACGCGAGATTCTGTTGGCGTCCGCCCACCAGCGCCACGGACCGCTGCATCCCTTCGCGACACCTCGCGCGTCGTCGATATCCCAAGTCGACACAGACGGTTACGGCGCGATCCGCGCCGCGCCGCGCGCGCCTGGCACGCCGCGTGCTGTAAGGGTCGGCGAGCACGGAAACATGCTCAACGTGAAGCACGGATGCTTTTTCAACTCAACCTCTAGGAGAGCTGTCATGTTCATCAAGGATCTGGAAGTCAGCAAGGAGCTGTCCCGCAAAGAGCTCGCCGCGGTGCGCGGTGGTTTCAACGTCGGCATTCAGGGCGGCCAGTATGTGTCGCAGGCCGGGCTTCTGAACTTCGCGAGCCCCGTCGCCGCTGTGAACGCCCCGTCGATGCCGCAGAACTACACCAGCGTCGGGATCAACACCGCCGCGATCGCGAACTCGCTGGCGCTGCTCGGCCAGACCGCGTAGGTGTGCTGCACGCACGTCGAGCCGTGCGGCCTGCGGGCCGCGCGGCCCGGCGCAGCGCGAGAGCCGCACCTGGAGGGGGTACCGCCCCCTGCAGGTGCGGCTCTCCGCTTTCCCCGGCGCGATCCCGCGCCGCAATTCCTCCAGTGGGGCGGTGGTGAATAAGTCGCGCGTCGCGCGGTAATCCGCGACGCCGGCGCGGCGGCGCGGCTGGGTAGATTCGCTGCATCTCAGTTCCGCACCCGTGCGCCAGGTAGAGACGATGACCGCCGATCGAGTTCGTCGCTGCGCGGGCCCCGCCATTCGCGGTCTGCTGCTCGCCGCGCTTCTGCCTGCCGCCCTCGCGGGCTGCGCCGATCTCGCCGGCCCGGCGTTCCAGCGTCCCGACGCGCCGACCAAGGCGTCGTGGTCCGGACCGGGCGCGCGGGTCTCCGCGTCCGAAACGATCGTCCCGGACTGGTGGCAGGCGTTCGGCGACCCCACGCTCGACGCGCTGGTGGCGAAAGCGATCGCGGGGAACTTCGACCTGAAGGTGCTCGCGGCGCGGACGCAGGTCGCCGGCGCGCTGATCGGCGAGGCCAAGGCGGGCGGCATGCCGATCGTCGACGTCGGCGCCGGGGCGATCTTCGAGAAGTCCACCGGGCGCAAGACCTCGCAGCGCTACGACCTCGGCACCCAGGTGAGCTGGGAGCTCGACATCTGGGGCAAGTTCGAGAAGGGCGTCCAGGCGCAGACGGCGGAGTTCCGCGCGACCGAGGCCGACTGGCGCGCGGGCTACCTGACGCTGGTCGCCGCGGTCTCGACCACGTACTTCCAGATCCTCCAGCTCGACGAGCAGATCGTGGAGAGCCGCAAGGCGCTCGACCGCAACCGGGCGATCCTCGCGATCTACGAGGCGCAGCTCGCGCACGGGCTCGCGCCGCGGACCCAGGTCGTGCGCCAGCGCGCGGAGATCAACCGCCTGACCGACGGCCTGCTCGAGCTCGAGCGCGCGCGCGACCTTGCCGAGAATGCGCTCGCGACCCTGACCGGCGTGCCGGCGGGCGGGCAGAAGCTCCCTGCCGGGCGGCTGCAGGGCCGGGTGCGCCTGCCGGAGGTGCCCGCGGGCCTGCCTTCGCAGCTGCTCGCGCGCCGGCCCGACATCGTCGCGGCCGAGTACCGCGTGCTGCAGGGCTACGACCTCGCCGGCCAGGCCAAGCTCGCGCAGCTGCCGTCGATCCAGCTGACCGGGCGCGCGGGAACCGCGAGCCTCGCCCTCGGCGACCTGATGAAGTCCTTCACGCTCAGCTTCCTGCCGAGCATCAACATCCCGCTGTTCGACCCGGGGATCAAGGCCCGCATCAAGACGACCGAGGCCCAGACCGAAGCGGTCGCGGCGGAGTACCGGCGCACCGTCATGGTCGCCTTCGAGGAAGTCGAGAACGCGCTCACGAGCCTTGCCGCGCGCAAGCGCCAGCGCGCGGAGCTCGTGCAGCAGTCGAGCCAGCTGAAGCTCGTCGCGCGCGAGGTCCGGGCGCAGCTCGCGGCGGGGATCGTCTCGCAGCTCGAGGTGTTCGAGACCGAGCGGCAGCTGCTCGCGGCCGAGCTCGCGCTGCTCGCCAACCATCAGCAGATCCTCGCCGACACGGTGACCCTCTACAAGGCGCTCGGCGGCGGCTGGCCGCCGGCCGACGTGCGCAACGAGAGCAACGATGCCCGCAGCGAAGGCAAGTAAGCCGGCGGGGGCCGCCGCGGCCCCGACGACCGACCTGCGCGGCCCCGCGTCCCAGGCGTTCGATGTCGTCCTGTGGCCGATCTCGCACCCGGAGCTCGGCGAGATCCGCATCGCGGACGCGCTCTTCGCCATCGGGCGGGCCGAGCCGCCGTTCGCCGCGTACGACGCTCGCCTCGTGGCGAGCCTGTCGCGCCGGCACGCCAGGATCTTCGTCGAGGACGGCGCCGCCTACGTCGCCGACCTGGAGAGCAGCAACGGCACGACGGTGAACGGCGTCCCGGTGCGCGAGAAGCCCGCCCGGCTCGGCAACGCCGACGAGCTCCTCCTCGGCGGGACGCTCGCCTACCGGGTGCAGCTCGTGCCGCGCGCGCGTGCGCCGCGCGGCGCCGCGCGGCTCCTGAGCCTCACGCTCACGCCGGTCCATGCCGACGCCGGCCTGCAGCCGATCGTGCTCGGCCAGTTCCCGTTCCTCGTCGGCAAGTCGGACAGCACGTTCTCGCGCTACCAGGACCGCTATCCGCACGAGGTCGGCTACCTGTCGCGCCGCCACGCGCACATCTTCGTCAAGGGCGCGACCCCCTTCGTCGAGGACCTGGGAAGCCGCAACGGCACGTTCGTGAACGGGCGGCGGCTGGCGGAGCACGCGGTCGCGCTCGAGGACGGCGCAGTGGTGGGGTTCGGCGGGAACCGGTTCCAGTACGAGGTGAAGCTCGAGCGGTCCGCCGACGAGGCGACGCTCACCAAGGAGGACGCGATCCCGGCCGGCCCCGCGGTCGACGCCGCCAACCCGGAGCGCACGACCTTCATGACCGCTCCGGCCTCGTTCCTCGACATCTTCTGCGTGGAGCCGTCCGCGCAGCCGCAGGCGGCCGACGACGAACCGGCGCCCGGCGTTGCCGCGGCGGCCGACCCGGATCCGGAGACGCGGCGCAAGCGGGGCCGGTTCGCGCGCCTCGTCGCCGAGCTGGCGAAGGTCTTCGCGGGCAGCGAGCGCGCCGCCATGCGGGGCCTCGTCCGGTGGGGTGCGGCGGTCGCGGCAGTCCTCGCGACTTTCGCGCTGACGCTCTACCTGTGGGACGCATCGGAGCGCGAGGTGAAGGCTCTCTTCGCGCGCGGCGAGTACGCGCAGGCCGCGGTGGCCGCCGACGCGCATCTCGCCGCGCACCCCGACAGCGCGGAGATCAGGGCGCTCGGGACCGAGGCGCTGCTCAAGGGGCACGTGCCGGGCTGGTGGCGCCTGCTGGAGGCGGGCGATTTCGATCGCGCGCGCGCGGCGCTCGCCGCGGCGCAGCGGCTCGGCGCGCGCAACGCCGACGTGCAGCCGCTGCTCGACGAGCTCGAGTGGATCGCCGAGCTCCAGGCGTTCGTCGCCGGGCGCGGCGGCGTGGACGCGCCGATCCGGATCTTCGCCGACGAGGAGAAGCTGCGCCGGATCGTGAAGCGCTGGAACGACGACACGCCGCGGCACCAGCGCGCGCTCGCCACGGTCGCCGCCTACGTCCCGGAGTTCCGGGACGCGTACGCCGAGACGCTCAGCCGCCTGCGCCGGCTGCAGAACGACGAATCGGTCTACCTCGCCGCGATCGAGCGCCTGAAGGCCGCGATCGCCGCCGAGCTCGAGCGCGACACCCCGGCGGCGCTCGAGGCGCTCTTCAGGGACTACGCGGAGAAGTATCCCCGGCTCGCCGGTCTCGAGGCGCTGCGCGCCGACCTGCGCCGGTATCTCGAGATCGACGCCGAGCCGCGTGCGGGCCGCCTCGGCCGGCCGATCGCGCTCCTCACCGGCGTTCGCTTCTCGACGCCGCCCTTCCAGGCGAAGTTCCGCGCGCTCGCCGCGAGCGGGCGGTTCCCGCCCGCGGAGGTCGTGCGCCAGTACGGCGCCGTCTCCGAAGCCTGGCGGCAGGGCGACGCGGGCCTCGCGTTCGCCGGCCTGCAGAAGATGATCACCGGCGCGTGGGCGGAGCCGGCTGCGCGCGAGCTCGCGCACAAGCGCGCCATCGCGGAGAGCCACGCCGCGCTCCAGCGCGCGCGCGGCACCGCGGGCTACGAGGAGCGGCTGCTCGCGTTCTACGCGTCGCTCGACCCGCACGAGGACGCCTACTTCGTGCGCGCGGCCGAGAGCGACCTCGCGCAGTACCGCAACGAAGCGCTC
>CAZIXQ010000080.1:0-14208 GCA_964543155.1 uncultured Enterobacteriaceae bacterium
GGTTCTTCGGCGAGCCGATGCTCGACATCGCCGACCTGATGCAGACCGACGGCAAGGGTCGCGGCATGGTCAACGTGCTCGCCGCCGACAAGCTGATGAACGCGCCGAAGCTCTATTCGACGTTTCTGCTGTGGATGCTCGCGGAGCTGTTCGAGAACCTGCCCGAGGTCGGCGATGCGGACAAGCCGAAGATGGTCTTCTTCTTCGACGAGGCGCACCTTCTCTTCAACGACGCTCCGAAGGCGCTGGTGGAGAAGGTCGAGCAGGTGGTGCGCCTGATCCGCTCCAAGGGCGTCGGGGTCTACTTGGCGACCCAGAACCCGCTCGACATCCCGGAGAGCGTCCTCGGCCAGCTCGGCAACCGCGTGCAGCACGCGCTGCGCGCCTTCACCCCGAAGGACCAGAAGGCGGTGAAGACCGCGGCGCAGACGCTGCGTCAGAACCCCAAGATCGACACCGAGAAGGCGATCACGGAGCTCGGGGTCGGCGAGGCGCTCGTGTCGCTGCTCGATGAGAAGGGGCGCCCCGGCGTGGTCGAGCGGGCGTTCATCGCCCCGCCGCACTCGAAGATCGGCCCGATCACGCCGGAGGAGCGCAAGAAGATCGTCGCGTCCTCGCTCGTCGCCGGCCACTACGAGAAGGCCGTGGACCGCGAGTCGGCGTTCGAGAAGCTGCAGGCCGCGGCCGGCCCGACGGAGCCGGCCGCCGCCGGCGGGAAGGGCGCACCCGCCGAGGCTCAGCAGAGCGGCGGCATCATGGACGTTCTCTCCGACGTGCTGCTCGGCTCGACCGGTCCGCGCGGCGGCAAGAAGCCGGGCATCCTCGACGCGGCGGCAAAGAGCGCCGCGCGCTCGGTGGGCTCCTCGCTCGGGCGCGAGATCACGCGCGGCATTCTCGGCTCGATCCTCGGCGGCAAGCGTCGGTAGCGACCAACCATTCAGGAGTCGGCATGGATCTCGGCATCAGGGGCAGGACCGCCATCGTCTGCGCCGCGAGCAAGGGCCTCGGCCGGGCGTGCGCCTGGTCGCTCGCGCGCGAAGGCGTCGATCTCACCATCTGCGCGCGCGGAAAGGAGGCGCTCGAGCAGGCGGCCGCGGACATCCGCAAAGCCTTCGGCGTGAAGGTGAACGCGCTCGCGCTCGACGTCACCACCGCCGAAGGGCGCGCGCAGCTCCTGGCGGCCTGCCCGCAGCCGGACATCCTGGTCAACAACGCCGGCGGGCCGCCGCCGGGCGACTTCCGCAACTGGTCGCGCGAGGACTGGATCAGGGCGCTCGACGCCAACATGCTCACGCCGATCGAGCTGATCAAGGCGACGATCGACCCGATGATCGCGCGGAAGTTCGGGCGGATCGTGAACATCACCTCCGGCGCGGTGAAGCTCCCGATCCCGGAGCTCGGCATGTCGAACGGCGCGCGCACCGGCCTCACCGGCTTCGTCGCCGGGCTGTCGCGCCAGGTGGCGCGCCACAACGTGACGATCAACAACCTCCTCCCGGGCGCGTTTCTCACCGACCGGCTGACGTCGAACTTCGAGTTCAACGCCAAGAAGCAGGGCGTCTCGCCCGAGAGCCTCAAGGAGGCGCGCACGAAGACGATCCCCGCGCTGCGCATCGGCGACCCGGCGGAGTTCGGCGACGCGTGCGCCTACCTCTGCAGCGCGCAGGCAGGCTTCGTCGTCGGGCAGAACCTCCTGATCGACGGCGGCGCCTACCCCGGGACGTTCTGAGTGCGCCTGTCAGTCGACGAGGCGCGCGCGTTCCGGCTGACGGAGGTCCCGCCCGACTTCATCGACGACCCGTATCCCTACTACGCGGCGCTCCGCGCCCACGACCCGGTGCACGAGCTGGCGCCCGGCTCGATCTTCCTCACGCGCTACGAGGACGTCGTCGCCATCTACCGCGACCCGCGCGCGAGCTCCGACAAGAAGATCGAATTCAGGCCGAGGCTCGGCGACGGCCTGCTGTACGAGCACCACACGACGAGCCTCGTCTTCAACGACCCGCCGCTCCACACCCGAGTGCGGCGCCTGATCATGGGCGCGGTGAACCAGAAGGCGATCGCGCGGATGGAGCCGGGGCTCGCGGCGCTCGTCGACGCGCTGCTCGACCGGATGGCGGACAAGCCGCAGGTCGACCTGATCGACGATTTCGCGGCGCAGATCCCGATCGAGGTGATCGGCAACCTCCTCGACGTGCCGCGCGACGAGCGCGGGCCGCTGCGCGGCTGGTCGCTCGCGATCCTTTCGGCGCTCGAGCCGGCGCCGGGCCCCGACATCCTCGAGCGCGGCAACCGCGCGGTGCGCGAGTTCCTGGACTATCTCGAGCGGCTGATCGCGGCGCGCCGCAAGGCGCCGGGCGATCCCGACGCGGATGTCCTCACCCGCCTCATCGAGGGCGAGCCGGACGGCGCGCGCCTCACCGAGAAGGAGCTGATGCACCAATGCATCTTCCTCCTGAACGCCGGGCACGAGACGACCACGAACCTCATCGGCAACGGGATGCACGCGCTGCTCGTCCATCGCGGCGAGCTCGAGCGGCTCGCGCGCGAGCCCGCGCTCGTGACCACCGCGGTGGAAGAGCTGCTGCGGTTCGAGAGCCCGCTCCAGCTCAACAATCGCGTGATGACCGCCCCGTTCGAAGTCGGCGGCAAGCGCTTTCCCGCGGGCACGTTCGTGACGCTCGGCGTCGGCGCGGCGAACCGCGACCCGGCGCAGTTCCCCGACCCCGACCGACTCGACGTCGGCCGCAAGCCGAACCGCCACGTCGCGTTCGGCCATGGCGACCACGCGTGCGCGGGCATGAACGTCGCGCGCGTCGAAGGCCGCATCGCTTTCGCGCGGCTAATCGCGCGCTTTCCGAGAATCGCCCTCGACGGCGAGCCCGAACGCGACCGCCGGGTGCGGTTCCGCGGCCTGCGACACCTGCCCGTCACCCTGTCCTGAGCCGCACGTCCTTCAGGTCTCGGCGGCGGCCGCCGCCACGACCTCGCGCAGCCAGCGCTGTGCGGGCTCGTCCTCGCTGCGCGCGCTCCAGGTCAGCGCGAGCGTGAAGCCCGCGGGTCGCACCGGGGAGCGGTGAACGACGAGCGGATACTGCACCGCGAAGCGTTCGGCGACCCGCTCGGGCAGCGTCGCGATCAGCTCCGATTCCGCCACGATCGCCGGCACGAGCAGAAAGTGGGCAACCGTGGCGCCGGCGCGGCGCTTGCGGCCGGGGTCTGCGAGCGCGGGATCGGCGCGCGCCGCGCCAGCTGCGGCGCGAATGACGACGTGACGCTCCGCGGCGTAGGCGGTCGCGGTCAGCCGTTTCGCGACGCGCGGATGATTGCGCGCCGCGATGCAGGCGAAGCGCTCCGCGAAGAGCGTCTCGGTGCGCAGCCCGCCCGCCCCGCCCCGCAGCGGCGTCGCCACCACGAGATCGATCTCGCCGCGCTCCAGGCTTCGTCGTGCGACCGCGGGCTCGAACGACTCGAACGAAAGGGCGGCGCGCGGCGCCGCCTCGGCGAGCGCGCGAACGAGCGCCGGGCCAACGGTGAACGACGCGTAGTCGCTCGCCGCCAGGCGGAAGGTCTGGTCGCAGAACGCGGGATCGAAGACGTCGCGGCCCGCGAGCACCTCGCCGATGCGCTCGAGCAGGTCACGGAAGGGGGCGGCCAGGCGCTGGGCGCGACGGGTGAGCTGCAGTCCGCCGTCCCGGGCCACGAGCAGCGGGTCGCCGACGATGTCGCGCATCCGGGCGAGCGCGAACGTCGCGAGCGGCTCGCTCGCCGCGACGAGGTTGGCGACGCGGTTGAACTGCCCCGCACGCAGCAGCGCCTCGACGGTCTTCAGCAGTCCGGCGTCGAACGCCTTCGAGAGATCGGGCAGGCCGAGCTTCACCGCGCCAATCATACCGGCGCGGCGAGCAACGCCCGCACCGCCTCGGAGCGCGGCAGCGGCGCGACCGCGCCGAAACCGGTCGTCGCGAGCGCCGCGGCGGCGTTCGCATAACGCGCGGCCGCGAACGCGTCCTCGCCCGCGCACAACCGCGCCAGCGCCGCGCCGCAGAAGCAGTCCCCGGCTCCGGTCGCATCGACCGCGGCCACCTTGTGCCCGGCGACGCGCTCGCGCCGCGCGCCGTCGCTGACGATCACGCCTTCCGGTCCGAGCTTGAGGAACACGGTCCGCGCGCCCAAGCGGTGCGCCCAGTCGATGTTCGCCTCCACGGAATCGAACCCGCTCAAGGCACGGGCGTCCTCGATGCTCGGGAAAAAGTAGTCCGCGAGTCCGGCCGCAGTGCCGATCATCGCGCGCGCGCGCGATCGGCCAGAGCTTGAGGCGCAGGTTGGAATCGAACGAGACTCGCGCGCCCCCGGCACGCGCGGCTTCGAACGCGGCGAGCACCGTGTCCGACGCGTTCGCCGAGATGCCCATGCTGATACCCGAGGCGTGCACGAACCGCGCGGCGCGGATCGCGTCGAGCGGCAGGTCCGCAGGCCGCATCCGGCTCGCGGCCGAGCCCGCACGCAGGTAGCTGAACACGTGGCCCTGAACGCCGTGGGACACGAAATAGACGCCGGTGTGCGCCTGCGGGTCGATACCGACGCCCGACGCATCGACGCCCTCCGCCTTCCACAGCTTGAGAAGCATGCGGCCGAACTCGTCGTCGCCGAGGCGGCTGAAGTAGGCGGCGCGCGCGCCGGAGCGCGCCGCCGCGATGATCATGTTCGACGAGTCGCCGCCGAACCCCTGGAGGTAGTGCGGGTCGCCGGGCTTCGTCTGGTTGAACTCGACCATCGGCTCGCCGATGGCGACGATGTCGGCTCCGCTCACGTGCTCGCGAGACCCGGCTCGAGGAATCGCCGCGCGCCCGCGATCACCCGCGCGATGTCGCCCGCGGCGCGCGCATCCTGGTCGAGGAGATTGTTGCCGACGCCGGCGAGCGCGGCGCGCCCGGCTTCGTGCGCGAGCGCGGCGAGCAGGTCCCGGATGCGGGCGGGCGTGTCCATGAGCGGCGGGATTGTTGCACAGCCGCCGGCGTAGAATCGGCGTTCTCCGCAGCGCTCTCCCGGGAGACCGACATGAACGCCCCGACCGATCTCGCCTCGCTCAACCTGAAGGACCGCAGCCTCTTCCGCCAGCAGTGCTACGTCGACGGCACGTGGATCGACGCCGACGGCGGCAAGACCCTCGCGGTCACCAATCCCGCCACCGGCGAAGTGCTCGGGACGGTCCCGAGCATGGGCGCCGCCGAGACGCGCCGCGCGATCGAGGCGGCGAACGCGGCGTGGCCGGCGTGGCGCGCGAAGACGGCGAAGGAGCGCTCGGTCGTCCTCCGGAAGTGGGCGGAGCTGATGATCGCGAACCAGGAGGACCTCGCCGTCATCATGACCGCGGAGCAGGGCAAGCCGCTCGTCGAATCGCGCGGCGAGATCGCCTACGCAGCCTCGTTCATCGAATGGTTCGCGGAAGAGGCGCGGCGCGTCTACGGCGACACGATCCCGGCGCACCAGGCCGACAAGCGCATCGTGGTCATCAAGCAGCCGGTGGGCGTGTGCGCGGCGATCACGCCGTGGAACTTCCCGGCGGCCATGATCACGCGCAAGGTCGGCCCGGCGCTCGCGGTGGGCTGCACGATGGTGTCGAAGCCCGCCTCGTCGACGCCGTTCTCCGCGCTCGCGCTCGCCGAGCTCGCGGCGCGCGCCGGCGTGCCGAAGGGCGTGTTCAGCGTCGTGACGGGCGGCGCAGTCGCCATCGGCGGCGAGATGACCGCCAACCCGCTCGTGCGCAAGGTGACCTTTACCGGCTCGACCGAGGTGGGGAAGAAGCTCATCGCCCAGGCGGCCGCAACGGTGAAGAAGGTCTCGATGGAGCTCGGCGGCAACGCGCCGTTCCTCGTGTTCGACGACGCCGACCTGGACGCGGCCGCCGAGGGGGCGATCGCCTCGAAGTACCGCAACGCCGGCCAGACCTGCGTGTGCGCCAACCGGATCCTGGTCCAGGACAAGGTCTACGACGCGTTCGCCGCAAAGCTCGCCGAGCGGGTGGCGAAGTTCAAGGTCGGCAACGGCCTGGAACCGGGCGTGACGATCGGCCCCCTGATCGACGAGGCGGCGGTGAAGAAGGTCGAGGAGCACGTGGCCGACGCGGTGGCGAAGGGCGCCAAGGTCGTCGTGGGCGGCAAGCGCCACGCGCTCGGCGGGCTCTTCTACGAGCCCACGATCCTGGCGAACGTCGACCCGAGCATGAAGGTCACGAAAGAGGAAACCTTCGGCCCGGTGGCGCCCCTCTTCCGCTTCAAGTCCGACGAGGAGGCGATCCGGCTCGCGAATGACACCGAGTTCGGGCTCGCGGCGTACTTCTACGCCCGCGACCTCGGCCGCGTGTGGCGCGTCGCCGAAGGGCTCGAGTCGGGCATGGTGGGGATCAACACCGGCCTCATCTCCACGGCCGAGGCCCCGTTCGGCGGCGTGAAGGAATCAGGCCTGGGCCGCGAAGGCTCGAAGTACGGGATCGAGGACTACCTCGAGGTGAAGTACCTCTGCATGGGAATCTGAGCGACCGCTTCACGCGCCGCGAGGTGCGTGCGAGCCGCCGGGCGCCTCGACCAGCGCCTCCGCCGCGGTCGGGCCCCACGACCCCGGTGACGCCGAACGGCACCCGGGCATCGGCCCGCTCCATGCACGACCCTCCGTTTCGCTCGACGCGACCCGATCAGCGCGCGGTCTGAGGCGCCGCCACCGTCCGCCCGTCGCGCGTGATGCAGTCGCAGGTCGGCTCGCCGAACCGCTCTCGCTTGTAGCTGTAATCGGCGTGCCCGGCCTTGAGGCAGGCCTCGCGGCACTGGCGGCGATCGTTCGCGGCGAGCGCGAACACGACGAGCAGGACGACGAGCGCCGCCATCAGGACCGGAACCTTGGCCTGCGAGAGCAGGCGCCACGCATTGGAATGAGGCATCGGATCGGGGACAGGCTCGAGACGGTCGGGATTCTAGCGACAAGCGTCGGCGCGCACGGCGGCCCGGCGGCGCTCTCCGCGCCCGAAGAACGGCGCACCGGCTCTACCCGGAGCGCGGCCTGACCCGAACGGCCGGCCGACGTGCATGGATCACAGAATCCGGCCGCAGCCGTTCACGGCTTTCCTGCGGGCAAAGCGCGACGATGCACTCGTCAGCGCTTCGCTGGAAGGGTTTCCGGATCGAAGGACGCTGAGACCACCCCCAACCCAGGAAAAGGAGTACCGCCATGAAGAAGCTTGCTGCTCTGCTGACCGCGATCGTTCTTTCCGCTGCCGCGCCGTTCGCCACCGCGTCGAACGAGGACGGTCTGGACCTCATGCCCAGCCGCACCGAAGGCGTCGACATCACGCATTTCGTGCGCGACGCGGGCGCCCCGTCGGCGAGCGCGGAAGACGCGTTCTTCGCCCTCGGCACCGGCGGTGTCTCGCCCAACTGAGGCACGCAACGCCTCTGAAGCCCGGCTCCGGCCGGGCTTTTTCATTGGGCGCGCGCCCCGGTCACCAGGCGCGGGGCGGGCGGCGCTGAATGACGATCCGGCCGCCCTCGTTGGCGAGGTAGCCGCCCGTCGTCAGGTCCTTGAGGATGCGACTGACCATCTCGCGCGAGGCGCTCACTCGGTCGGCGATGTCCTGGTGCGTGAGCCGCTGGTCGATGACCAGCCTGCCGTCCGCCTCGTGCGCGAGCTCGAGGAGGAGCTTGGCCACGCGGCCGTACACGTCGAGCTGCGCGAGGTCCTTGAGGCTCTCGGTCGCGCGGCGGACGCGGGCGATCAGGCCGCGCACGAGCTGCACGGCGGCCTCGGGATGGCCGGTGAGAAACTCGCGCAGCACGTCGTTCGCGATCACGGCGAGCTTGCACGGCTCCAGCGTCATCACCGACGCGGAGCGCGGCCCTTCGTCGAGCGCCAGCTCGCCGAAGTATTCCCCGGGGCCCTGGACGTTGAGCACGAGGTCCTTGCCGTGCTCGTCGCTGACGTACACCTTCACGCGCCCCGAGAGAACGACGTAGAGCGAGTCGCTGCGCTCGCCCTCGGTCATCACGATGGCGTTCCTGGCGAAGGTGCGTACCGTGGCCGCGTCGGCGAGCGTGGCGATCTCCTGCGCCGTGAGCGCCGAGAAGAGCGAAACCGCCTTCAGCGAATCTGCAACGGAGAGCATGCGCGGTCCTCCCCGAAGGGCAGCCATCATAGTCCACCGCTGGCGTAAAGAAGTCACGTTCTGGCGGTGGGGCAGTGCGCAGACCCGGCGCCGGCCCGGGCTTACGCTGGCGACATGAACCGCATCCACCCATGGGTCGTCGCAATCTGGCTGGTCGCCGGACCGCTCGCGCTCGGCAGCGCCGCGGCGATCGACGTCATGGGCCGGAGCGCCGAGCCCACGTGCCAGCCCGAGATGCACCGGTGCCTGGAGAAGCTGAGGTCCCGGCTCCCGGTGCGGGAGGGCGCTCCGCACTGGAGCAAGATCGAGCAGTCGCTCCTCGAGCTGCACGAGGCCGACCCCGAGTGCGCCCTGCTCTTGCGCGGCGCAGCGCTGCCCTTGCACTGATCGTCGCCCCTGCAAGCAAACCGCCCCGGGGCGCGCAGGATCCCCGAGCCGCGGCCCGTTCTAGCGCGAGGCCCTGTGCGACTCGCCGGTCATGACGATGCGCGCCACGCGCGAGAACGTGAGGTACGACCACGCCCAGTCGGCGAGCACCATCAGCCGGTTGCGGAAGCCGATCAGAAAGTAGATGTGGATGAAGAGCCAGAACAGCCACGCCGGCAGGCCCCAGAACTTGAACGGGCCGATGACCGCGATGCCCGAGTTGCGGCCGATCGTCGCGAGCGAGCCGTAGTCGACATAGCGGAACGCCTGCGTCGGCCGGCCCGCGATCCGCGCGAGGACGTTGCGCGCCGCACGGCGGCCCATCTGCTTCGCGGCGGGCGCGATGCCGGGAACCGGCTTGCCGTCGCACGTGACGGTGGCGAGGTCGCCGATCACGAACACGTCGGGGTGGTCCGGCACCGAGAGATCCGGGGCGACCGCCACCCGGCCGGCACGATCGAGCGGCACGCCGAGGGTGCGCCCGAGCGGCGAGGCGGCGATCCCGGCCGCCCAGACCACGGTGCCCGCGGCGAGCCGCTGGTCGCCGAGCCACACGCCGTCGTCGTCGATCCGCGTCACGCGCGTGCTGGTCCGAACCTCGACGCCGAGGCGCTCGAGCTCGCGCCGCGCCTTCTCGGACAGCTCCGCCGGGTAGGTCGGGAGCACGCGCTCGGTCGCCTCGATCAGCGTGACGTGCGCGGTGCGCGAGTCGATGCGCCGGAACTCGTCGCGCAGCGTGTGGCGCGCGATCTCGGCGAGCGTGCCGGCGAGCTCGACGCCGGTCGCGCCCCCGCCCACGACCACGAAGTCGAGCAGGCGCCGCTGCGCCGCCGGATCGGTCGCGCGCTCGGCGCGCTCGTACGCGAGCAGGATGCGCCGGCGGATCTCCATCGCGTCGTCGAGGGTCTTCAGCCCGGGCGCGAGGCGCGCCCACTCGTCGTGCCCGAAGTAGCTGTGCGTCGCGCCGGTGGCCACGATCAGGTGGTCGTACGCGATCGCCGTGCCGTCGTCGAGCACGACCCGCTTCCCCGGGATGTCGATGGCACGCGCTTCGGCAAGCAGCGTGGTCACATTGCGCTGGCGACGGAACATGTGCCGGATGGGGGCCGCGATCGCCACCGATGCGAGCCCGGCGGTCGCGACCTGGTAGAGCAGCGGCTGGAAGAGGTGATGGTTCTCCCGGTCGACCAGGGTGACCCGCACCTCCGCGGCGGCGAACGCCTTCGCGGCGGCGAGGCCGCCGAAGCCGCAGCCGAGAATCACCACGTGAGGCGAATGGAGCGGCGAATCGGTCACGCCCGCAGCTTTGCACAACTTTACGCAGCCGAGAAACCTGCGTTACGCCTGCCCGCCAGACTGCGCTCCATCGCCTGCCGTTGCAGGCGCACCAACCAAGGAGCAGGACATGAGGCAGGACAGCAACGAATCCGGACAGGCACGCCGCCGCCCGTGGCGGCGCATCGCCATCGCGGCCCTCGTCGGCAGCCTCGGCGCGGGCATCGGCATGCAGGCGTTCGCTCACGGCGGCGGCTTCGGCGGCGGCTTCGGCCCCGGCGGCTGGCACATGGACCGCGGCGGGCAGACGGATCCGGAAGCAGTGAAGCGCCGCACCGACGCCTCGGTGCGCTGGATGCTCGCGGACGTGAACGCCACCGACGCGCAGCGCGAGAAGATCGCAGCGATCGTCGAGGCCACCCGGAAGGAGATGGCCCCCCTGCGCGAGAAGCACCGCGAGGCGCGGCGCGCGGTGATGGAACTGCTCGCGAAGCCGAACGTCGACCGCGCCGCGATCGAGGCGATCCGCGCGCAGGAGATCCAGTCGGCCGACGCGATGTCGCGGCGCTTCGTGCAGTCGCTCGCCGACGTCGCCGAGGTCCTCACGCCCGAGCAGCGCGCGCAGCTCGCCGAGAAGATGAAGTCGCGCCGCGGCCACCGTCAGCGCGGCTGAACCACCTCCTCCGCCGTCCGTCGTGCCCCCCCTCGCGCCGGACGGCACCCTCCGCCGCGGCCCTCGGGCCGCGGCGCCTTTCATCGCCGCGCGGCGGGCACGGGATAATCGCGCGATGACCGACCGCATCCTCATGATCGAGGACGACGAGCGCCTCGCGGCGATGGTGCGCGAGTACCTCGCCGGATCCGGGTTCCGCGTGAGCGTGCGCGGGACTGCGGGCGAGGGGCTGGCGACGCTCGGGCGCGAGCCCTTCGATGCGCTCGTGCTCGACGTGATGCTGCCCGACAGCGACGGTTTCGAGGTCTGCCGGCGCGTGCGGGCATCCTCGGACGTGCCGATCCTGATGCTCACGGCGCGCGGCGAGCCGACCGACCGGATCGTCGGACTCGAGCTCGGCGCCGACGACTACCTGCCAAAGCCCTTCGAGCCGCGCGAACTCCTCGCCCGGCTGCGCGCGATCCTGCGCCGGCGGGGGGTGCCGGAGAAGCGCGCCGGAGCCCTGCGCTTCGGCCGGCTCGAGATCGACCGCGACGCACGCGCGGTGCGGCTCGACGGCGCCGAGCGGGCGCTCACCAGCTACCAGTTCGCCCTCCTCGTCGCGATGGCGGAGCACGCCGGAAAGGTGCTCTCGCGCGAGACCCTGATGGACCTCGTGAAGGGCGAGCCGCTCGAGGCGTTCGACCGCTCGATCGACGTGCACGTCTCGCGCATCCGCGCGGCGATCGAGGACGATCCGAAGCGGCCGCGCCGGATCATCACGGTGCGCGGTGCGGGCTACGTCTTCGCAAGACTTCAGGACGCGGACGGGTGAGGCACCTGTACCTCAAGCTCTATCTCACGGTCGTTGCGAGCCTCGTCGCCTTCGTGCTCGTGGCCGGCTTCCTCTGGCGCCAGCTCGTCGCCGCCTCGCCCCCGCCCGGCCTCGACCTCGCCGCCGAGGTGGCGCAGGGCGCGCTGCCCCCGGCAAGCGAGCCGCGCGCCGCGCAGCAGGCCGCCCTCGAGCAACTCGCGGCGCACCGCCGCATCAACATCGCGCTCTACGCGCCCGACGGGACGCGCATCGCGCAGGTCGGACCGGATCTTCTGGCGCGGCGCGTGGAGCCGCGCGGCCAGCGCGGGCCCTGGCACCCGGGCCGCGTCTGGACCCTCGAGCTGCCGGACGGCCGGTGGCTCGTCGCGCGCCTGCCGCGCCGCGAGCGACCGCCGTATGCGCCGTGGGGGCTGTACTTCACGCTTGGCCTGATCGCGCTCGGCGTCGCGGTGGGCGCCTATCCGGTCGTGCGCGGCGCGACGCGCCGCCTCGAGCGGCTGCGCACGAGCGTCGAGGCGCTCGGCAGCGGCGACCTCGGCGCGCGCGTGACGGTCGAGGGCAGGGACGAGGTCGCCGCGCTCGCGGCGAGCTTCAACCGCTCGGCGGCGCGGATCGAGGCGCTGGTGGGCGCGCACAAGACGCTGCTCGCAAACGCCTCCCACGAGCTGCGCTCGCCCCTCGCCCGCATCCGCATGGCGATCGAGCTCCTGAAAGCCGATGCCAACCCGGCCCTGCGCGCGGAGCTCGAGCGCGACGTCGCCGAGCTCGACGCGCTGGTCGACGAGATCCTTACCGCGAGCCGGCTGGAGACCTTGGCCAACCTCGAGACCCGTGAGCCCGTCGACCTCCTCGCGCTTGCCGCCGAGGAGTGCGCCCGCGTCGACGCGACGCTCGAGGGCGTGCCGACCACGGTCCACGGCGATCCGCGCCTGCTGCGGCGGCTCGTGCGCAACCTGCTGGAGAACGCGCAGCGCCACGGCGCCGGCTCACCCGTCGAAGTGACCCTGTCGAGCGACGCGGGCAAGGCACTGCTGCGCGTCTGCGACCGCGGGCCGGGCGTGCCCGAGGCCGAGCGCGAGCGGATCTTCGAGCCGTTCTACCGTCCGGCGGGGACGCGCGAGCCCGACGGCGGCGCCGGCCTCGGCCTCGCGCTCGTGCGCCAGATCGCGCGCAGGCACGGCGGCGACGCGCGCTGCACGCCGCGCGCCGGCGGCGGGAGCTGCTTCGAGGCGACGCTCGCGCCCTAGGCGGCCGCGCGCAGCGCGGGTGCCGCCTCCGGGTAGAGCCGCTCGAGCAGGTCCAGCGCCGCCGCCCGCAGCTCGCCGCGCAGCGCGACGGCCAGCCGCCCGGGATCGCACTCGCCGGCGCGCTCGGCCCAGATGGCGCGCAGCGCCTCACGGCGAGGCGCGACCGTCTCCGCGACCGCGTCCTTCCAGAATGCCGGGTGCTCGCTCTGCGTCCATTCCCCGCGGCCGCGCCCGTAGTGCGCGACGGCGAGATAGCGCAGCAGCGCGGAGGCGAAGAAGCCCTCGAGGAACTCATCGCTCCAGCGCACCAGGGAGGTCTCGGTGCCGCGCACGACGTTGTAGCCGCGCGCGATGCCGGCCGCACCGAGCGCGCCGAGGACGCCGCCCGCGAGCAGTCCGGCGCCGAAGGTGAGGCCCCCGGTCGCGAGGTCCGCCTTGAGCCCGGTGAGTGCCCCGGTCACCAGACCGCCGAGCACCGCCGCCTTGCCCTCGCTCGCGCGCGTCTGCACCGCGAAGTCCTCGGCGAGCCGTGCGAGCACCTCGCCCGCGGCCCTGCCTTCGAGCGCGTGGATCTCGATCAGGTGGTCGGTGGTCGACCGCACGTCCGCGTCGAGCCGCTCCGCGAGGTGCTGCATCGCGAGGTCCTTCGCGGTCGGCTCGCCTTCGCGCCCGAGGCCCAGCGCGACAGCGACCTCGCGCAGCGTCGCGCGCACACCCCCGCCGGCTACCGGCGCCCGATCGCACGCCGCGCGCGCGAGCTGTTGCGCGACCTCGCCCATCGCCGCGTCGAACATCGCCATGCGCCGCGCGCGCCACGCCGCGCCCAGGCGCTCGAACGCCGCGCGCTTCGCCTCCGGCAGGACTGCCCCAACCGCCGCGAAGAGCGCGAACTCCTGCACCCAGCAGCGCGCGAACGCGTCGAGCGTGAGCACCGTCCGCACGACCGCATGCGGGGCGAGGTGCCGGCGCCAGCGCGCCTCCTCGGCCAGCTCCTCGGCACGCGGGCGGGGCGCGCCGACCTGGTTGAGGAGGACGATTGCGGGCTTGCCGATCCACTCGAGGATCTCCATCTCGGGTTCGACGTAGCCGGCGTCTCCGGGATTCTCCGCGGCGTTCACGAGGTAGAGCACCGCGTCGGCATGGTCGCGCACGTTGCGCACCGCCTCCTGGCTGGACCAGAAGGGGCGGTCGCGCCAGCGGTCCCACACCTGCGACAGGAACCAGCCGATCGGGTTGCCCGCCTGGCGCAGGCGCCTGGCGAGCCGCACGCTGTCGCCGAAGCCGGGCGTGTCCCACAGCGCGAGGGCGTCCCCCGCGGCGGTGTCGATCAGGGTGTGCGCCTCCGCCACGGCAGTGACGTGCGGCGCGTCGCGCACCTCCCCGATCGGCCGCGCGAGCAGCGTGCGGGCGAGCGTGGTCTTGCCCACGTTCGTGTGGGAGATGAGGCTCAGGTTGACGGTCGCCGCGTCGCTCATGGGCATACCTTGGCGCTGATGCGCGCCAAGGATTCGCGCGAGACAGGGGAGGGGCCCTGTCTTCCCTCTCGGGGGCGGCCCGGCGCGCTCATGGGCTTACCTTGGCGCTGAAGAGCGCCAAGGATTCGCGCTTGGGGCGGCCC
>CAZIXQ010000081.1:0-14129 GCA_964543155.1 uncultured Enterobacteriaceae bacterium
TCGGCCTGCGGCGTCACCGTCTCGCGCCGTAGCGCTCTCGAACGTCGCGGTTGAGAAGGATCAACTCCGCAGCGCCGATCCTGGGCACAATGGTGATTGGCGCCTCGGGGCACACTCGCTCGCAGTATGGCTGGGTGCAGCGGAAGCCGCCCGGCAGGCTTTGCCGCGCATTCGCCATTCCCGAGAAGGAGATCCGATGTACGCCTCGTTCCGTTCACTCGCCGTCGTGACTGCGCTGGCCGCCGCAGCGATGCTGGCCGCGCCACAGCCCGCCTTCGCAGCCTCCGCGGCCGAGTTGAGGCGCGAAGCACAGGCCGCGCTCAACGCGCTCTATGCGAAGAACCCCGGGGCCAAGGCGATCGGCAAGGACGCGGTCGCCGTCCTCGTCTTCCCGAGCGTCCTCAAGGCCGGGCTCGGCATCGGCGGCCAGTACGGCGAGGGCGTCCTGTTCCGGGGCGGCAAGGCGGTCGCCTACTACAACACCGCAGGCGCGTCGTTCGGGCTTCAGGCCGGCGGGCAGAAGTACGGCTATGCGATGTTCTTCCTGAACGAGGAGACGCTGAGGTATCTCGACAAGAGCGAGGGCTTCGAGGTCGGCGTCGGACCGTCGGTGGTGGTCGCCGACCAGGGGCTCGCCAAGTCGGTGACCACGACGACGGTGAAGGACAAGATCTACGCGTTCATCTTCGATCAGCAGGGCGCGATGTACGCGCTCGGCATCCAGGGCAACAAGATCACGAAGATCAAGAAGTGAACGCCCGGCCGGGCGCTAGAACCGCTCCTTGATGAACTTGAACGGGTACCTAGGGTCGCGGTAGTCCCCTGGCTTCTGCCGCTTCGGCAGCTTCACCTTATCCCGGGGCGCCTCCTTGTACGGGACCTGCCCGAGCAGGTGGGAGATGATGTTGAGGCGCGCGCGCTTCTTGTCGTCCGACCGCGCGACGTGCCACGGCGCGAAGTCGGTGTCGGTCGCGGCGAACATCTCGTCGCGCGCCCGCGAGTAGTCGTACCAGCGGCTGTAGGACTTGAGGTCCATCGGCGAGAGCTTCCAGATCTTGCGCCCGTCGTCGATGCGCGCGGCGAGCCGGCGGGTCTGCTCCTCCGGGCTCACTTCCAGCCAGTACTTGATGAGGATGATCCCGGAATCGACCATCAGCTTCTCGAACAGCGGGATGATCTTCAGGAAGCGCTTCACCTCCTCCTCGGGGGTGAAGCCCATCACGCGTTCGACGCCGGCGCGGTTGTACCAGCTGCGGTCCCAGATCACCACTTCGCCCGCCGCCGGCAGGTGCGGAATGTAGCGCTGCCCGTACATCTGGCTCTTCTCGCGCTCGGTCGGGGCGGGCAGTGCGATCACGCGGAACACGCGCGGGCTCACGCGCTCGGTGATCGCCTTGATCGTGCCGCCCTTGCCCGCGCCGTCGCGTCCCTCGAAGACGACGCAGACCTTCAACCCCTTGTGCTTGACCCACTCCTGGAGCTTGACGAGCTCGACGTGCAGCCGCGCCATTTCCTTGTCGTAGGCCTTGCGCTTCAGCTTTTCCTGCGGCGCCGCGCTGCTCGTCGTCGCCTTGCCGTTGCCCTTCTTCTTCGTTTTCACGGTTTCACCTTGTCCCAGAATCGACATTCGAAACGGTTGCGCGCGAGGCCCCGAGCTGCTCGTACCTGGCGACCGCCGCATCCACGTTGAAGAACATCCGCTCCCGGCCCAGCGTCGCGCCGAGCGTGGTGCGCTGCACGACCGCCAGCGCCTCGGGATTGAGCGCCGCCAGCCAGAGGGCGATTCCCTCCTGGCGAAGTTTCTCTTCCCCCTCGACGAGCATCTTGACCGCCGTGTACTCGATGTCGAACACGGCGCTGCAATCGAGCAGCACCACCGACGGCTTCGCCTGGTCGACGAGCGGCCGGATCTTGTCGGCGACGCGCAGCGCGTTGGCGAAGAAGAGCCGCCCCTCGGTGCGCAGGATCAGCAGGCCGGGCCAGGTCTCGTCGTCCGGATGCTCGCTCGAGAGCGCACGGAAGACCCGCGTGCCGCGCTTGCGGCCCAGTACATAAACGGGCCGATTGTAGTCCTGCTGCGCGAGCGCGAGGAGCGAAGCGATCACCGCGACGAGGATCCCCTTGAGCGTGCCGAGCAGCACGACGCCGGCGAATGCGATCAGCGCCCAGCGAAACTCGACGCGGCGCACGCGGCGGATCGCGCCGAACTCCGCGGGCTTGATCAGATCGAGCGAGTAGGCCACCACCACGGCCGCCAGCGCGGCCTGCGGCATCAGCGCGATCACCGGCGCGAGCAGCAGCAGCGTCGCGACGGCCGCCGCCGCGGTGACGAGCTCGGCGACCTGCGTCCGCGCACCCGCCTTGCGGTTGACCGCCGTCTGGGTCGTCCCGCCGCCCGCCGGCATCGCGCCGAAAAAGCCGCCCGCGACGTTGCCCAGGCCCACCGCCAGCAGCTCCTGGTTCGGCTCGGGCCGCGGCTCCCCGGGCGCGCCGAACGCGCGCGCCGCCGCGATCGTCTCGGTGAAGCTCATCAAGGCGATGCCTGCCGCCGCGGGCCACATTTCCGCGACGAGATCGAGGCGCGGCCAGACCGGCGTCGGCAGGCCGCTCGGGATGCTGCCGACCGTCGCCACGCCCGCTTCACTCAGGCCCAGCAGTCCGGACCCGACGATGGCGACCGCGATTGCGATCAGCGGCGCCGGCGCGCGCGGCGCGAAGCGCTCCAGACCGAAGATCAGCACGAGCAGCAGCACCGCGAGCAGCAGCGTGGCGAAGGACGTGTGCGGCAGCTCGTGCGTGATCGCGAGGAGGTCTCTGAAGAAACCCGTCTTCTCGATGTGCACGCCGAGCAGCTTCGGGATCTGGTCCGCCACGATCACCAGGCCGATGCCCGACTTGAATCCCGTCAGTACCGGCTCGGAGATGAAATTGGCGATGAAGCCGAGTCGCAGCACGGCCGCCAGCACGAGCAGGGCGCCGACGAGCATCGCGAGGGTCGCGCCGGCAGCGATCAGCGCGCCGGCGTCGCCGCCGGGTGCGGCACGCCCCAGCTCGGCCGCCGCGAGGATCGCGATCGTCGTGGTCGTGCTGACGCTCAGCGGCCGGGACGTGCCCAGCAGCGCGTAGACGACCATCGGCACGATCGCGGTGTACAGGCCGACCTGCAGCGGCAGGCCCGCAATCGTGGCGTAGGCCATTGCCTTGGGGATGACCACGGCGGCTGCGGTCAGGCCTGCCGTCAGATCCGGGCGCAGCCACTCCCGCGGGTACTGCCGCAGCCAGTCGATGCCGGGAATGAGACCGGATGGCGCCACGTTCGCTGGCTTCGTCGCGGCGCGCGGGCCGGTGGGCTACAGGGGCGTGCAGCGGTCGGGCAGTACGAACGCGCCCTCGTGCTCGGCGAGCGTCGATTCCATGGCGGGCGGCCGGTTCAGGTCCCGGGCTCGGCCTTCTGCCACGTGGAGTCCGGATCGAAGCGCGTCATCGCGGCGGCGCGCGCGGCGGTGTCCGGGCCGAGGTCTTTCTCGTACACCACACCGTCGTGGCTCACCATGAACGTCATCACGCCAGTGTCGCCGTACCTGGCCGGCCAGGCCACGGCGGCGAACCCGCCGATCATCCGGCCGCGCGCGACGTAGTCGTAGGCGCCCCCCGGCGCGTTCTTGCTCTGCGCGGTGAGGAGCTTGTACCGGTAGCCGTAGTAGCCCGCAGCAGCGTCGCCGCCTGCCGCGCGGGCCGCGGCAACGGCCGGTCCGAGCGGGCTCGGCGCCTCGCCGGTCTTGGTCGGCCAGTACAACCCGTCCTGCTTGCCCGGCGAGCTCGTGAACTTGGCGGCGTACTGGAGCACGCCGTCGCGGTTGCGGTCTACCCGCGCGTACTCCTTCTGCGCGTCGTAGATCGCCAGCATGACCTGCATGACGGCGAGCTCGTTGCGGCCGATGCGACGCAGGCGGATCTCGTCCGCGCCGGCCTTCGTGTCGAACCGCCAGCCTTGCCCCGTCTTCACGATCGGGATGGGCAGCGTCCAGCCGTCCGTGCCCACCGCGACGTGCGCTTTCGCGTCGCCCTCGGGCTTGATCGCGTGCGACTTGGCCCACGCGGCGAGGAACCGATAGCGACCCTCGGCGCCGGTCGGCGGGATTAGCGTGCGATAGTCAGCGCCGAGCAGCGCCTTTACCGCGTCGTCGTCGCTCGTCGCGATCGCGTCGCCGAATGCATTCATTGCGGCCTCCGGCGACGCGAACGCCTTCTGCTGCGCGAAGGCCATCGGGGTCCCGGCGACGAAGAGCGCGACTGCAGCGGCGAGCGACACCGCGTACATCACCGCCGTGCCGCGGACTTGCTGAAACGTGAATCGCATTGCCGAGCCTCCCCTAGCGCCTGCCGCCGCCGCCGCGACCGCCGCCGCCACCGCGCGGCGCGGCCCCGGCGCTCGGCCGCGCGCCCGCACTCGCGCCGGCGCTCGGCCGTGCACCTGCACTGGCGCTGGCGCCGCCGCGATTCGCCATCGACTGATTGCTGGCGCGGCCGCGATCGGCGTCGCGTTGCGAGGCGGACCCGCTACCGACGCCCTGGAAGGCATTGTCGCGACCGCCGGCGCCGGGTCCGCCGCGATCGCCAGCGCCTCCGCGATCGCCCGTGCCCGGTCCGCCGCGATCCGCCACGCTCGGTCCGCCGCGGTCGCCCGCGCCGGCCCGATCCCCGGGACCGCCGTCGCGCCCACGAAAGTCTTTGCGTCCATCCCGTCCCGGCACGTCCTTGCCGTACTTGTCGCGGGTTCCCTGGTCGCGGTAGGACACGCCCTTGCGGTGGCTCGAATCGTGCTGCCACTTGTTGCCGCTGCCCACGTTGGTGCGGTTGAAACTGTTGTCGATGTTGACCGCCCGGTTGACGTCGATGTCGACGTCACCGCGGCCCCAGTTGCACCCGCCGAAGATCGCGCCCGCGGCCGCGATGCCCACGCCCCAGGCGAAGCCGGCCATGAGCGCGCCGCCGGGGTAATACATGGGAGGCGGTGGCCAGTAGTACGGCGGATAAGCGGGATAACCCCACGCGCCGTAAACGACGGTCGGGTTGTATGCCGGCACGTAGATCACCTGCGGGTTGGCGGGTTCGATCCTGATCACCGTCTGTTGTGGCGCCGCCTGCTCGACGATCACCTTCTGCTGCTCGGTCGTCTTGAGGTTGCCCGACTTCTCCGCCTTCTGCCGCAGGCGCTGCACGGCGTCGAGCACCGCCTTCTGGTCGGCGAGGAACGCGTCGCCGAGCTTCTGGGTCCAGTCGAGCTTCTCGTTCATCGGCTCGAGGACCTGCGGGAAGGCGACCAGCGACTTGACGCTCACGTCCCAGGGCTGGTCGCCCACTGCCTTGACCGCGGCGTCGCCCTTGACGTTCGGGTTCGCCTTCACCCAGCGCGCCGCCTGCACGATCTCGAGCGGGTAGGTCGAGGCCATCAGCACCTGCGACAGCAGCGAGTCGGGATAGAGCGCGATCGGTGCGACCAGCGCCTCGATCTCTTCGGGCTTGAACGGCGGCGGTTCGCCCTGCGCCCGCGCTGCGCCCGCGAGCGCGACCGCGACTGCGGCGAGCAGCGCGATGAGGAATCGTGCGAGTAGCCCGTCGGGGGATTTCATTCGTGACTACTCCCTTTCGCGTTCCGGCCTGCGCGGGCACACAGATGTCGGCCGCAAGAGCGGCCCATCCTACTGGGGTTGGACGTCCGGCTCAACTGCAGAGCGCTCTGATGTTACAGCGCCAGTGCCACGTGCACGACGCCGGCCTCGCGGCGTTTCGTCATGGGCAGCCCGCTTCGTTCGAAGACTTTGAGCATCGGCGCGTTGTCCGGCAAGACCTCCGCGGTCAGCGCTTTCATTCCTGCCGCGCGGGCGATCACGACGAGGTGGCGCATCAGCGCCGAGGCGATCCCCTGGCTCTGGTGGGCGTCGTCCACGCCGAACGCGACCTCGGCGCGCCCGGGCGCCGACACGATGTAGCGCCCGCCGCCGGCAATCACCGGCCCCGCGGCTTCGTCGACGACCGCCACCAGCGCGACGTGGCCCACGAAGTCGACGTTCAGGTAGACCTCGATCTCCTTCTCGCTGAACGAGCGCTTCGGCGCGAAGAACCGGCGGTAGCGGGCCTCCTCGCTCATGCGGGCGACGGCTTCGAGCAGTCCGGCGCGGTCTGCGGGCTGGAGTGCGCGGTATTCGACCCGGCGGCCGTCGCGCAGCGTTTCGATGGCGGAATACGCGGAAGCGTCCATCTGGGAATCAGAGAACAAAGCGGCACCGGGTATGGCCACGCGGGGGCGCCGCGCAGCCGTAGCAGCCCTTGCGCGAATTAGGGCAAACTACACGCGCTGCCGCACGACCGCAGCGCGCGGGCGTCCCGCGTCAGCCGTGCCCGCTCCGCAACGACCACGGAAGTCTCGCCCATGCCCGCCGTCGCGCTTCCTCCCCTGGCTCTCGCCGCAGTCGCCCTCGTTGCCGTCGCCGCCGGCTGCTCGAAGGAGGCGCCCCCGCCGCAGCGGCCGGTGCCGGAAGTGACGGTGATCACCATCGAGCCGAAGGACATTCCTTACGTCACGAACTTCGTCGCGCAGACCGAGAGCTCGCGCCAGGTCAACATCGTCGCCCGGGTGTCGGGCTATCTCGACAGGATCGCCTACCAGGAAGGCGAGGTCGTGAAGGAGGGGCAGCTCCTCTTCCAGCTCGACCCGAAGCCGTTCCAGGCGCAGCTCGACGCGGCGCGCGGCGAGCTGCAGTCGCAGCAGGCCCGGTTCACGACCGCGCAGGCGAACCTCGGCCGCGTGAAGCCGCTCGCGCAGCAGAACGCGCTCTCGCAGTCGGACCTCGACAAGGCGCAGGGCGAGTTCGATTCCGCCAAGGCGGCGGTGTACTCGGCCCAGGCGAAGGTCACGGAAGCGGAGCTGAACCTCGGCTATGCGACGATCCGCTCGCCGGTAACCGGGCTCGCCAGCCGATCGCTGCAGCGGCAGGGCGCGTTCATCAACTCGATGGCGGAAAGCGCGAACCTCACCTACGTCGCCGCGGTCGACCCGGTCTGGGTGACCTTCAGCGTGTCGCAGAACCTGGCGGCGAAGTGGCGCGACGCGATCGCGAAGAAGCAGGTCATCGAGCCGAAGAACCGCGACTACACGGTCGAGGTCGTGCTGCCCGACGGGACGCGGTATCCGTACACCGGCAAGATCAACTTCGCCGATCCGTCGTTCAGCCAGGACACGGGGTCCTTCATGGTGCGTGCCGTGCTGCCGAACCCGAAGAAGGAGCTGCGGCCGGGCATGTTCGTGACCGCGTACGTGAGTGGCGCCACGCGGGTGGGCGCAATCGTCGTGCCGCAGCTCGCCGTGCAGCAGGGCTCGAACGGGCACCTCGTGTACGTCGTGAACCCGGCCGGCGCCGCGGAAGTGCGGCCGGTGATCGTCGGCGACTACTACGGCGAGAAGGAGATCGTGGTCGTGAGCGGTCTCGCCGCCGGCGACCGCGTGGTCGTCGACGGCGTGCTCCGGGTCGTGCCCGGTCAGCCGGTGAAGATCGTCGAGCCGGGCGCGGCCGGGGCGGCGGCCAAGGGCGAGGCCAAGGCGGGCGCCGCCGGGAAGTAATCGCAGCCTGACGGGGAAGGGGGACCAAGGAAGGGTGGGGACCCTTCCTTTTCCAACCAACCCCCTTCCGATCCCCCGAGTCAGAGACACACCGAGCGATCATGTTCACGCATTTCTTCATCGACCGGCCGATCCTCTCGTCGGTCATCTCGATCCTGATCGTGCTCGGGGGCGCGGTCGCGATGTGGGTGTCGCCGATCTCGCAGTACCCCGAGCTTGCGCCGCCGCAGGTCACCGTCGAGGCGCGTTACCCCGGCGCGACCGCCGAGGTGATCGCCAACACCGTCGCCGCGCCGCTCGAGACGCAGATCAACGGCGTCGACAATCTGCTCTACTTCAACTCGGTCAGCTCGTCCTCCGGGAACGTCACGATCACCGTGGTGTTCAAGCCGGGCAGCGATCCGGACATCAACCAGGTGAACGTCCAGAACCGGGTCAGCCAGGCGACCTCGACGCTGCCGCAGGTCGTGGTGCAGCAGGGCATCACGGTCGAGAAGAAGTCCTCCAGCCTGATGATGGTGATCTCGGTGTTCTCGCCCGACGAACGCTACGATCCCACCTACATCGACAACTACACCAACCTGTACGTGCTGGAGGAGTTGAAGCGCGTTCCCGGCGCCAATCGCGCGTCGGTGTTCGGGCTGCCCGACATCGCGATGCGGGTGTGGCTGCGGCCCGACCGGATGGCGCAGCTCGGCATCACGGTGCAGGACGTCGCGAACGCGATCCAGAGCCAGAACCAGACCTTCGGCATCGGGCAGATCGGGGCCGAACCGGCGCCGACCGGGGTGCAGCAGACCTTCGTCGTCACCGCGCAGGGCCTCCTGCAGAAGCCGGAGGAATTCGAGAACATCATCGTCCGGGCGGAAAAGGAGGGCACGGCGATCGTCCGCGTGCGGGACATCGGCCGCGTCGAGCTCGCCAAGCGCGACTACTCGATCTCGAGCCGCCTGAACGGAAAGATCGCCACCACCATCGGCATCTACCAGCAGCCGGGCGCGAACGCGGTGGAGACCGCGCGCGCCGTGCGCGCGCGGCTCGAGGAGCTGAAGAGGCAGTTTCCCACCGGCCTCGACTACAACGTGGCGCTCGACACCAGCCTCTTCACCCTCAACTCGATCGACAAGGTGGTGCACACGTTCTTCGAGGCGGTGGTGCTGGTCATCGCGGTGGTGTTCCTGTTCCTCCAGTCGCTGCGCGCGACGATCATCCCCATCCTCGCGGTGCCGGTGTCGATCGTCGGCACCTTCATCGGGATGTACCTGCTCGGCTTCTCGATCAACATGCTGACGATGTTCGGCCTGATCCTCGCGATCGGGCTGGTGGTGGACGACGCGATCGTCGTGGTCGAGAACGTCGAAGTGAACATGACCAAGCACGGCCTGTCCGCGCTCGAGGCGTCCAAGCGGGCCATGACCGAGATCGCCGGGGCGCTCATCTCGATCGTGCTCGTGCTGGTGGCCGTGTTCCTGCCGGTCGCATTCCTCGGCGGCGTGACCGGAACGCTCTATCAGCAGTTCGCGATCACGATCGCGATCTCGGTGGTGATCTCCGGGCTCATGGCGCTCACGCTGTCGCCGGCGCTCGCCGCGATCATCGTCAAGGCGCACCACGGCGAGAAGAAGGGCTTCTTTCGCTGGTTCGAGAACGGGTTCAACCGCCTGACCAAAGGCTACGTCGGGGGCGTCGCGCGCCTGATCCAGGGCTGGCCGATCGCGTTCGTCGCGTTCGCGGCCGTGATCGGCGGGATTCTCGTGCTGTTCCGCGTCCTGCCGGGGAGCTTCGTTCCGGACGAGGACCAGGGCTACTTCTTCGTCGTGGTCGAAGCGCCCGACACGGCGAGCCTCGGCTACGTCGGCAGGCTCACCGCGCAGGCGGAGCGGATCATTGCTGCCGATCCGGCCGTGCAGGACGTGGCGGTGGTGAACGGCTTCAGCCTGGTGGACAGCCAGTTCCGGAACAATGCGGCCGTCGTGTTCGCATCGTTCAAGCCGTTCGACGAGCGCTCCGACGCTTCGCTCCTGAGCTTCGCCGTTCTGCCGCGGCTGAACAAGCAGTTCGCCGGCATCAAGGAGGGGTTCCTCTTCGCGCTCAACCCGCCCCCGATCCCGGGCCTCGGCACGACCGGCGGCTTCGAGTTCTACATCCAGAACCGCGGCGCGGGCGATCCTCGCGCCACCAACCAGGCGCTCCAGGCCTTCCTCGACAAGGCGCGGCGGCGCCCCGAGCTCGCCGGCGTCAGCACCACGTTCCGCGCGGCGACGCAGCAGCTCTTCGTCGATCTGGACCGCAACAAGGCCGAGGTGCTCGGCGTGCCGGTGCAGGACGCCTTCCAGGCGATGCAGAGCTTCTTCGGCTCGTCGATCGCCGGCCAGTTCAGCCAGTTCAGCCGCGTGTGGTGGGTGGTGCTGCAGGCCGACGCCGACTATCGCGTCGACCCGGACGACTTCAACAAGGTCTTCGTGCGGTCGAAGAGCGGCAAGATGGTGCCGCTCTCGGCGCTGATCACGGTGCGCTACGTGGCCGCGCCCAAGCTGATGGAGCGCTTCAACGGCTTTCCGGCGGTGAAGATCACCGGCAGCCAGGCAGAGGGGTTCAGTTCCGGCCAGGCGCTGGCGGCCATGGAGGCGGTCGCGCGCGAGGCGCTCCCCGGCGATTTCTCGTTCGCGTGGGCGGGCCAGGCGCTCCAGGAGAAGCAGTCCGGCGGCACCTCCGCCATCGCCTTCGTCGCCGGCCTGATCGTGGTGTTCCTGCTGCTCGCGGCGCAGTTCGAGAAGTGGACGCTGCCGGTCGCGGTCGTGCTGACGGTCCCGATCGCCATCCTCGGCGCGCTGCTGCTCACCTGGGTGCGCGGCCTCGAGAACGACGTGTATTTCCAGGTCGGCCTGGTCACGCTCGTGGGCCTGTCGGCGAAGAACGCGATTCTCATCTGCGAGTTCGCGATCGAGCGCGTACGCCACGGCATGGCGCCCAAGGAAGCGGCGATCGAGGCGGCGGGCCTGCGCCTGCGTGCGATCGTGATGACCTCGCTCGCCTTCGGCCTCGGCTGCGTGCCGCTTGCGCTCGCGAGCGGGCCCGGGGCGAACAGCCTGCGCGCGATCGGCACCGGCGTGATCGGGGGCATCCTCGCGTCGACCGTGGTGGCGATCTTCTTCGCGCCGTTCTTCTTCTGGCTGCTCGAGAGCCTGAGTGCGCGCGTCGCGGGCAGGAAGGCGGCCGCGGGGAGCGCGCATGGCGGCGCAGCGGCGGCGGCGGCGCACGCGAAGCGGGAGGGCGACTGACATGCGGGCAGTCGCGCTGTTCCTCGCCGCCTTTCTCTGCGGCTGTACGGTCGGCCCCGACTACGAGCGCCCGAAGTCCGACGTGCCTGCGCAGTGGCGCATCGACTTCCCGCAGGCCACTGGAATCGCGAACACGAAGTGGTGGGGCGAGTTCGGCGATCCGGCGCTGAACCAGCTGATCGAGGAGGCGCTGCGCGAGAACCGCGACGTGCGCGCCGCCGCCGCGCGCGTCGACCAGTTCATCGGTGCACTCTCGACCACGCGCTCCCAGTTCTATCCGCAGATCGGCTACAGCCTCGACGCCAGCCGCAACCGCTCGAGCCGCGTCGGCCAGCCGCCGCTCGCGCCCGGCGCCGACCCGTATTACACGCTGTACCAGGGGGCGCTCGGCGCGCAGTGGCAGATCGATCTGTTCGGGCGCCTCCGCCGCCAGAGCGAAGCCGTACAGGCGCAGGTGTACGCGAGCGAGCAGGGCCGCCGCGGGGTCGTCCTGTCGCTGGTGACCAGCGTCGCCTCGAGCTACATCGCGTTGCGTGCGCTCGACCGCCAGCTGGAGATCTCGCAGGCCACCGCCAGGAACTACGCCGACACGGCGCGCATCTTCGATCTGCGCTTCAAGGGCGGCGTCGTATCGGAGGTGGAGCTCAAGCAGGTCGAGTCGCAGTACCAGCAGGCGCTCGCCGCGATTCCGGCGCTCGAGCTGCAGATCGCGGCGCAGGAGAACCTCATCTCGCTCCTGCTCGGCCGCAACCCGGGTCCGATCGCGCGCGGCAAGTCGCTCGACGAGCTCATCGGGCCGACCATTCCGGCCGATCTGCCGTCGGCGCTGCTCGAGCGGCGTCCCGACATCCTGCAGGCGGAGCAGAACCTGGTCGCCGCGAATGCCAACATCGGCGCCGCGAAGGCGCTCTACTTTCCGACCCTCTCGCTCACCGGGCTGCTCGGGTCGGTCAGCACCGCCTTCGGCGACTTCCTGACCGGGCCGGCGTCGGCGTGGACGCTGGCGGCCGGGCTCACCGGGCCGATCTTCACGTTCGGCGCGATCGAGGGCCAGGTGCAGACGGCCGAAGGCGGGCAGCGCGAGGCGCTCGCGTTCTACCAGCAGACGATCCTCAATGCGTTCCGCGAGACGAACGACGCGCTCGTGGGAACGGTGAAGAAGCGCGAGGAGTCGGAGGCGCAGGCGAAGCGCGTGGCGGCGCTGCGGGAGTACGCGCGGCTGTCGCGCCTGCGGTTCGACAACGGCTACGCGGGCTATCTCGAGGTGCTCTACGCGGAGAACGAGCTGTTCAGCGCCGAGCTGACCGCGGTGCGCTCGCAGGCCGAGCGCTACACGCAGATCGTGAACGTCTATCAGGCCGTCGGCGGCGGCTGGGTGGACGAGGCCGACCGGCTCGCGCCGCAGCCGCAGCTCGCGCGCCCGGCAAGCGACGCCTCGTCGACCGCGGCGCGCTAGAACCAATGGCGACAGCCCCGCGCGTCACCGCGATCCGCGGGCCGGCGCTCACCTACACCGGCGACCCGTTCCGGGACGGGCTCGCGGCCACGATGGTCTACGAGCCCGACGCGATCGTCGCGATGGCGGGAGGGAAGATCGCGCACTTCGGCCCCGCGCGCGCGATACGCGCCAAGCTGCCGCGCGGCACGAAGATCGAGGACTACGGCCGCGACGCGCTGATTCTCGCCGGGTTCGTCGACACCCACGTCCACTATCCGCAGGCCGGCATCATCGGCGCGTTCGGCACGCAGCTCCTCGACTGGTTGAACAAGTACACCTTCGCCGCCGAGCAGCGCTTCGCCGACAAGCGGCACGCTCGCGCGGTTGCGCGCGTGTTCCTCGCCGAGTGCCTGCGCAACGGCGTGACGACCGCGGCCGTGTTCTGCACCGTCCACCCGCAGTCGGTGGATGCGTTCTTCGAGGAATCGTCGCAGCTCGGCTTGCGCATGATCGCGGGCAAGGTGCTGATGGACCGCAACGCGCCGGCCGCGCTTTGCGACACCGCCCAGAGCGGGTACGACGAGTCGAAGGCGTTGATCGCGAAGTGGCACGGCCGTGGCCGGTCGCTGTACGCGATCACGCCGCGCTTCGCGGCCAGCAGCACGTCCGAACAGCTCGCCGCGGCCGGGGCGCTCCGGCGCGAGCACCCCGACTGCTTCGTCCAGTCGCATATCTCGGAGAACCTGGCCGAGGTCGCGTGGGTGAAGCAACTCTTTCCGGAGCGCAAGGGCTATCTCGACGTCTACGACCACTACGGCCTGCTCGGCCGCCGCGCGATCTACGGGCACGGGATCCATCTCACCGAGGCCGAGCTCGCGCGCATGCACGAGACCGGCACGGCGATCGCGCATTGCCCCACGTCGAACTTCTTTCTCGGCAGCGGGTGCTTCGACATCGGGAAGGCGACGAGGAAGGAGCGGCCGCTTCGCGTAGGGCTCGCGACGGACGTCGGCGGCGGCACGACGCTCTCGATCCTGCAGACGCTGAACGAGGCGTACAAGGCGGCGCAGATGAACGGCCATGCGCTATCGGCCGGCCACGCCTTCTACCTGGCGACGCGCGGCAGCGCACGGGCGCTCGACCTCGAAGACCGGATCGGCAGCCTCGCGCCGGGAATGGAGGCGGACCTCGTCGTCCTCGACCTCAAGTCGACGCCGCTGATCGACTTCCGCATGAAGCACGCGTCGGACCTCGACGAAGCGCTCTTCGTCCAGATGACGCTCGGAGACGACCGGGCGGTGTGGGCGACGTACGCTGCCGGCAAGCGCGTCTACACACGGCCGGCGCAGCGGTTCGGCTAGATCGCGCTCGCCGGCTGATCAGCTCAGTATCGTCAACGCCTTTACGCGCGAAAAGTCGCGGTCGTGCGTCACCAGCGCATCCGCGTTGACCGCGATCGCGCTAGCGACTTGAATTGCATCCGGGAGCTTGAGCTTCAGGGCCGCGCGGAAACGCGCTGCGCTCTCCGCGAGATCGGCGGTCAGGTTAATGACCTGCCACGACCCCATCACCGCACGATATCGCTTTGCCAATGTCTCCTCGCCGGCGGCCAACGGCCCCGTCAGGACCTCCGCAATGGTCGTGGTCGTAACTGCGAAGAGGATGTCTCCCGCCGCTTGGAAGTCGAATAGCGGCTGGAATCGAGGGGCAAGCCGCGGGTGCGCTTCGAGGACGTAGACGATCGGAGCCGTATCGACGAGAACCAGCCCCCCGTGCGGCAGGGCCGAAA
>CAZIXQ010000082.1:0-14113 GCA_964543155.1 uncultured Enterobacteriaceae bacterium
GCCGGGCGCGCGCGTGCGTCCCCGCCCGCCCGGGGCGCTGCCGGCGCGCGCGGCCGCGGCGCAGCTCGCCGCCGTGCCGGCCGCGCCCGGGACGGGAGCGCGACGGCGTCGAACGCCGCGACGCACCGTTCGAGCTCCGTCGCCCAGTCGACCGCGCCGGCAGTCAGGCCAGCGTTCACGCGGACGATGCCGCTCGATGCGCTCGCCCGCACCGGTCCGACCGTCGCAGTCGCCTGCTCGATCCAGGCCGCCAGCCCTCGATGGCCGAGCAGGCCGCGCACGCGGAAGCGCGGCCCGAGCGGACCGGGGCGCAACGCGGCGACGCGAATCGGAGATGCGGCCGGCAGAGCGAGGTCTTGCAGCATCTCGGATGCGTCCCTACGCGTGCAAAGAGCGCGGAAGTGTTACGAAACGATGACACGCCGGAGGACCGCGCACGCTCGCGCAGGTCACCCCAGATTGTTCGCGACTGCCCCGGGAGCGACTTGATGCGTGTCAAGCCTGGATCTGCCGGCGCGCGGGGACGCGCGTCCGCGGCGCGCCGGTCGGCACGCGAGCGTCACCCGACGGCGGCGCCGCGGTAGCGCAGCGCGAGGAGCGTGATGTCGTCCGACTGGGGGACGACGCCGGCGAAATCGTCCACGGCGCCGATCGTCGCCTCGATCAGGGACGTTGCGTCCTGGGCGGCGGCGTCGAGCGTGGCGAGCAGACGCTCGACGCCGAAGTGCGCACCCTCGCGGTTGCACGCGTCGGTCACGCCGTCGGTGTAGAGCACGAGCACGCTGCCGGGGGCGAGCTGCAGCTCGCCGCCGGTGAACGAGAGGCCGTCGACGATGCCGGCGAGCGGGTTGCGCGGCCCGTCGAGCAGCCCGAACCCGCCGGCACCGTGCCGGAGCGCCGGAGGATTGTGACCGGCGTTGACGTACGCGAGCGTGCCGCTGACGGTGTCCAGCACCGCGCAGAACAGCGTGACGAAGAGCGACTGGTCGTTGCGCTCGAACAGCAGCCGATTGAGGCGCTCGACGACGCGTTGGACGTACGCCCGGCGCGATCCGGCGCGGCGCCCCGCCTCGCTGCGCAGCAGCGTCATGGCGCGCACCATGAACAGCGCCGCGGGCAATCCCTTGCCGCACACGTCCCCGATTGCGACGAACAGGCGATGGTCGTCGACGAAGAACGCGTCGTAGAAGTCGCCGCCGACCTGGCGCGCGGCACGCAGCCGCCCGGCGCAGTCGACCTCCGGCCGCTCGGAAAAGAGCGCCGACTCCTGCGGCAGCATCCCGGCCTGGATCTCCTGCGCGAAGGCGAGGTCGCGCTGCAGCTGCTCGAGCTCGAGCTCCGCGCGGATCTGGTCGACGACGCGTGCGCTGGTGCGGCGCACCCGCCCGGCCAGTGCCGCGATGAAGTTGCGGTTCACTTCCGGGATCGCCAGCAGACGCTGGAAGAGCACCTCCGAGCCGACCTCCAGCACGCGGCAGCCGGAATCGGCGACGACGTACGCCGACACCGGCTTGCGATCGATCACGGACAGCTCGCCCGCGTACTGCCCCGCGTCGATCGCGAAGAAGCTCGACGAGTCCGGCGCGTCGAGATGCACGCGCAGGCGGCCGCTCAGCACGAAGGCGAGCACGTCATTGCGCTCGCCCGGACGCAGCACGACCTGGCCGTCCTCGAACCGCACGATGCGGCAGCTCGCGATCGCGTCTTCCACCAGGTCGTAGGGCACGCCGCGGAAGATCTCGAACCGCGAGATGAACCCGAGGATCCGGCGATCCGGTCCGCCCCGCTGGTCGGCGGCGACCACGACGCCGTCGGCGCGGGTGAGCGGGAATGCCGCGGGCGGCGTGCCGGACCGGCGCTCGGGGCCACGCGGGGCGTGCGTCCGGTCCCCGCTCGCGCGCGGCGAGCGCCGGCGAAAGCGCAGCGTCGTCACGTTCCTGCCGCCGCGCCTGACGTAGCGGCACTCGTCGGCGAACTGGTGCACCAGCCGCAACCCCCAACCGCCGACCGTGACCTCGTCGATCGAACCGGCGCGCTCGGGCGGCCGCCACACGACCGGATCGAACGGGGTGCCTTCGTCGGCGATCTCGAGCGTCGCCGTCCGATCGTTGATGCGCGCGGCGAGACCGATCTGGTGCGCGCCAGCATCCGGGTACGCGTAGCTCGCCACGTTCGCCAGCAGCTCGGCGGCGCACAGATCGAGCCGGTACACGTCCTCCGGGACGAGCGCGAACTCTTCGCCGAGCGCGCGGATCCAGTCGCTCGCGGCGCCGACCGCCGCGAGCTCGCTCCGCAGCGTGAGCCGCCGCGTGGCCTCGGCCACGGGGGCGGGCGCTAGGTCGCCGCCAGCAGTCCGCGCGCGCCGTCGAGGTCCGGCGCGATCGGGACGAGCTGGTCGACGCCCGCGGTCTCGAGGACCTTGCGGCCCATCGGATCGGGGCCCACCAGCACGAGCTTCCCGCCGCGGTTCGCCTGCGCGCGCGCTGCCGTCAGCAGCATGCGGATGCCGATCGACGCGATGAAGCTGACCCGGGACAGGTCGACGGCGAATCGGCCCGGTCGGGTGGTCGTGAGATAGGAGAACTGCGGGTCGATCGCCTGCGTGCCGTCGATGTCCAGACGACCGTCGAGGCTGATTCGAATGATGTCGCCGGCGATTGCTTCCTCGGTGAGCTTCATGTTTGCGTTTCCCGGAAAAAGCGGGGCTGCGCCCGCTGCCAAAGTGGGTGGGCCCCCGCCCCGCTGCCGGAGGCTAGCCGATCCCCCCGCCTCCCTTCCACCCCGGTCATGTGACACCGTCGGCCGGGGACCGCGGCGGGCACCGTCCAGGCGGCCACTCGCCGCGTGGCGGGCGCTCCGGCCAACGCCCGTAACACGGCGGTCGCATCCTTGGCGAACCTTCCGGGAGGCCTGCCACGATGGATTCGAATCGCACCGAAATCGACGCTGCGCTCTATCGGCGCATCCAGGACGACCTCGTCGACAGCTTCGACGAGGAGCTCGAGATGGAGGTCGACGACCGGGTCCTCGACGCGAGATCGCCCGAGGCCGGGACCGCCGCGGGCGGGGCGAAGATCGATCGCCACCGCTACTTCCGGGAGCTCTTCCGGCTGCAGCGCGAGCTCGTGAAGATGCAGGACTGGATCAGCCACACCCGCCATCGCCTGGTGGTGCTGTTCGAGGGGCGGGATGCCGCCGGCAAGGGCGGTGCCATCAAGCGCATCACCCAGCGACTGAACCCGCGGGTATGCCGGGTCGCGGCACTGCCGGCGCCGACCGAGCGGGAGCGCACGCAGTGGTACTTCCAGCGCTACGTCGCGCACCTGCCCGCCGGCGGCGAGATGGTGCTGTTCGACCGCAGCTGGTACAACCGCGCGGGCGTCGAGCGGGTGATGGAGTTCTGCACCGACGCCGAGTACGAGGAGTTCTTCCGCAGCGTTCCCGAATTCGAGCGGATGCTGGTGCGCTCGGGCATCCAGCTCGTCAAGTACTGGTTCTCGATCACCGACGACGAGCAGGCGTTCCGCTTCGAGGCGCGCATCCACGATCCGCTCAAGCAGTGGAAGCTCAGCCCGATGGACCTCGAGTCGCGGCGCCGCTGGGAGGCCTACACCCGGGCGAAGGAGACCATGCTCGAGCGCTCCCACACCGCCGATGCGCCATGGTGGGTGGTCCAGGCCGTGGACAAGAAGCGCGCGCGCCTGAACTGCATCCACCACCTGCTCCAGCAGGTGCCCTACGAGGAGGTCGAGCACGCGCCGGTCATCCTGCCCGCGCGCGAGCGGAACCCGGAGTACCTGCGCAATCCGGTTCCGCGGGAGATGTACGTCCCGGAGATCTACTAGCGACCCGCCGCCGAAGACGTGTCAACGCCCGCGCCGAACGGCCTTGCGGATGAGCGCCGCGGGGGCCCGGGTCCACACGATCGGTGCCGGATGTCCGTTCCAGTGCGCGATGCAACCGCTCGCGCTCGGCGCGGTCGGCGGCGGCCAACCTTTCATCGCCCGGTCACGAAATCGTCATCGCGTGGTCGCATCGCCGCAACGCGGCCCCCGTAGCTTGCGGGCTTCGGCGCGCACGCGCCGCACCGGAGTTGCGACGATGTCGCTCGTCCTGGAAGGTCTCTCGCGACGGTTCGGCCAGCTCGCCGCGCTCGACGGGATCGATCTCGAGATCGGGGCGAGCGCGTTCACGGTCGTCGTCGGGCCCTCGGGCGCGGGGAAGTCGACGCTGCTGCGCCTGGTCAATCGGCTCGTCGACCCGACCGCCGGCCGCATCGTCGCCGACGGGCTCGACGTGACCAGTCTTCGCGGCCGGGCGGTGCGCCGCTGGCGCTCGCAGGCGGCGATGATCTTCCAGCACTTCAACCTCGCGCCGCGCCTCGATGCGCTCACCAACGTCCTGATCGGGCGGCTGCTCGACGTTCCCGCCTGGCGCAGCGTGCTCTGCGCCTTCACGCGCGCCGAGCGCCTGGAGGCGATGCGCCGGCTCGACGAGCTCGGCCTCGCCGACCGGGCGTTCGAGCGCGCCGAGCGGCTCTCCGGCGGCCAGCAGCAGCGGGTGGCGATCGCGCGTGCGCTCATGCAGCGGCCGAAGTACATCCTCGCCGACGAGCCGGTCGCCTCGCTCGACCCGCGCAACGCGGAGATCGTGATGCAGGCGCTGCACGCGGTGAACCGCGAGCACGGCATCGGCATCGTGTGCAACCTGCACCACGTCGAGCTCGCCTGCAGGTACGCCGACCGCGTCGTGGCGCTGCGCGCCGGCCGCATCGCCTTCGACGGCGCGCCGGGCGAGCTGACCCCGGCGCGCACCGCGGCGATCTACCAGGGCGACCGCGACGCGGAAGCGACCGAGTTCCGTCCGCGCCTTGCCGCGGCGATCGCCTAGCGCGATGCGCGCGGTGTTCCCGTTCCATCCTCGAAGGAGCCGCTCATGAAGCCACGGTACGCCGCCTGCACGGCGCTCGCACTCACCCTTGCGGCGGGGCTCGCCGCCCCCGCCGCCGCCGACTGGCGCCAGACCCACAAGGAGCTGCGCTTCGGGGTCATCCCGGTGGAGACGCAGACGCAGACGACGAAGGGGTTCGAGGAGTTCACCCGGTACGCCGCGCAGAAGTTCGGCGTGCCGGTGAAGCTCTTCACCGCCACCGAGTTCATCGGCATCAACAACGCGATCGTCGCGAAGCAGATCGAGTTCGCGTGGACCAGCCCGTCGGCGTACTCGGGCAGCTGGCTCGAGTGCCAGTGCCTCGAGCCGATCGTCGCCGCGCTCGACAAGGACGGCAACCTCGGCTACAACTCGGTGCTGATCGTGAAGGCGGACAGCCCGTACCGGGGGCTCGACGACCTCAAGGGCCGGACCGTCGCGCGCACCGAGCCGAACTCGCAGTCCGGCTACCTCGTGCCCACCGTCGAGATGGGCAAGATGGGCAAGCCGGTGGACAGCTTCTTCAAGTCGCCGGTCTCCGGCGGGCACACCCAATCGGTGCTCGGCGTCCTCAACGGCACCTACGACGCGGCGTTCACCTGGACCACCCGCGGCGACGGCTACGGCCAGCTCCGCACGATGATGGACAAGGGCCTGCTCAAGCGCGACCAGATCCGGGTGGTGTGGGAGTCGGCGCTCGTCCCGGCGCCGCCGGTCGTGGTGCACAAGGATCTCGCGCCCGACCTCAAGGCGGAGATGATCCGGTTCTTCCTCGAGCTGCACAAGGAGCGCATGGACCTCGCCGAGTCCGTTGCGCACGGCAAGACGCAGGGCTTCGTCAAGGTCGACCACTCCGCGTACCTCAGCACCGTCGAGTCGCGCAAGATCCTCGAGGCCACCCGCAAGCAGCGCTGATCGCCGCGCGCGCCCGGGCGGCATGAACTCCGCGCTCGCCGCGGCGGCGCTCGACGAGCAGGCGCGATCCGGGCGGCTGCGCTCGGCCGCGGGGGTGGCGCTGTTCGCGGCCGCCGTCGCGCTCGCGTCGCACGTCGCGCAGTTCGAGCCGGCGCGCCTCGTCGAGGGCCTGCCGAAGCTGGGCGACTACCTCGCCCGGTTCGTGCCCCCGATCCGCGCGGGCCACCTCGTCGAGGACGTGCGCGAGTGGTACTGGGGGCTCGGGAAGTGGCTCGGGCTGCTCGCCACCACGCTGCAGATGGCGCTGCTCGCGACCGCGCTGGGGACGATCGGCGGCGGCGTCGCGAGCTTCTTCGCGGCCCGCAACCTCGTCCGGCACGGGGCGGTGTACTGGATCGCGCGCCGCGTGCTCGAGATCGCGCGCGCGGTGCCCGACCTCGTCTGGGCGCTCGTCTTCGTGTTCGCCTTCGGCCTCGGGCCGCTCGCCGGCGTGCTCGCGATCGCGCTGCACACCCTCGGCGCGCAGGGCAAGCTCTTCGCCGAGGCGAACGAGAACATCGACATGCGGCCGGTGGAGGGCGTGCGCGCGGCCGGCGGCCGCTGGGTGGACGAGATCGTCTACGGGGTGCTGCCGCAGGTCGCGCCCAACTTCGTCTCCTACACCTTCTGGCGGCTCGAGATCAACGTGCGCCTGGCGACGATCATCGGCTTCGTCGGCGCCGGCGGCATCGGCGTGGAGCTCTACGACGCGATCAGCCTGAACTACGTCGCCGACGCGGGGGCGATCCTCCTCATCGTCGCCGTCACGGTGTTCGCGATCGACGCGCTGAGCGAGCACCTGCGCCTCGGGCTGGCGGGGGCGCTCGACCCCCATGGCCAGGCCGGGGCGGGAGCCTCGCGCGCATGAGGGGCAGGGCGACCGTCCTCGCGTATCCCGAGAGCGCGGGCCAGCGCCGCGATGCGCGGCTCGCGGCGATGCTCGACCGCGCCCGCCCCGGCCCCGGGCGGGCGTGGGCGGCGGGGGCGGCGCTCCTCGCGGTGCTCGCCGCGTCGGCGGTCGAGTTCGGCCTGGCCGGGCCGCAGTTCGCGAACGGGCTCGGCAAGCTCGGCGGCGCGATCGCCATGATGTTCCCGCCGCGCGGGTTCGAGTACCTGCCGGTGTTCCTGTGGGCGCTCGCGGAGACCGTCGCGATGGCGTTCCTGGGCACGCTGCTCGCGGCGGTGTTCGCGGTGCCGCTCGCGTTCGGGGCCGCGCGGACGACGCTTCCGGTGCGCATCCTGCAGTTCGGCTTCCGGCGCTTCGCCGACAGCCTGCGCGCGCTCGACTACCTCGTCTGGGCGCTCGTCTTCGTCCGCGCGATCGGACTCGGGCCGATGGCCGGGATCCTCGCGATCGCGGTGGTGGACCTCGGCACGCTGATGAAGCTCTTCTCGGAGGCGATCGACAACGCCGACCGCGGCCCGGTCGAGGGCGTGCGCGCGGCCGGCGGCAGCCGTCTCGACGAGATCCGCTACGGCATCCTGCCGCAGGTGGTGCCCAACCTGATCTCGGCGGCGCTCTACATGTTCGAGTCGAACACCCGCTCGGCGACGATCCTCGGCATCGTCGGCGCGGGGGGCATCGGCTACTACCTCGCCGACCGCCTGCGCGTGTACGAGTGGGGCGAGGCGTCGCTGATCATCGTCCTGATCGTCGGCGCCGTGTACCTGATCGATCACCTCTCCACCGCGCTGCGTGCGCGGCTGATCCGCGGGGCGGGCGCCTGACGCGGGGCGCGCCCGGTCTTCGCGCTAGCTGACCCGCCTGCCCGCGCGCCAGACCACGCGCACGACCGGCTGCCCGTCCACGAGCCGCACCCGGACGAGATCCGCGCGCAGGCCGGCGGCGATCTCGCCGCGGTCGACGAGCCCCACCGCGCGGGCGGGATTCCGCGTCACGGTGGCGACCGCCGCGGGCAGCGCGAGCCCGGCGTCGCGCCCGATCATGAACGCCCCGAGCAGCAGGCTCGACGGCACGTAGTCGGACGACAGCGAGTCGAGCAGGCCGGCGCGGGCGAGCTCGATCGCCGCGACGTTGCCCGAGTGCGAGCCGCCGCGCACGACGTTCGGCGCGCCCATCACCACCGCCAGCCCGAGCTCGCGCGCGCGCCGCGCCGACTCGACCCGGGTCGGGAACTCCGAGATCGCCATGCCCTCGGCGTGCGCGCGGTCGACGTGCTCGGGAAGGGTGTCGTCGTGGCTCGCGAGCGGGATGCCGCGGCTGCGGCAGTAGTCGACGAAGAACGCGCGATGCGCCTCCGCGTGGCGGCGCTGCAGGTCGCGGCTGCGCGCCATGAAGCGCTCGATCTCCTCGTCGTTCAGCCCCTTCTTTCCCTGGTAGTAGGTGCGGTACTTGTCGAGGTCGAGCCACTGGCGCTGTCCCGGCGTGTGGTCCATGACCGAGATCAGTCCCACCAGCGGGTGGCCGGCGAACGGCCCGAAGAGCTCGAGGGTGTTCTCCACCGCGACCTCGGCGCGCACGTGCAGGCGGTGCTCGGCGCGGAGCAGCCCGTCGCGCTGCGCGAGGTCGATCGCCGCCACGACGTCGCCGAGGTTGCGGCCGCGGATGCCCGACTCGTCCAGGTCGCCGACCCCGAGCGCGTCGAACACCGTCGTGATGCCGGCGGCGGCGATCTCGGCGTCGTGGCCGAGGAGCGCGGAAGCGCGCGGCCAATGCACCTTCGGCCGCGGGACGAGGTGCTTCTCGAAGTTGTCGGTGTGCAGCTCGACCAGGCCGGGCAGCAGGTAGTCGCCCTCGAGATCGAGCGCGCCGGCGACCGCCGTCGCCCCGGCGTCGAGCGCGGCGATCGCGCCGCCGCGCACGTGCACGGTCCCGCGCACGACCTCGGTCGCGGTCACGATCTGTGCGTTCGCGAGGACGAGCTCGGTCACCGGAACGCCGTGACCTCGACGACGCGCGTCGCCACCGCGTCGCGCACCGCGCGGTCGTGGAAGATGCCGGCGATGGCCGCGCCGCGCTCGCGCGCCTCGCCGATCAGCGCGACCACCGCTGCGCGGTTGGCCGCGTCGAGCGACGCGGTCGGCTCGTCGAGCAGCAGCACCGGGCGATGCTTGATCAGGCCGTGCGCGATGTTCACCCGCTGCTGCTCGCCGCCGGAGAAGGTCGCCGGCGCGAGCCCCCACAGCCGCGCCGGCAGGTTGAGCCGGGCGAGCAGCTCGCGCGCGCGCGCGAGCGCCGCCGGGTCCGCCGCGCCGCCGTCGAGCGCCTCGGCGACGATGCGCTCGGCGGGCACCCGCGGGATGGCGCGCAGGAACTGGCTCACGTAGCCGATCGTGTCGCGACGCACCTCGAGCACCTCGCGCGGGCTGGCGGTGACGAGGTCGAGGATATGACCGCGATGTTGCAGGCGGATGGCGCCGGCGGTGGCGCGGTAGTTCGCGTAAAGCAGCTTGAGCAGGGTGCTCTTCCCGCTGCCGGACGGCCCGTCGAGCGCGACGCACTCGCCCGGCGCCAGGGCGAGCGCGGCGTCGCGCAGCACCGTGAGCTCGAGCCCGCCCTGCGGGTGCAGCACGAAGGTCTTCCCCAGACCGCTCGCCTCGAGGACCGGCCTCATGCCTGGAGCACCGAGGACACCAGGAGCTGCGTGTACGGATGCTGCGGATCGTCGAGCAGCTGGTCGGTGAGGCCGCTCTCGACGACCTCGCCGGCGCGCATGACCAGCATCCGGTGGGCGAGCAGCCGCGCGACCGCGAGATCGTGCGTCACGATCACCGCCGCGAGGCCCAGGTCGCGGGTGAGGCCGCGCAGGAGGTCGAGCAGCCGCGCCTGCACCGACACGTCGAGGCCCGCGGTCGGCTCGTCCATGAACACCAGCCGCGGCCGCGTCACGAGGTTGCGCGCGATCTGCAGCCGCTGGCGCATGCCGCCGGAGAAGGTGGCCGGCGCATCGTCGATGCGCGCGGGGTCCATCTCCACCCGCTCGAGCCAGTGCCGGGCCGCCGCGCGGATGCGGCCGTAGTGGCGCTCGCCGAGCGCCATCAGCGGCTCGCCGACGTTCGCGCCGGCGCTCACGTCGGCGCGCAGGCCGGCCATCGGATCCTGGTGAACGAAGCCCCAGTCGGTGCGCGCGAGCATCCGCCGCGCCGACTCCGGGAGCGCGTAGAGGTCGACGAGCCCGTCGTGCCGGGTGAGGAACTCCACCCGGCCCGCGTCCGGCCTGAGCCGGCCGGCGAGACACTCGAGGAGCGTCGACTTGCCCGCACCGGACTCCCCGACCACGGCGAGCACCTCGCCCGGGTGCAGCGCGAACGAGACGTCGCGGCAGGCGAGCTGCGCGCCGTAGCGCTTGCCGAGGCCGCTCGCGCGCAGGAGCGGCGGATCAGCCACCGCCCGCCTCCCGCCGCGCCGCGCAGTAGTCGGTGTCGGAGCACACGAACATCCGGCCGCCCGCGTCGTCGGTCACCAGCTCGTCGAGGAAGCTCGCGGTCGATCCGCACAGCGCGCACGGGCGGTCCCAGCGCTGCACCGCGAACGGATGGTCCTCGAAGTCCAGGCTCTTCACGCTCGTCCACGGCGGCACGGCGTAGATCCGCTTCTCGCGGCCCGCGCCGAAGAGCTGGAGCGCCGGGCTCATGTCGAGCTTCGGGTTGTCGAACTTCGGGATCGGCGAGGGCGCCATGAGGTAACGGCCGTCCACCATCACCGGGTAGTCGTAGGTGGTGGCGATGCGCCCGTGGCGGACGATGTCCTCGTAGAGCTTGACGTGCATCAGGCCGTAGTCGGCGTGCGCGTGCCGCGCGCGCGTCTCGGCCTCGCGCGGCTCGAGCTTCCGCAGCGGCTCCGGCAGCGGCACCTGGTAGACGAGGATCTGTCCGGCGCGGAGCGGCGTCTCCGGGACGCGGTGGCGCGTCTGGATGAGCGTCGCCTCCGCGGTGCGCCCGGTCGTGGCGACCCCGGCGGTGCGGGCGAAGAAGCGGCGGATGCTCACCGCGTTCGTGGTGTCGTCGGCGCCCTGGTCGATCACCTTGAGCACGTCGCCCGGGCCGATCACCGCGGCGGTGACCTGGATGCCGCCGGTGCCCCAGCCGTAGGGGAGCGGCATCTCGCGGCTCGCGAACGGGACCTGGTAGCCGGGGATCGCGACCGCCTTGAGCAGCGCGCGCCGGATCATCCGCTTGGTCGCCTCGTCGAGATAGGCGAAGTTGTAGCCGGGCCCGGCCGTCGGGTCGGCGGGGGGCGCGTCGTTCACGCCGCGTCCCGTTCCGCCCGCAGCCGGCGCACCAGCTCGAGCTCGGACTGGAAATCGACGTGATGCGGCAGCTTGAGGTGCTGCACGAAGCCGGAGGCCTCCAGGCTGTCCGAGTGCGACAGCACGAACTCCTCGGCCTGCGCCGGCGCGGCGGCCGCCTCGCCGAGCTCGCGCGCGCGGAGCGCGCGGTCGACGAGCGCCATCGCCATCGCCTTGCGCTCGCAGTGCCCGAACGCGAGCCCGTAGCCGCGGGTGAACTGCGGCGGCCCGGCGGCCGAGCCGCGGAACTGGTTCACCATCTGGCACTCGGTCAGCTCGATCTCGCCGATCTCGATCGCGAACCCGAGCTCCTCGGGCACGAGCTCGACCGCGGCGAGGCCGTAGCGGATCTCGCCGGCGAACGGGTGGGCGTGGGCGTAGCCGCGCTGGGTCGAGTAGCCCATCGCGAGCAGGAAGCCCTCGTCGCCGCGCGCGAGGTTCTGCAGGCGCAGCGGCCGCGACGCGGGGAACGCGAGCGGCGCGCGGGTGAGATCGTCCGGCGCCGGATCGCCCGCAGCGGGCGCCTGCGCTTCGATCAACCCTTCGGCCCCGAGGAGATCGGCGATCGTCGGCACGCGCGCGGGCGGCTCGGCGGGGCGCTCGGGCGCGGCCGGCGGGGGCGCCGGCCGCGGGGCGGCGAGCGAGAAGTCGAGCAGCCGCTGCGTGTAGTCGTACGTCGGCCCGAGCAGCTGGCCGCCGGGGAGATCCTTGAACGCCGCCGAGATCCGCCGCCAGAGCCGCATCCGCGCGGTGTCGAGCGGCTCGCTGTACCCGAAGCGCGGCAAGGTGGTGCGGAACGCCCGCACCAGGAACACCGCCTCGACGAGGTCGCCCGCCGCCTGCTTGATCGCGAGCGCGGCGAGGTCGGGGTCGTACACCGAGCCCTCGGTCATGACCCGGTCGACCGCGAGCCTGAGCTGCTCGCGGATCTGCGCCACCTCGAGCTCGGCGACCGCGGGATCGCCGCGGCGGCGCTCGTCGAGGAGGCGGTAGGACTCGAGGATCGCCTGCTCGCCGCCTTTGACCGCCACGTACACCGGGATCAGCCCTCCATGCGGGTGCTGCGCGGCAGCCCGACGATGCGCTCGCCGCAGACGAAGACGACGTCGACGCCGCGCGGGAACCGCCCGCGGTTCGCCTGCCACGCGGCGGCGAAGGCCGCGCCGAGGCCCTCGACCGCGAGCCGCGCCTCGCCGCGGATGCCGGGGCCACGCAGCCGCCAGCCGCGGTCGGTGGCGAAGTCGGCGACCTGCACGATCGCGGTGGTCGAGCGGTCGGGATACTCGTCGGTGCCGGATGCGAACTCGGCGAGCGGCGGCAGCTCGTCGGGGCGCGCCACGAAGGCGAAGAGCGCCTCGCCCGGCGAGCGGACGAGCGGCGCCCCGCAGTGGAAGCGCACGAACGCCTCGACCGCGGGCCCCTCGAGGCCGCTCGAGCGCCAGACCGTCGTGTCGTGGTCGCAGAGCGTCAGGGCGAGCGCGGCCGCCGCGGGGGCGAGCCCGTCGAGCGTGCGCATGCGCGCCGCGAAGCCGGGCAGCGGCACGGTGGACGGCGTCGCCGGCCGGGCGAGCGCCTCGAGCAGGGCCCGGAAGCACGCCTGGCTCGCGCGCACCGGGTCGGCGAAGCCCGCCTCGACCCGGGCGAGGTCAATCGGGCTCGCCGCCATCGCCTTCGCGCACGAGGGTGAAGAAGTCGACTTTCGTCGCCTGCGCCGCGGCGTGCATCGCACTTGCGCGTTCGGCCGCCCGCCGCTCGAGCGGCTCGACGATCGCGCGGATCACCTCCGCGTGCCGCGCCGGATCCTGCAGCAGCGCGTCGGCGAGGGCGACGATCTCGGCCTTGCGCGGCGCGCGGCCGGCGACGTACCCGACGCCGCTCGGGCCGCTCTCGATGCGAACGGCGCAGCGCGTCACCGTCATCTCGCCGAGATTGAAGCGATCGCCGGTGCCGCCGATCCGCGCGCGCACCATGACGAGCCCCAGCTCGGGCCGCCGCAGCCAGGAAAAGCGCGGCTTGTCGGCGAGCGCCGCCCAGAGCCCCTCGAGCTCCGCGCGCGGCGCCCGCGCGAGCGCGCCCAGCCAGCGGCGGCGCGCGGGCGCCGCCGCCGCCGGCGGCCTCGCCGCATCGCTCATCGCGCTTGACGTTGTCTAGACATCCGCGCAACATGCTAGCCGGTGCCGCCGCGGGCGGCGTGAATTTTTCGTGACCGGGGGCGGCGCGGGCGATGACCGAAGCGGGGCTTGCAGGCGGGCGGCGGGCGGCGGGCGAGCCCCTCGCGCGCCGCGCCGGCGCGGCGGTGTGGTCGCAGATCGAGGCGGCGCTCGCGCGCGAGATCGCGGCCGGGCGCCACGCCCCGGGCACGCGGCTCGCCACCGAGCACGCGCTCGCGGCGCGCTTCGGGGTCAACCGGCACACCGTGCGGCAGGCGGTGGCGAGCCTCGCGGCCAAGGGCCTGGTGCGCGTCGAGCACGGGCGCGGGATCTTCGTCGAGGAGGGCGCGATCGACTACGTGCTCGGGCGGCGCACGCGGTACACGGAGAACCTGGCGGCGGCGGGGATCGAGAGCCGGCGCGAGCTCGTCCGCGCCGTGGAGCAGCCGGCGAGCGCCGAGATCGCGGCGAGGCTGCGGCTCAGGCCGGGCGCGCGCCTCGTGCTGGTCGAGGCGCTCGCCGAGGCGCGCGGGCGGCCGGTGAGCCTCGCGGAGCACTACTTTCCGGCGCGCCGCTTCGCCGGGGTCGGCGAGGCGTTCGCGCGCCTGGGGTCGATCTCGAAGGCGCTGCGCGCCTACGGCGTCGAGGACTACTCGCGCAAGGTGAGCTTCGTCTCGGCGCGCCTGCCCGACGAGCGCTCGGCGCGGCTGCTGCGGCAGCCGGCGACGCGGCCGGTGCTGCACGTCGAGAGCGTGAACGTGGATGCCGGCGGGCGGCCGATCGAGTTCGGCCGGACGCAGTTCGCCGGCGACCTGGTGCAGCTCGTCGTCA
>CAZIXQ010000083.1:0-14037 GCA_964543155.1 uncultured Enterobacteriaceae bacterium
GCCAGCCCGAGCGCGCTCATCCGGTTGCGGACCGCCGCCTCCGCCTCGTCCCCGGGCACGAGGACGAGCGCGCGCTCGTCCTCGCCGGGATAGACGCCGATCCGGCGCAGCGCGTCGAGGTTCACCTCCACCACGTGGCGGCGCGCGTGCCCCGGACGGCGGAAGAGGTGCGTGAAGCTGGAGCGCCAGAGCCGGCCGCGGTGCGCCTGCTCCGGCGCGACCGACCAGCGCGGGGCGAGCAGCCGCGCGAGCCACGCGCCGCGCGGGTGCTCGGTGAGGCTGACGAGGAGATCGTAGCCGCGCGCGCGCAGCGCGCGCAGGAGCCGCGCCTCCGCGGCGAGCCGCGTGCCGAGCGGGGCCGCGCGCCAGGCGCGACCGACCGTGTGCACCGTCGCGATCGCCGGGTGGAGCGCGAGCATCTCGCGCGTGTCGTCGTACACGAGCGCGTCGATCTCCAGGTGCGGCGCGCGGGCGCGCAGCACCGTGAAGACCGGCGAGGCGAGCAGCACGTCGCCGTGGTGGCGCAGCTTCACGACCAGCGCGCGGCGCGCCGCGCCGAGGTCCACCGCATCCGGAACCATGCGGCGGACGATAGCAGAAGCCCGTCGCCTATCGCACCGGGACGTAGTTCAGGCTGAGCAGGGCGAGCGTGCCCTGGACGTTGTAGCCGGAGGCGAGCGTGTAGTCCTTGTCGAACAGGTTGTCCACGCGCAGGCCCACGAAGAGATCGGGCGTGATGCTGTAGCGCGCGAAGAGGTTCACCACGCCGTAGCCGGCGACCTTGACGCGCTGGAAGGTGAAGACGTCGTTGTCGTAGCGCGGGCCCGACGCGAGCACCTCCCCGCCGATCGAGAACGGCCCGAACGCGCGGCTCGCCCCGAACGAGCCGAACGCCCGCGCGCGGCGGATCAGCAGCTCGCCGGTGTCCTGGTTCTTCGGGTCCTGGTAGGTGAAGCTCGCCCTGAGATCGGTGCCTGCGAGGTTGCCGGTGTAGGCGAGCTCGACGCCGGTCACCTGCGCGCTGTTGACGTTCTGGATGGGGAAGCCGCCGATGAGGTTGTCGTAGTCGGTGCGGAAGGCGGCAAGCCTCACGCGGTGCGCCGCGAGCGCGTACTGCAGCCCGAACTCGGCCTGCGTGGCCTCCTCCGGCTGCAGGTTCGGGTTGCCGAAGGCGGGGAAGTACAGCTCGTTGAAGCTCGGCGCGCGGAAACCGTGCGAGTACGACGCGCTCGCGCGCAGGCCCTCGAGCAGCTGCAGGCCGTAGCCGGCGAGGTAGGAGGTCTTGCCGCCGAAGTCGGAGTAGTGGTCGTAGCGCAGGTTGCCCTGGAGCGTGCTGCGGCCGAAGGTGCCGGTGTAGCCGGCGAACCCCGAGTTCACGGTGCGGCTGTCGCGGCTGTAGACGACCGTGCTGTCCACCCGCTGCGAGAGCGTCTCGGCGCCGAGCGTCAGGTTCTGCGCGGGCGCGACCGCGAGCCCGTTCTGCCAGCTCAGCGCCTGGTTCTCGGTCCGGAAGCGGCCGGTCTGCTGTCCGTTGAGGTAGTTGCGGAACTGGTCCACCCCCTGGGAGGCGGTGAGCCGGCTCGTCCAGTGCTCGGTGAGCTGATTCTGGGTGAAGACGGTGGCGGAGCTGACCAGGCTCTTGCCGGTCTGCAGGTCGTAGGGCGACGCGGCGAACGCGTCGTCGAAATCCGACCGCCCCTCGGTCGCATAGACCGTGAAGCCCGCGCGGTGGCGGTCGTTGAAGTGATAGGTCGCCATCGCCGAGCCGGACAGGTTCTTGTAGCCGTCGGGATCCGGGTTCGCCGTGGGCGACGCGTTCGTGACGAGCGAGGAGAAGCCGTCGGTGCGGAAGTACGAGCCGTTCACGTTGAACTGCCACGGCCCCGCGTTGCCGCCGTAGCCGAGCGCATAGCGCTGGGTGCCTTCATTGCCGAGGCCGACGGTCGCGTTCGGGGCCGGCGCGCCGCGGCCGCGCTTGGTGAAGATCTGCACCACGCCGCCGATCGCGTCCGACCCGTACAGCGCGGAGCCGGGGCCGCGGACGATCTCGATCCGCTCGATCTCGTCGAGCATCAGCTGGTCGATCTGCGTGCCGCCCGTGGTCGCCGAGTTGATGCGCACGCCGTCCACCAGGATGAGCGACTGGTTGGGATTCGCGCCGCGGACGAAGAGCCCGCCGACGCGCCCCACGCCGCCGTTCTGCGTGAACTCGACCCCCGCCTCGCGCCGGAGCAGCGTCGGCACGTCGACCGCCTGCGAGGCGCGGATCTCGCGCTCGGTGATGACCGAGGTGTGCTGGATCGTGTTCGCGAGCCGCTGGCGGTCGCGTGTGGCGGTCACCACGACTTCGTCCGCCGGGTCGTCGGCGGCGTGAACGGGCAGGACGAGCGTGAAAGCGCAGAGCGCCGCGGCGGCGCGCGAATGGCGTGCAAGCATGGATCGATCCCCCGCCAGCCTGCGTCCCCGCAGGCCGGCCTCGCGTTGGCGAACCCGGCGCGAAGGGGGCGGCGTTGCGCGTCACCGCCGCCCGCGGCGTGCCGGACCGATCGCTCGCGGCCGGTCTCCGGGCTCGCAAGCCGGCGCGCGCTGGGCGCGCCCTTCGCGTCGCCTTCCCGTGGCCGGCGGCCACAGTGGCGGGGTGACACGAATTGAGCTTGCTTACCGTTGCGGGGGCAGCACAGGCATTGACCGCACTCGAGCACTGCAGGGCGACCGCACCTGTTTCCCGTTTCACCCGCCGGCGCGGAACGCGCCGGCGGGCACCACGAACGAGCGGGCCGATTCTACCGCCGGTGTCCGGTGCGGGCGTTTGATGTGAATCGCCTCGGGCGGGTGACGACACGGCGACAGGCCGCGTTCCGGGACGGCGCGCCGGGCGAGGGGATTCCTCGTGGCGAAATCGGTTATCGTCGCGACCTCCGGCTCGGGGCCGGGCGGGTGTGTCGGGCATCACGAAAATACATTTAGAACGACGCCTTACTCCTTGACCGGGCTAGATTTTTCCCACTATATTCCGCCGATGGAAGCAGAACTCTCGGCGCTCGAGGACCGCATTCGGCAGGCGGTCGAGCTGTGCCAGCGGCTCCGTGCCGAGAACACGGATCTGCGTCAGCGCCTCGCCAAGCTGGAGAGCGACAACAAGCGGCTCGCGGACAAGGTCAACGGCGCCAGAGAGCGCCTCGAGGGACTTCTGAGGCAGATTCCCGAATGAGCGCGACCACAGCGAAGGCCCTCGACATCGCGATCATGGGCCGCACGTACAAGGTGAGCTGCCAGGAGGACGAGCGCGAGTCGCTGCTCGAGGCGGTCGCCTATCTCGACCAGAAGATGGGCGAGATCAAGTCGGGCGGGCGCGTCGGCAACGCCGAGCGCATCGCGGTGATGGCTGCGCTCAACATCGCGCACGAGCTCCTCGAGGAACGCGCGCGCGCAAATTCGCCGCAGCCGGGACCGAACGGTTTTGACATGGCGGAGCTCAAGCGTAGAATGGCCTCGATGCAGGCGGCGCTCGATCAGGCGCTCGCGCCGCAGGAAAAGCTGCTGTAGGCAGCTCGATTCCGGCGCGCGGACGCGAGAGCGAGTGCGCGCCGTCCGGGAGATCCCGGCGCCGGTCAATGTCCCCTGCGGTGTGCGTGAAGGCCAAGCGATCGCTTGAACCAATGCGTACTCCCGGACGCGGACCCATGTGTCGCCGTTGTGCGCGTCCCTTCGTCGGACGTACCTGAAGGCGGCCGGAACGCGACCACCTTGAACCGAAACGGTTCAAGTCGAGCGGCCCAACGGCATCTGTGGGGGGCGCCTTAGAGCGAAGACGCGGGCTACGGCCCGCGTCTTCTTTTGCGCGGACGCTGCGCCAACGGCTGATGTCACCGTGCGCTACTGGCTGATGAAATCCGAGCCCGACGAATTCTTCCCGATCGAACAAGGGGGCACGGCCCCCTTGTATATCCCCCGAGTCTGCTCGTCGGGCTCCACCTGATCGTGCGCTACTGGCTGATGAAATCCGAGCCCGACGAATTTTCGGTCGACGACCTCGCCGCCGCGCCGCGCCGGACGACCGCCTGGTACGGCGTGCGCAACTACCAGGCGCGCAACTTCATGCGCGACGCGATGCAGGTGGGCGACCGGGCGTTCTTCTACCACTCGAGCTGCCCCGAGCCGGGGATCGCCGGGGTCGTGGAGATCGCCGCCGCCGCGTATCCGGATGCCTCGCAGTTCGACCGCAGGAGTCCGTACTTCGACCCGAAGGCGACGCGCGCCGCGCCGCGCTGGCTGAACGTCGACGTGCGGCTCGTGAAGAAGACCCGGTTCGTGCCGCTCGCCGCGCTCCGCGCGCATCCCGCCCTCGCGCAGATGGGCGTGCTCCAGCGCGGCAGCCGGCTCTCGATCACGCCGGTCGCGCCGGCCGAGTGGCGCTTCGTCACCTCCCGGCTCATGCACGAGAGGCTCTGACCGGGTGGACCGCCTGCAGAACGACGTCTTCCTGCGCGCGCTGCGGCGCGAGCCGACGCCGTACACGCCGATCTGGCTCATGCGGCAGGCCGGCCGCTATCTCCCCGAGTACAACGCCACCCGCGCGCGCGCGGGCAGCTTCCTCGCGCTCTGCAAGAGCCCGGCCGCGGCGACCGAGGTGACGCTGCAGCCGCTCGAGCGCTTCCCGCTCGACGCGGCGATCCTGTTCTCCGACATCCTGACGGTCCCGGACGCGATGGGGCTGGGGCTGTACTTCGCCGAGGGCGAGGGGCCGCGCTTCGAGCGCACCGCCGCCGACGAGGCCTCGATCGCGCGGCTCGCGCCGCCGGATCCGAACGTCGAGCTCGCGTACGTCATGGACGCGGTGCGGGAGATCCGCCGCGCGCTCGCCGGCCGGGTGCCGCTGATCGGCTTCTCGGGCAGCCCGTTCACGCTCGCCTGCTACATGGTCGAGGGCGGCGGCAGCGACGACTTCCGCACCGTGAAGCGCCTGCTCTACACGCGGCCCGACCTCGCGCACCGGCTGCTCGAGGTCAACGCGCGGGCGGTCGCCGATTACCTGAACGCGCAGGTCGAGGCGGGCGCGCAGGCGGTGATGATCTTCGACACCTGGGGCGGGACCCTCGCGCACGACGCCTACCTGGAGTTCTCGCTCGCCTACGTGCGCCGCGTCGTCGAGTCGCTCAAGCCCGCGCGCGTGCCGAGCATCGTCTTCACCAAGGGCGGCGGCCTGTGGCTGGAGGCGATCGCGGCGACCGGCTGCGACGCGGTCGGGCTCGACTGGACCGCGAGCCTGGGCGCGGCGCGCCACCGGGTCGGCGACCGGGTCGCGCTGCAGGGGAATCTGGATCCGCTCGTGCTGCTTGCGACGCCCGAGGTCGTCCGCCGCGAGGCGGAGCGGGTGCTCGCTGACTATGGGTCCGGCCCGGGACATGTCTTCAATCTCGGGCACGGCATCGTGCCTCAGACACCGCCCGAGAACGTCGCCGCGCTCGTGGCAGCCGTCCGCGCCACGAGTCCCCGGTACCACCGGGATCCGGGCGCCTAGGCGCCCGGCCGCGCGCCGGGCCCGCGAATGCGCGTAGGGCTTGACTTATGCACACTGCCGTGACTTCCGCATGGATACTGGCTCTCCGGGCTGCGTCTTGGGGGAGGCTGTCGCAACATACTGAATCGCAAGATGTTTTCTGCCCGGCGCGATTTTAGGCGCCGGACGTTTCTCCTTTCCTTCTGGCACGTTACGAATTCGCGGCCGCCTTATTCACAGACTTATCCACAGAAACTGTGAAAAACCGTCAAACCGATCGTGCGCACAGGCATTTAGCGCTGTTTTTCTCGAATCCTGATTAGCCTCGCGCCCGACCGCGCGTCGGCGCCGATGACATGACCATCCTGCGCGTCGCGCTCGACGTCCCGCTCCCGCGCCTCTTCGACTACGCGTGCGACGACGCGTCCGCGGGCGACGTCGGACGCCGCGCGATCGTGCCGTTCGGTGCGCGCGCCGTGGTCGGCGTCATCGTCGAGACCCGCGACACGACGGACGTGGCCGCCGGCAAGCTGCGCGAGGCGGCGGCGATCCTGCGCGACGTGCCGGCGCTCGCCCCCGACTGGCTGGCGCTCGCGCGCTTCACCGCCGACTACTATCACCGGCCGCTGGGCGAAGTGATCCACGCGGCGCTGCCGCCGCGCCTGCGTCGGCCCCGCCCGTTGACGTTGCCGCCCGCGGCATTCGCGATCACCGCGGCCGGCCACGCCGCGCTCGCAACCCTCCCGGCGCGCAGCCGCAAGCGGCGCGCGCTCCTCGAGCGCCTCGCCGCCGGTCCGGCCGCTGCCGCCGAGATCGAGTCCGGCGCCACCCTGCGCGCGCTCGTGAAGGCGGGCCTGGCTGCGCCGTGCGCAGAGGCCGCGACGATGCCTCGCCTCCTGCCCGAGGCGCCGCTGACGGCCGCGCAGGCGGCGGCCGTCGGCGCGATCACCGACGCCCTGGACCGCTATGCGGCGTTCCTCCTGCTCGGCATCACGGGGAGCGGCAAGACGGAGGTGTACCTGCACTGCATCGCCGCCGCGCTCGCGCGCGGCCGCCAGGCGCTGGTGCTCGTCCCGGAGATCAACCTCACGCCGCAGCTCGCGGCGCTGTTCGCCCGCCGCTTCCCCGGCACGCGCGTGGCGACCCTCACGAGCGCCGCCGCGGAGAACGAGCGTGCCGCGGGCTGGCTCGCCGCACAGTCGGGCGCGGCGCGCATCGTGCTCGGCACGCGTCTCGCGGTGTTCGCGCCGTTCGCGCGCCTCGGCCTGGTCGTCGTCGACGAGGAGCACGACGCGTCGTTCAAGCAGCAGGAAGGCGTGCGCTACTCCGCGCGCGATCTCGCGGTGTACCGGGCGCACGCCGCCGGCGCGCCGGTCGTGCTCGGGTCCGCGACCCCGTCGCTCGAGTCGTACGCGCACGCGCGCGCGGGCCGCTACCGGCAGCTCGACCTGCCGGAGCGGGCGCGCGCGGGCAGCCGCCTGCCCGAGGTGCGGCTCGTCGACACGCGCACCGAATCGGTCGTCGAGGGCGTGTCGTCCGCGCTCGCCGCGGCGATCGACGCGCGGCTCGCGCGCGGCGAGCAGGCGCTCGTCTTCCTCAACCGCCGCGGCTATGCGCCGGTGCTCGTGTGCAACGCGTGCGGCTGGACCGCGGGCTGCGCGCGCTGCGCGGCCCACCTCGTCCTGCACACCGCGGACCGCCGGCTGCGCTGCCACCACTGCGGGGACGCCGCGCCGATCCCGCGCCACTGCCCGAGCTGCGGCAACGTCGACCTGGTGCCGTTCGGCCGCGGGACGCAGCGCCTCGCGGAGGCGATCGAGGCGCGCTTTCCCAAGGCGCGGCTCCTGCGCATCGACAGCGATTCCACGCGCGCGAAAGGCCGCTGGGAGACGATGCGGCGCGCGATCGAGGCCGGCGACGCGGACATCCTCCTCGGCACGCAGATCCTCGCGAAGGGCCACGACTTCCCGCGGGTGACGCTCGTCGGCGTGATCGGCGCGGACGCGGCGCTCGTCGCGGCCGACTACCGCGCGCCCGAGCGGCTCTTCGCGCAGCTCTACCAGGTCGCCGGCCGCGCCGGGCGCGCGGACCTGCCGGGCGAAGTGCTGGTGCAGACGCGCTACCCGCAGCATCCGCTGTACCAGGCGCTGGCGCGGCACGACTTCGCCGGGTTCGCCGCCGCGCAGCTCGACGAGCGCCGCGCCGCGGGATTCCCGCCTTCGGTCCACGAGGCGGTGCTGCGCGCGGAGGCGGACGAGATGCGCGACGCGCTCGCGTATCTCGCCCGCGCGGGGGCGCAGGCCCCGCCCGAGCACGCCGGCGTGACCGTGTACGATCCGGTGCCGATGACGCTCGCAAAGCTCGCCGGCAAGGCGCGCGCCCAGGTGCTGGTGCAATCGCCGTCGCGGCCGGCACTGCACGCGTTCCTGCGTGCGTGGGTGGAGGCGCTCTACGCGCTCAAGGCGGGCCCCGTCCGCTGGCACCTCGATGTCGACCCGATCGAGTTCTAGGCCGCTCGCGCTCCTCCTCGCGCTGGGTGCGGCCTGCGCGGCGGCGCAGGAGCGCGCGCCCGACATCAACTACGTCCCCACGCCGCTGCCGGTGGTCGAGCGGATGCTCGCGCTCGCGCGGGTGGGCAAGGACGATGTCGTGTACGACCTCGGCTCGGGCGACGGGCGCATCCCGATCATCGCCGCGCAGCGCTACGGCGCGCGCGGCGTCGGGATCGAGATCAACCCGGTCTGGGTGCGCGACGCCCGCGTGGCCGCCGAGCGCCTCGGGGTCGCCGACCGGGTGAGCTTCCGCATCGAGGACCTGTTCACCACGGACCTGCGCGAGGCAACCGTGGTCACGCTCTATCTCTTCCCGACCGTGAACGCGAAGCTCCAGCCGAAGCTCGCGCGCGAGCTCAACCCCGGCACGCGCGTGGTCTCGCACGAATACCGGATCGGCGACTGGCCGCCCGACCACACCGAGAGCATGGTCGTCGAGGGTCGGCGCCACGAGCTCCATCTCTGGACGGTCCCGGCGCGCTGAGCGCCGTGGTGCGGCGGCGCGCTCAACCCCGCAGCAGCACCTCGGCTTCGATCTCGACCGGAATCCCGAACGGGAGCTCGGCCATGCCGACGGCGCTGCGCGCGTGCTGGCCGCGGTCGGGCCCCCAGAGCTCGAGGATCAGGTCGGAGAAGCCGTTGATCACCGCGGGCTCGCGGTCGAAGCCGGGCGCGGCGTTCACCATGCCGAACACGCGCACCCAGCGGTCGACCCGCTCGAGGTCCCCGAGGGCGCGCTTCAGGCTCGCGAGCATCGCGAGGGCCGTGAGCCGCGCGGCCGCATAGCCCTGCTCGAGCGTCACCGTTGACCCCACCTTGCCGAGCGGAGACGCGAGCGTGCCGTCCGGGTTAGTCGGGCCGTGCCCCGAAACGAGACCGCGCTCGCCGACGATCCGCACCCACGCGAACGGCAGCTTTGCCCCTGGCGGCGTGCGCGTCGGCTCGGGCAGCACGAGCCCGAGCGCGCGCAGTCGGTCCTCGACGGTCATTGCGTTGGCTCGCCACCGGGCGCCGCGGGCCTCGCCGCGAACGGCCCGTCCGCTCGCACCCGGCGCGCGGTTCTACCGCTTCTTCGCCTTGGCGCCGCGGTTGGGCTTCCTGCGTCGGGTATTCCCGTGGGAGCCCTTGAAGAGCTTGCCGCGAAACGTGCGCTTGTCGCCTTTGCCCATGGTTCCGTCGTCTGCGGTGAGTGGTTCGTGTGCGGGCCCGAGTGTAATCGCAGGCACTGCTCGCGGTGAAGGGGCGGCGGCGGCCTCAGCGCCCGCCGTGCATCCAGAACCGGATGCCGCGGCGCTTCGCCTCGTACATCGCCTGGTCGGCGAGGTCGACGAGCCGCGCTTCGTTCTCGCCGCTCGCCGACGCGATCACCCCGCCGATGCTGATGCCGACCTCGCCGGTGACGCCGTCGGCGCTGAAGGGCCGGCAGACGTGGTCGGCGATCACGCCGGCGCGCGCCTCGAGGAGACCGGGATGGGAGACGCCGGGCAGGACGACGACGAACTCGTCCCCCCCGATGCGCGTGGCGAGGTCCTTGCGGCGGATCGCCATGCGGATGCGCTCGGCGACGATCTGCAGGACGCGGTCGCCCGCGGCGTGCCCGTAGCGGTCGTTGAACGGCTTGAATCCGCAGAGATCGAGGTAGAGCAGCCCGAGCCCGTGGTGCGCGTCCTCGAGCTCCTCGTGCAGGCGGTGCGACAGCGCCAGGCGGTTTCCGAGCCCGGTGAGCGGATCGGTCTCCGCGCGCGCGGTGGCCTCCCCGAGCGTCGCGCTGATCGCCGCGGCGTCGCGGACGAGCGCGATCGCGTAGGCCGTGCCGCCGGCGTCGACCGTGCAGAGCGAGATCGAGACCGGGATCTCGGCGCCGTCCTTGCGCAGGCCCTGCAGGATCGGCCGGGCGCCCATCACCACCGGTGCGCCGGCGCGCATGAACTCGCGACACGCGGCGGTGTGCCGCGGCCGGAAGCGCGGCGGAATGAGCAGCTCGAGCGGCATCCCGGCGAGCTCGGCGCTCGCGTAGCCGAAGAGGCGCTCCGCCGCCGCGTTGGAGTAGACGATGCGCTGCCCGCCGTCGACGACGATCGCGCCGTCGTAGAGCAGCCCGAGCACCGCGGTGAGGCAGGCGAGTCCGTCGCCCCGCGCGCGCGTCTCGAACGAGGACGAGGGCCCCGGCCGGTCGAGGCGCTCAGCCGCACTCATCCCGCAGCCTCGTTCACCGGTTGAGCAGCCGCCCGATGTCGGGTACGGGTCCGGGCACGCCGCGGCGGATGTCGCGCGCCATGCGTACCGCCGTCTCGACGCCGCCATAGTAGGCCGGCACGCGGGCAATCTCCGCGAACCCGAGCCGCGCGTAGAAGCGGTTCGCGGCGGAGTTGCTCGCGCGCAGCTCGAGCCGGATGACCCCGATGCCGGCCGCGAGCGCGGACTCCTCCAGCCAGCCGACGAGGCGCCGCCCGAGCCCGGCCCGCTGCCACTCCGGCCGGACCGCGAGCAGGCTGAGGTGCGCGTGCTCGTCGCCGAAGAACATGATCCCGAACCCCGCGATTCGCCCGGGCGCCGCGGCGACGACCGTGGAGGTCGACGGACTGCGCAGGTTGCGCGCGACGCGCGCGGCCGTCCAGCTCCAGCCGAGCCCGCGCTCGATCAGGTCGCGCGACAGGGTCGCGATCTCGGCGGCGTCGTCGAGCGTGCCGAGACGCAGGGTGGGCGGTGCGAGCGACATCGGTGATCCGGACGGCTGCATGCCCGCGCGCGTCACGCATTGTCGTGCCCGGGCGACATGCAGTCTGCCCCCGAAACAGCGGGTTGGCAAACGGGATGCGGGGGTCGTCGCCGCCGAGCGACACCGGACCGCACCGCGTCCGGGCGCGCGCATAGGCGCGCCGCGTCGAGGCACGGACCTTGCTGCATGACGGCTCCATCTTCGCCACGCCAACTCAAGGAGGAGCCGTGCTCAACCGACAAGGACTGTTCAACCCTGCCGACCGCCAGCGGCGCGAGAGCCGGAGCTTCGACTCGCCGGCCGCGAACCAGCCGGCCGCGCCCGCCCAGCCCGAACCGGCGCGTGCCGAAGCCCCCCGTCCGGAGCCCGAGCCACCGCGCGTGAAGCCCGAGGAGACGAAGGGCAGCCGGCTCATCGTCGGGCCCGACATCAAGCTGAAAGGCGCCGAGATCACCGACTGCGACACGCTGGTGGTCGAGGGCCGGGTCGAGGCGTCGATGGACAGCCGGGTCATGCAGATCGCGGAGAACGGCTCCTTCCACGGCACCGTAGGCGTGGACATCGCGGAGATCCGCGGGCGCTTCGACGGCGAGCTCACGTGCCGCAAGCAGCTCGTGATCCATCCCAGCGGAAAGGTTTCGGGGAAGATCCGCTATGGGCGCATCGTGATCGAGGAAGGCGGCGAGGTCGCGGGCGACGTGGCCGCGTTGGGGGCGCAGAAGCCGAGCGTGGTCGCGACCGTCGCGAAGAGCGCCGAGGCCGCGGCGCGCTGAGGCGCCGCGCAGCAGGGCGGGCGGGTTGCCCCCCGCCCGTCCGCGCATTAGAGTCGGGCGCGCCTTCCCCCCGCGTGCCCGATGCCTGCCGAGGACTACAGCCACGAGACCGACGTCCACCCGTCGCCGGCGGTGCGCGCGACCCTGGTCGTGGCGGGCCTCCTCTTCGTCGGCCTGGGCATTCTCGGGGCGTTCCTGCCGGTCCTCCCCACCACGCCGTTCATGCTGCTCGCGGCGGCGTGCTTCGCCCGCGCCTCGACGCGCTTCTACAACGGACTGCTCAACAACCGCGCGTTCGGGCCGACGATCCGCGAGTGGCGCAGGTATCGGGCGATTCCCTACCGGACCAAGTGGACGGCGATCGCGCTGATGGCGGTCACGCTGGCGGGGTCGATCGTGTTCGCCGTCGAGGATGGGCGGCTGCAGGTCGCGCTGGCCGGGTTCGGCGTGCTGCTCGCGATCTGGCTGGCGCGCATCCCGTCGCGCGACCGGCCCTCGAGCCGGTCGTGAGACGGACGAAAGGCGGGGACTAGGCAGTCGGCGCCGGCGCCCGGGCCGCCAGCGTCGCGCCTTTCGCCTTCAGCCCCTCGATGAACTCGCAGTTCGGGCAGAACGCCTCGTAGCCCCGGGTCTTGCCCGACTCGAGCCAGTCCTTGCAGGCCTCGACGTCGCGGCAGGCGACGCAGCGGCGCGCGGCGTGGCAGGCCTGCTCGAGCGTGGCGTAGTCCTCCACGCCCGCGATCGTCACCCCCTGGCGCCTGAGCATGCGGTGCATCAGCAGCGGGCGCTCTTCGATCATCGCCCCGCGCCACATCACCCAGAGGGCACGCCCCGCCACTGCCGCGAGGGCAACGACTGCCGCGGCAATCAGGACTCCCGCAATCACTTCCATCATGGCTGTCTCCTTCCGGCTGGGGTACGGCCCAATATTGATCGCACGATCAACAAAACGGTTTGATCTCGGTCATGCCGGCGCCACGCTCGCGGCGTCGCCGTGGAAAAAGTCCGCGTTTGAGCCGGTCCGGAGAGGGGGGTCCGGTATAATCCGCGGCCTTTCCGCGGCGCAGCACGCGCCCCGTTCATGTCCGCAGAGATCCGCGCCCACCTCACCGAGCTCGTTGCCCGCGCCCTTGCCGGCGTTGCCCCGGCCGTTCCGGCGGGCACGGTCACGATCGAGCGCCCGCGCGATCCCGCGCACGGCGACTATGCGACCACCGTCGCGTTGCAGGTTGCAAAGGCGCTCAAGTCGCCGCCGCGCAAGGTCGCCGAGCAGCTCGTCGCCGCGCTGCCCGCGTCCGACTGGATCGAGCGGCCCGAGATCGCCGGCGCGGGATTCATCAACTTCCGCCTCAGGCCGCGCGCCAAGCAGCGCCTCGTGCGCGCGATCCTCGAGCGCGGCGCCGAGTACGGCCGCTCCGATCGCGGCCAGGGCGCCGCCGTGATGGTCGAGTTCGTGTCCGCCAACCCGACCGGGCCCCTGCACGTCGGACACGGCCGGCAGGCCGCGCTCGGCGACGCGATCGCCGGCCTGCTCGAGCGCCAGGGCTGGCGCGTCACGCGCGAGTTCTACTACAACGACGCCGGACAGCAGATCCAGAACCTCGCGATCTCGGTGCGCGCGCGCGCCCAGGAGCTGCTCGGCGAGCACGCGCACTTCCCCGAGGACGGCTACCACGGCGAGTACATCAGGGAGATCGCGCAGGCCTACCTCGCCGAGGTCGGCCACGACCTCGGCGACATCGAGTCGATCCGCCGCTTCGCGGTGGCCGCGCTGCGCCGCGAGCAGGACGCCGACCTCCAGGCCTTCGGCGTGAAGTTCGACAACTACTACCTCGAGAGCTCCCTCTACACCGACGGCCGCGTCGAGGCGACCGTCGAGCGGCTGGTCGCCTCGGGGAAGACCTACGAGAAGGACGGCGCGCTCTGGCTGCGGACCACCGAGTACGGCGACGACAAGGACCGCGTGATGCGCAAGTCCGACGGCGGGTACACGTACTTCGTCCCCGACGTCGCGTACCACGTGACCAAGTGGGAGCGCGGCTTCGGAAAGGCGATCAACGTCCAGGGCATGGACCACCACAGCACCGTCGTGCGCGTGCGCGCCGGGCTCCAGGCGCTCGGGCTGGGCATCCCGGCGGGCTACCCCGACTACGTCCTGCACAAGATGGTGACGGTGATGAAGGGCGGCGAGGAGATGAAGATCTCCAAGCGCGCGGGCAGCTACGTCACGGTGCGCGACCTGATCGACGAGGTGGGGCGCGACGCGGTGCGCTTCTTCCTCGCCTCGCGCAAGGGCGACACCGAGTTCACCTTCGACGTCGACCTCGCACGATCGCAGTCGGAGGAGAATCCGGTCTACTACGTGCAGTACGCGCATGCGCGCATCTGCCGCATGCTCGAGGAGGCGCGCGGGCGCTTTCCCGGCGACCCGGCGACCCCCGCGGCCCTCGCGGCGGTCGCGCTCGAGGCGCTCGCCGAGCCGCGCGAGCTCGC
>CAZIXQ010000084.1:0-12070 GCA_964543155.1 uncultured Enterobacteriaceae bacterium
TGAAGCTGCAGTAGCTGAAGATCCCCTCGGTGACGACGGTCACCATGTCGACGCCGGCCTGCTCCGAGGAGACGATGAACGGTGCGGGCTTGTAGTCGGGGTACGTGGTGCCCGACCCGACGCCGGTGACGAACAGCGCCGGGCGCGCGGCCACGCTGCCGTCCCACGGCGCGCCGTCGGCGAACGGCACGACCGCACCCTGCTCGTCGAGCGTGCGCGCCATCAGGAGGAGCGGATCGACGCGCGACAGCGCGCCGTCGACGTTGGCGTAGCGGTCGCAGGCGCCCGCGCGGCCCGCACTGATCTGGCACAGCACCGGGCAGGCGTTGCACACGATCTTGCCGGGCTGCGGCGTCAGCGCGGGCTCGTCGCTCGCGGCCGGGGTCGGATCGGCGTGGGTCGTCATCGGGGAGCGAGGAGCGCCGCGCGGATGCGGTCCGGCGTCGCGGGCGCGTGGCGCAGCCGCACGCCGGTCGCATGGTGGATCGCGTTGAAGATCGCGGGCGCAGTGGGAACGAGCGCCGGCTCCCCGACGCCCTTCGCGCCGTGCGGCCCGAGCGGCTCCGGGTCCTCGACGAGAATCACCTCGATCGGCGGCACGTCGCCGAAAGTCGGGATCAGATAGTCGTGCAAGTTCTCCGTCCGGCCCGCTTGGTAGGCCTCCATCAGCGCGAGGCCGATCCCCTGCGCGATCCCGCCGTGGATCTGGCCCTCGACCTGGGTCGGGTTGAGGGCGCGACCGACGTCGTGCGCGGCCACGATCCGCAGCAGTCTCACCGTCCCCAGCTCGAGGTCGACTTCCAGCTCGGCGAGCTGCGCGGCGAAACCGTACGTCGCGTAGGGCACGCCCTGCCCGTTCGCGTCGAGCGGGACCGTCGGCGGGTTGAAGTGACCCTCCGCCGCGAGCACGTCGCCGCGCGCGTCGAGCGGCAGCTCCGTCAGGTCGATGCGGTGCTCGCCCTGCGCGTCCTCGGCCACCAGCAGGCCGCGCGCGAGCCGCAGGCGCGCGTCCGGACGCGCCTCGGCGAGCGCGATCATCCTGCGCCGGAGCTCGGCGCCGGCGAGGCGCGTCGCGTTGCCCGACACGAAGGCCTGGCGCGAGGCGGAGGTCTTGCCCGCGTCCGCGGTCAGATCGGTGTCCCCCATCACGTAATCGATCGCGCTCATCGGCAGGCCGAGGGCATCGGCGAGCACCTGCACGAGGATGGTGTTGGAGCCCTGGCCGATGTCGACCGCGCCGTTGTAGAACATCACGCGCCCTTCGGGCCTCAGGCCGACGCGCATCGTCGACGGATTGGCGATGACGGTGTTGCCGATGCCGTACCACATGCACGCCAGTCCGGCGCCGCGGCGCGCGCCCCTGAGCGCGCCGGCGCCGGCGGCGCGGTGATTGAACGCCTCCGCGCCGAGCAGCGCCTTCTTCCAGTGCGCTCGCAGCGCATCGAGGCAGCGCGCGAGCCCCGCGCTCGCGGCGAGCACCTGCCCGGTGGCGGTGGCCTGCCCGGCGCGCAGCGCGTTGCGATGCCGGAACTCGAGCTTGTCGAGGCCGGCCCGCTCGGCGAGCTCGTCGACGAGCGCCTCGTGGACGATCGTCGACTGCGGCACGCCGAAGCCGCGGAAGGCGCCGGCGATCGGGCCATTCGTGTACACCGCGCGCGTCAGCGCCCGCACGTTCGGCACGAGGTACGGGCCGCAGGCGTGGATCGGCACGCGGTTGGCGACCGTGTTGCCCCACGACGCGTACGCGCCGGTGTTGAAGTCGCCAAGGAAGTCGGCGGCGACGAGGCGCCCCTCGGCGTCGCATCCGAAGCGCGCCCGCATGCGCGCGGGATGGCGCTTGGTGGTGGACGCCATGGACTCCGGGCGCGTGTACGCGCCGCGTACCGGGCGATTCAGCTTCCACGCCGCGACGGCGAGGAGCGGCTGGATCGAGACATCGAGCTTGCCCCCGAAGCCCCCGCCGACCGCCGACGGCACGATGTGGACCTGTGCGTCCTTGATCCCCAGGATGCGAGCGACCTCCTCGCGGTCCATGTACGGCGTCTGCGTACAGGCGAAGAGCCGCAGGCGATCGCCGAGGCGCTCCGCGTAGCCCGCCTCCGGCTCGATGTACGCGTGCTCGACGTAGCTCGTGGTGAACTCGCCCTCGGCGACGTGCGCGGCGGCGGCGAGCGCCGCCTCGACGTCGCCCTTCGCCACCCGTCCGCGGACGAGCACGTTGTCCGGATTGCGCTCGTGCAGCGGCGCCGCCCCCGGCTCGAGCGCCTGCTCGATCTCGGTCCGCGCCGGCTCCGGCGCCCAGCGGATCGGGATCTCGGACTCCGGGATCGCCAGCACCGCGTCCCGTTCGCCCACGAGCGCGAGCACCGCCTCGCCGCGGAACCGGACGCGACCGTCGGCGAGGACCGGCTGGTCCTTGACGTCGGGAAAGATGCCGAAGCCGTTCACCGGTACGTCGCGCGCGGTGAGCACGTCCACCAGGCCGCGATGCCGCGCGAACAGCGGCGCGAGATCACCGATCTCGAAGCGGGCCGCGGCGTGCGGCGAGCGGACCGCGCGCAGCCACAGCGCGCCGTCGGGCCAGCGGTCGGCGCCGTAGCGCTCCGCGCCGGTCACCTTCGGCACGCCGTCGGTCTTGGGCGCGCGCGCGCCGACGGCCGCGCCCGCCGGCGGCGCGGCGAGCGCCGCATCGCCCCGGGCCGCGGCAAGCACCGCGTCCACGATCTTGCGATAGCCGGTGCACCGGCACAGCACGCCGCCGAGTGCGTCGCAGACCGCGTTCTCGTCCGGGTGCGGATTGCGCGCGAGGAGGTCGTGCGCCGCCATCAGCATCCCGGGCGTGCACACGCCGCACTGCGCGGCGCCGTGGGCGAGGAACGACCGCTGCAGCCGGTCGAGCGCGCCGCCTTGGGCGAGCCCCTCCACCGTCTGCACCGCGCGGCCCTCGATCTGCCCGACCGCGGTGAGGCAGGCGCACGTCTGGCGGCCGTCCAGCAGCACGGTGCAGGCACCGCAGTCGCCGGCATTGCAGCCGACCTTCGTGCCGATCAGGCCGAGCGTCTCGCGCAGCACGTCGGACAGCCGCTCCGCCGGCCGTGCCGCCACGCGCTGCGGCACGCCGTTCAGCGTGAACGTGATCGTGCCGAGCTGCCCGATCGAAGACTCAAGCGGCTTGTTCATGCGCGAGGGTCTCGAGCGCCCGGGCGACGAGCGTCGCGGCCGCGTCGGACCGGTACGCGGCGGTGGCACGGACGTCGTCGATCGGCGCGAGCGGGGCGAGGTGTGCCGGCGACACGACCGCGCCGATGCCGGGGGCGAGGCGCCGGCCGGCGAGCGCGGCCTCGAGCGCGCTCAGGCGCTGCGCCACCGCGGAACAGGCGCCGACCGCGACGCCACAGCGCACGATCGCGCCCTGCGCGTCGGTCTCGACGACTGCGGCGACCATCGCGATCGAGATCACGAGATACCGCCGCGCGCCGAGCTTGAGGAACGTCGAGCAAGTGCGCGCGCCCCAGGCCGGCACTAGGATGGCGGTCACGAGCTCGTCGGGCGCGCACGCGGTGCGGCGATTGCCGAGGACGAACGCCTCGAGCGGCAGCGTGCGCGTTCCGCGCACCGATGCGAGCTCCACCGCTGCGCCCAGCGCGCGCAGCGGTGGCACCCCGTCCGCGGCCGGCGAGGCATTGCACAGATTGCCGCAGACGGTGCCGGCGTTCTGGACCTGCACGCCGCCGACCTCGCGTGCCGCGAGCTTCAGCGCCTCGCACCAGCGCGGCAGCGGCGCGGCCGCGAGATCCGACCAGGTCGCAAGCGCCCCGATGCGCACGCCCGACCCGGAGGCGCGGATGCCGCGCAGCTCCGCGACCGCGGAGAGGTCGAGGACGTCCTCCTCCACCGTGCGCCCGACGCGCGCCGGATAGAAGTCGGTGCCGCCGGCGAGCACGGCGCACGGTCCGGCGGCGCGGGCGCGCAGCGCGGCATCGAGCGCACGCGGGCGCAGGTAGCTCCCCATCGGTGATGCTCTCTTGGCGAGAAGTCGGCCGACTGTAGCCCAAGGCCCGGGGGGCCTTCAACCGGCGCTTGCGTCGGCGCCCGGTCCCCCTGATCATCGGCGCCGGACCGAGAAGGAGACCGCAATGGAGACCGCCGCCCGCTACGACCAGCGCGCTCGCTACGAGGCGCTGATGGACGTGGTCCGCAACCGCATGACGACGCGGCAGTTCGACCCGTCGTACGTCGTCCCGCGCGAGCACTACGAGCTCATCCTCGAGGCGGCACGGCACGCGCCTTCGGGCGCGAACGCCCAGCCCTGGCACTACGTCGTGGTCACCGAGGCCGCGACGAAGAAGGCGATCGCCGACTACTTCGTCGACGAGGCGCGCAGCCGCGCGAAGCTCCACATGAAATTCCCCACCCCGAACTACCGCGGGCTCGAGACCGCCCCGGGCTTCATCGTGATCGCGAGCGACTTCCGCTGGACGCGCGCCTTCCCGGTGCTGAACGACGGCTCGGCGCTCGACCGCCAGTACCAGGAGAACGCCGAGCGGATCCTGCTCCAGTCGGTCGCCGCGTCGACCATGTCCGCCCATCTCGCCGCCGCGGCGCTCGGCTATAACGTGTGGTGGGTCACCGCGATCGGGCAGGAGAACGCCCAGAAGGCGCTGAAGCCCCTGCTCGGCATCCCCGAGGAGCTCGCGGTGATCGACATCTTCTGCTTCGGCCCGCCGGCGAAGCCGCCGTACAAGCGGTGGAAGAAGACCCTGCCCGAGATCATGTCCTGGGACCGCTTCAATCCCGCGAACTACATGACTACCGCCCAGATCGAGGAGTGGGTGCGGGAGAAGCGCCACCAGGTGATGTACCGCGACGAGACCAAGGTGGACTGAGGCCCGGGCGGCGCCGATTTGATCCCGCGCATGCCGGCGCACCTTCCGCCGCCGGTATAATGCGCCGCTTTGCGAGCCAGGCACCCGCGCGAGGATCCGCGATGACCCACGTCGTCACCGAGAGCTGCATCAAGTGCAAGTACACCGACTGCGTCGACGTCTGCCCGGTCGACTGCTTCCACGAAGGGCCGAACATGCTCGTCATCGACCCCGACGAGTGCATCGACTGCGCGGTGTGCATTCCCGAGTGCCCGGTGAACGCGATCTACGCGGAGGAGGACGTCCCGCCCGAGCAGAAGGAGTGGCTCGCCCTCAATGCCGAGCTCACCAAGGCTTGGCCGGTGATCACCGACAAGAAGGACGCGCTCCCCACCGCCGAGGAGTTCAAGGACGTGCGCGACAAGAAGGGGCTGCTGGAGCGCTAGCCTCCGCGCGCGGCGACCCGCGCGCCGCGTGCGCCATGCCATGCTGATGCTCGCTCACGGGCTCGCCTTCGAGGACCTGTACCGCCGCGACGGCCTCGTCCGCCTCGACCGGCACTTCCTCGATGTCCTCGGCGCGGCCGACGCCGCGCTCGCCGCGCGGCTCGAGGCCGCCCGGCGCGCGCCCGACGCGCTTGCGCCGAAGGACGAATCCGCGCTGATCCTGGCGCTTTCCCCGCACCTCGAGCGCTTCGTGTCGCAGCTCTTCGGCATCGCCGACGAGGTGCTCGCGCTCGCCCGCCGGCACGACGAGGCCGCCCCGATCTTCGCGGTGAAGCGGCAGTTCGTGCAGCGGCGTGCGGCCGCGCGCATCAAGCCGGAGGACGCGCAGGGGCTCGACGGCCCGGCGCTGGAGCGCGAGCTGCGCCGGCTTTTCGGCGGGCGCTTCGACGAGCTCACCTACGCGCAGCACGTCACCCGCTGGCTCGCGCGCGAGTCCGAGCACCAGCGCGAGCTCGAGCTGGCTCTGCGCTACGCCGCATGGGCGCTGCACACCGAGGCCGGGCGCGACCACGTGCGCACCGGGGTGCTGTTCAAGACCCCCGCCAAGACCGACCCGCACGACCTGCTCGCGCACGCGCAGCGCTTCGACCTGCACGGCGGCCCGGCCTACCGCATCGCGCCCGAGCACCTGCGGCGCCGCGAGGGCTTCAAGCTGACCGACCCGGGAACCGGGCTGGTCGGCGCGCTCGACCAGGCCAACTACTGCATCTGGTGCCACGCCCAGGGCAAGGACTCGTGCTCGAAGGGGCTGAAGGAGAAGCCGCCGGCGGACGCGCCCGAGCGCACCGTCTACAAGAAGAGCGCCTTCGGCGTGACGCTCGCCGGCTGCCCGCTCGACGAGAAGATCTCGGAGTTCCACACCGCGAAGACGCAGGGCCTGGCAATCGCCGCGCTCGCCATCATCGCGGTCGACAACCCGATGGTCGCCGCCACCGGCCATCGGATCTGCAACGACTGCATGAAGGCGTGCATCTACCAGAAGCAGGAGCCGGTGAACATCCCGCAGGTCGAGACGCGCACGCTCAAGGACGTGCTCGGCCTGCCCTGGGGCTTCGAGATCTACAGCCTGCTCACGCGCTGGAACCCGCTCAACCTGCGCAAGCCCCTTCCCCTCCCCGCGACCGGGCGACGCGTCCTGATCGTCGGCATGGGACCGGCGGGCTTCAGCCTCGCCCACCACCTCCTCAACGACGGGCACACGGTGGCCGGCATCGACGGCCTCAAGATCGAGCCGCTGCCGGCGGCGCTCACCGGCGTCAACCCGGACGGCAGCCGCGTCCCCTTCGGCCCGATCCGGGACGCGATGGCGCTGTACGAGCCGCTCGACGAGCGCGCGATGGCCGGGTTCGGCGGGGTCGCCGAGTACGGCATCACCGTGCGCTGGGACAAGAACTTCCTGAAGCTCGTGCGGCTGCTGCTCCAGCGCCGCGAGGCGTTCGCGCTGTACGGCGGCGTGCGTTTCGGCGGCACGCTCACGCTCGAGGACGCGCTCGCGGCCGGCTTCGACCACGTCGCGCTGTGCATGGGCGCGGGCAAGCCGACCACGCTCGACATCCCGAACGGGCTCGCGCGCGGGGTGCGCACCGCCTCCGACTTCCTGATGGCGCTGCAGCTGACCGGCGCGGCCAAGCGCGACTCGATCGCGAACATGCAGCTGCGCCTGCCGGTCGTGGTGATCGGCGGCGGGCTGACCGCGATCGACACCGCGACCGAGTCGCTCGCCTACTACGTCGTCCAGGTCGAGAAGTTCCTCGCCCGCTACGAGACGCTCGCCGCCGACCTCGGCGAGGACGCGATCCGCGACCGCTGGAACCCGGAGGAGCGCGAGATCGCCGAGGAGTTCCTGTCGCACGCGCGGGCGATCCGCGCCGAGCGCCGCAAGGCGTCCGCCGAGGCGCGTGCGCCGCGCATCGCCGAGCTGCTGCGGCACTGGGGCGGGGCGACGATCGGCTACCGCCGGCGGCTGGTCGACAGCCCCTCCTACACCCTCAACCACGAGGAAGTCGAGAAGGCGCTCGAGGAAGGCATCGTCTTCGCCGAGGGGCTGACGCCGCGCGCGATCGAGGTCGACGACTACGGCGCGGTGAGCGGGATCCGCTTCGCGCGGCAGGCGCGCGGCGAGGACGGCAGCTGGCAGGCGGCCGGCGAGCTGCGCCTGCCCGCCTGCACCGTGTTCATCGCCGCCGGCACCCAGCCGAACACGGTGCTCGCGCGCGAGGACGCCGCGCACTTCCAGCTCGACGGCAAGTACTTCCGCGCCTGCGACGAGGACGGCAACCCGGTGAAGCCCGAGTTCTCGCTCTCCAAGCCGGCGCATGCCGACGTGCTGCTGTCGCGGCTGCCCGACGGGCGGTTCGTCTCGTTCTTCGGCGACCTCCACCCGTCCTACTTCGGCAACGTGGTGAAGGCACTCGGCTCGACCAAGCAGGGACACCCGGCGGTCTCGCGCGTGCTCGCGAAGCGCGCCCCGGCGTCGAGCGAACCGGACGCCGCGTTCCTCGCGCGCCTCGATGCCGATCTGCGCGCGACCGTGCACGCGGTGAAGCGCCTGACGCCGACGATCGTCGAGGTCGTCGTCAAGGCGCCGGCGGCGGCGCGGCGCTTCCAGCCCGGGCAGTTCTACCGGCTGCAGAACTAGGAGGCGCTCGCGCGCCTCGTCGACGGCACCCGCCTGCAGATGGAAGGCCTCGCCCTCACCGGCGCGTGGGTCGATCGCGCGCGCGGCCTCGTCTCGACGATCGTGCTCGAGATGGGCGGCTCGAGCGACCTGTGCGCGCACCTCGCGCCGGGCGAGCCGGTGGTCCTGATGGGGCCGACCGGCGCCCCCACGCACATCGTCTCCGGCGAGACCGTCCTCTTCGCCGGGGGCGGCCTCGGCAACGCGGTGCTGTTCTCGATCGGCCAGGCGTTCCGCGCGGCCGGATCGAAGGTGCTGTATTTCGCCGGCTACAAGAAGATCGTGGACCGCTACAAGGTCGAGGAGATCGAGGCCGCGGCGGACGTGGTCGTCTGGTGCTGCGACGAGGCGCCCGGCTTCGAGCCGGGCCGGCCCCAGGACTTCGCGTTCGTGGGCAACATCGTCCAGGCGATCGAAGCCTACGCGTCGGGCCGGCTGGGGCCGACGACGCTGAAGACCGCCGACGCCGACCGCATCATCGCCATCGGCTCGGACCGCATGATGGCGGCGGTGGGGCGCGCCCGGCACGCGGTGCTCGCGCCGCACCTCAAGCCGCACCACTGCGCGCTCGGCTCGATCAACTCGCCGATGCAGTGCATGATGAAGGAGATCTGCGCGCAGTGCCTGCAGCCGCACCGCGACCCGCAGACCGGCGAGACGCGCTACGTGTTCTCGTGCTTCAATCAGGACCAGCCGCTCGATCTGGTGGACTTCCACGCGCTCTCCGAGCGGTTGCGGCAGAATTCGCTGCAGGAGAAGCTGACCGCGCAGTGGCTCGGCCGCGCGCTGCGGGGCAGCCGGACGCCGGTCTAGACAAACGCGGGCGGCGCTTCAACAATACCGGCCTGGAACCGAGAACAGGGAGGAGGCAGCGTGGACGCAGCGCACATCGAGCGCGTCTATTCGGCGTATTCGCGCGTGTATGACCGCGTGTTCGGGCCCGTCTTCCAGCCTTCGCGGATCGCGCTCGCGGCCGCGATCGCGCCGCGCCCGGGCGAGAGCGTGCTCGAGGTCGGCGTGGGCACCGGGCTCCTGCTGCCGCTCTACGCCGGCCGATGCCGCATCACCGGCATCGACCTCTCCGCGGGCATGCTCGACAAGGCGCGCGACCGCGTCGCCGAGCTCGGCCTGCCGGACGTGAACCTCGAGGTCATGGACGCCGGCGCCATGACCTTCGCCGACGACTCGTTCGACGTCGCGGTGGCGGCCTACGTGGTGACCGCAGTGCCGGACCACCGCGCAGTGATGAACGAGATGGTGCGCGTCGTGCGCCCCGGGGGCCGCATCCTGCTCCTCAACCACTTCGTGAACGGCACGCCGCTGCTCTCCACGCTCGAGCGCGCGGTCTCGCCGCTGTGCATCCGCGTCGGCTTCCGCACCGACCTTTCGGTCGACCAGGTGCTCGACGGCCTGCCGCTCGCGCGGCTGCGCGACGAGCGCGTCAAGCCGCTCGGGATGTGGCACCTCGTGGAGTGCCGGAACGACAAGCGCGTGCGCGCGTAGCGGCGCGCACGCGTCCCGCGTCACCCGCGGCGGGCCGCCCAGGCCTCGATCGCCGCCCGGTGCGCGTCCTCGCTCCAGGTGCGCGCGAACCCCGCGCGCTCGAGCGCGCGCAGCTCGCCCGGGTCGGCCCCGCGCCGGGCCGCGAGGACGAATGCCTTGAAGGTGCGCAGGAGATGCGGCGGCCGCGCCGCGATCGCTTCCGCGAGCCGGTCCACGAACGCGACGAAGGGCGCCTCGCGCGGCGCGAGGTGCTGCACCAGCCCCACCGCGCGCGCCGCCTCGGCCGACAGCACGCGCGCGGTGGCGAGCAGCTCGAGCGCGGTCGCGGTCCCGACCGCGTGCACGAGGTCCGCTCCGCCGCCCCAGCCGCTCGAAAGACCGAGCGTCGCGTGCGTGAACCCGATGCGCGCGTGGGGCGCGGCCACCCGCAGGTCGCACGCCAGCGCGAGCTCCGCGCCCCCGCCGAGCGCAAGCCCGTTGAGCGCGGCGACCGTCGGGACCGGAAACGCCCGCACCGCGTCGAGCGCGGCGGCGACCTCGTCGGCGATCGCCGCGGCCTCCTCCGGCGCGCGCGCGGACGCGAGCTCCAGCAGGTCCACGCCCGCGCAGAACGCCAGATCCCCGGCGCCGGCGATCACCGCCAGCCGCAGCTCGGGGTGCGCCGCATGCGCGGCGAAGACCGCGCGCAGCTCCCGGAGCGCCTCGCGCGAGAGCGCGTTGCGCTTCGCCGGCCGGTTGACCGTGACGCGGAGCACGCCGCGGTCGTAGCTGCGCAGGAGATGCGTCATCGAAGCGGGTCGGTGCGGTGCGGGCCGCGCGAGTGTAGCCTGCGCGCGCCATAATCGCGAGCATCCGACCGCAGAAAGGCGCATCGCATGGAGCTGCGACTCGACGGCAAGACCGCGCTCGTCACCGGCGCCTCCTCCGGGCTCGGCTGGCGCTTCGCCACCACGCTCGCCGCAGCCGGTGCGCGCGTCGCGCTCGCCGCGCGCCGCATCGAGCGCCTCGAGGCCCTGAAGGCCGAGATCGAGCGCGCCGGAGGCCGGGCGCACGCGCTCGCGCTGGACGTCACCGACGTCGCCTCGGTGCGCGCGGGCGTCGCCGCCGCCGAGGCGGCGCTCGGCCCGCTCGACATCCTGGTCAACAACTCGGGCGTGAGCGTCACCAAGCGCGCCGGCGAGGTCGAGGAGGCCGACTACGACTTCGTGATGGACACCAACGCCAGGGGCGCGTTCTTCGTGGCGCAGGCGGCCGGCCGCGCGATGATCGCGGCCAGGCGGCCGGGCCGCATCGTCAACATCGCCTCGGCGGCGGGGCTGCGGGTGCTCGGCCAGCTCTCGGTCTACTGCATGTCCAAGGCCGCCGTCGTCCACATGACGCGCGCGCTCGCGCTCGAATGGGGCCGCTACGGCATCAACGTCAACGCGCTCTGCCCCGGCTACATCGAGACCGAGATCAACCGCGACTACTGGCAGACCGACGGCGGACGCAAGCTCGTCGCGATGCTGCCGCGCCGGCGGGTCGGCAAGCCGGAGGACCTCGACGGCCTGCTGCTGCTGCTCGCCTCGGAACAGTCGGGGTTCGTCAACGGCGCGGTGATCGCGGCCGACGACGGGCTCTCGCTCTAGCGCCGCGGGCGCGGCCCGCACCCGGCGCTCAGCGCGGGCTGAGCCGCTCGGTCGGGAGGCTCGGTATCCCGCCCGCCGTGGTGGGCGCGCTCTGGGGCGGGATCGCCGCCAGCTGCTCGGCGAGCGGCGGGTTCATCTTGCGCAGCCGCTGGACCGCGATCTCCCACTCCATGCGCCGGCCGAGCTGCGCGTACGCGACGCCGGCGCCGAAGACCGCCTCCGGGAACTGCGGGTGGCGCTGCAGCGCCTGCTCGTAGAAGCCGACCGCGCGGTCGGGCCGCTTCAGGTCGCGGAAGCTCTCGCCGAGCAGGAAGTAGGTGACCGGCGAGTCCTGGTTGATGCGCAGCGCGCTGTCCAGGGTGCGGATCGCGCGCTCCGGCTGCCCCAGCGCGCGCTGGGACTGGGCGAGCAGGTTCCAGGCGGCGATGTCGTCCGGGCTGAGCTGCACCGCCCGCTGGAACTGGTCGGCGGCGCGGTCGAACTGCTTCATCTGGGCGTACGCGAACCCGGCCACCACGTACCAGTCGGCGTTTGCCGGGTCGACCGCGATGTTCTCGTGCGCGAACCGCGCCACCGCCTCCCAGTCGCCCTTCTGCTCGAGCGCGGCGAGCTTCTCGCGGTTCGGCTCGCTGACGCCCTTCATGTTGTTGAGGAGCGTCGGGAACGTGCCCTCCGGGATGAGGCTGAGGATCAGGCTCGCGGCGGGCGACAGGCAGCCCGCCAGCGCGAGCGCGAGAGCGAGGGCCGCCGCGGTGCGCCGGAGGTCAGTCACTCGTCTGGTAGACGTAGGGCTTCTGCGGCACGCGCGACTCGCGGGCGCGCCGCAGCTCGTCGAGGTCGAGCTTGCGGTCCCACCACTGCGCGCGGCCCTTCGCCTGCTCCTCGGCGAGC
>CAZIXQ010000084.1:12080-14003 GCA_964543155.1 uncultured Enterobacteriaceae bacterium
GCGTATTCTCGAAGAACGGCGTCTGCTTTCCGAGCTGCGGCTTCTCGCGCAGGAGGTCGCGGATGAGGCGCGTGGCGTCGGACTCGTAGCCGGTCTTGATCTTCTTGCCGAACATGCTGCGGACCGCCGGAGAGGGGTTGCGGATGCGCCCGATTATACCGGCCGGGCCTTGTAAAACAATGGTTTCCGTCAATGCCGCAGCGACGCCTTGATTTTTCGTCCAGGCCTGTATATAAATGCAGTACATAAAGCGCCTGCGCATGAAGAGGCGCTTGTCCCGCGGATTCGAGGCAACGGCGAAGCCGTCCCTCAATCCGCGAGGTGCTGGAGAACCATCGCTATGGAGGCGACCATGGATCAAGAGAAAGCGCTCGGCATCCTGCAGTCCCTGTCGAACGGCGCCGACCCGTTCACCGGCCAGCCCTTCCCCGCCGACAGCCCCTACCAGCACCCGGACGTGGTCCGGGCGCTCTTTCAGGCGGTGCGGGCGATGGAGGGCGCGGTCGCCGCGCAGAAGCGCCAGGCCGCGCGCCCCGCCGGCGGCAACTCGGGCAAGCCGTGGGCGAAGGAGGAGGACGAGCGCCTGCTCGCCGCCTTCGACCAGGGCCGCTCGATCGACGATCTCGCCGGCGCGCACGCGCGCAGCCGGCTCGCGATCGAGGCGCGGCTCGCGCGCTACGGGCGCGTGCCGATGCCGGCGGGGGTGCGCGCGATCGCCAACGGCTTCCAGGCGCGCGAGCCGGACGCGGCGTACGCCTAGAACCAACCACCGAAAGCAGGCCATGAAAGAGCTCACCCCCCGCCAGGCCGAGATCCTCCAGCTCATCCGCGACACCCGGTCGAACAAGGGGGCGACGCCCCCTTGTAGATCCCCCAAGTCAGCGCTCCTTGCATGGAGTACATCGCGATGAAAGAGCTCACCCCCCGCCAGGCCGAGATCCTCCAGCTCATCCGCGACACGATCGAGGAGACCGGCTTTCCCCCGACGCGCATGGAAATCGCGCGCATGCTCGGCTTCGCCTCGCCGAACGCGGCCGAGGAGCACCTGCGCGCGCTCGAGCGCAAGGGCGTCATCGAGATCCTCGACGGCACCGCGCGCGGCCTGCGGCTGAAGGAGGCGCTCGGCCTGCCGCTCGTCGGCCGCGTCGCCGCCGGCGCGCCGATCCTCGCCGAGGAGCACATCGTCGGCCGCTACTCGGTCGACCCGAACCTCTTCCGCCCGCGCGCCGACTACCTCCTCAAGGTGCGCGGCATGAGCATGCGCGACGCCGGCATCCTCGACGGCGATCTCCTCGCCGTGCACAAGGCGGCCGACGCCCGCTCGGGGCAGATCGTGGTGGCGCGCCTCGAGGACGAGGTGACGGTGAAGCGCCTGCGCCGCCGCGGCGCGCAGGTCGAGCTCCTGCCCGAGAACCCGGAGTTCAAGCCGATCGTGGTCGATACGCGCGAGACGCCGCTCGCGATCGAGGGCATCGCGGTCGGGGTGATCCGCAATACAAGGTTCTGAGTGCCTACTGAGCCGACGCTCAAAGACGACGGCTTAGAAACCCCAGAGATCCGGTCGTGGGGTGAACATAAGTATCGTCTGGTGCAGGGCTATGCCCGCGTGTTCGCTACGGCAATGAGGCGAAAGTGGGATCAGCGAGTCTACGTTGATCTATATGCCGGAAGCGGTCATGCCAGGATTGAAGGGACCACGCGCATCGTTCCGACATCGCCTCTGCGGGCTTTGACAATTCCGGATCCGTTCGATCGGTACATTTTCTGCGAGAAAGATCCTGCACTTCTGGGAGCGCTTCGTGCGAGGGTGTCGAGAGAGCGCAAGCACTTCGATGTGGATTTCGTTCTTGGCTACGTGAATGTCGAGATCGAGGAAGTTCTCGCGAAACTCCCTGTCCCGAGCAGGAGTAACCGAGTACTCGC
>CAZIXQ010000085.1:0-13973 GCA_964543155.1 uncultured Enterobacteriaceae bacterium
ACGAACGTCTGCACCGCGGGCGCATCGGCCGGGCGCGCCGCCCGGACGAGGACGGCGCGCCCGTCGGGCAGGCGCGTGGTGCGCGGGTGGACTGCGGCGGGCATGCCGCGCTCCGGCTCCGACCCTGCCTCAGCCCATGATCGGCGCGAGCGCCGCCCCGATGCGCTCGAACTGCGCCGGGGTGATCATGCGGCCGAGCACCTCGCTGAAGCGTCCCTGCACGCCGGAGACGATGTACTGCCAGCGGTACGCCGCGAGGAACGTCGCGCGGATTCGCTCCGCCTCCTCGCGCACGAACGTCCGCCCGCAGATGCGCAGGAAGTAGTCCGCGTCGGCGGCCGACTGCATCTGCATGATCCCGTCGACGGCGCCGACGAGCTCGATCAGGTCGGTGACCGCCTGGTCGCGCTCCGCGGGAGAGAGCTTCGCGTCCTCGCGCGCCCACTCGAGCTCGTCGAGGATCGCGTGCTGCGACTCCTCGCGCCAGTGGAACAGGAACACGTCCTTCCAGAGCTCGGACAGGTCCGCGTCCGGATCGATCGACTCGCGGTAGTGCGCGAGCACAAACAGCTCGATGTGACAGATCAGGGCGAGCACCGCCCAGGTCGACTTGCCGAGCACCGCCTTGGCGACCGCGTTCGGGTCGGGCAGGAAGGTGTAGCCCTCGGGCATCCCGGCCGCGATCATCGCCTCGATGCGGCGGAACATCTCCTGGTGCTTGATCTCCTCGTCGGTGAAGCGCACCAGCGCCTCGAGCGCGACCTGGTCGCCGAACCAGTGCTCGCGGCTCACTTCGAGCACCTTGGCGGCGATGAAGCGCTCGACCAGCCCGAAGATGTTGGCGTAGCTGCGACCCTGGATCTGGCTGACGAGCCGCTTCTCGCGCCCGCTCAGGAACGCGAGCGCGCCGGTCTTCGACAGGCCTTCGGGCAGGAACTTCTTCGTGAAGTCGAACTCGCGGCCGCGGATGACGTCCTTGTCGATGTCGAAGCGGATGCGCTTCGACGCCGCGACGGCCTTCGCGTAGCGCTTGGTTTCGGTGGGCTGCTGCACGGCTTGCTGCATGGCGAATCTCCTGTTCACGAGGGTTGGCGAATGCGTCGGCTTCACATCCCGACGAGCTGCGGGGCGTAGCCGCGGTGGCGCATGGCGGCAACCAGCGCCTGGGCGCTGACCACATGCGGGTCGTAATCGACGAGCAGGACCTTGCGAAGCTTGCGGCCGGGCTCGACGCGCGCGACGCCGTCCAGCTTCGACAGGGCGGCGCGGACCTCGTCGACCTGCCGGTCGTCGAGCCGCGCGCCGAAGTGCATCAGTACGTTTGCGTTGTTCATGGTGCTTGTTCCTCGTTCAAGGGCGGCGAGCTTCAGGCGTGCCGGGACATGTCGAGCGCGATTTCGGCGCGCAACCCCGCGGCGGGATCGCGCAGCGCGCGCGGGCCCGGCCCGAGCGGGTCGAGCACCGACAGGCGCGACGCGGCGCCCGCCTGCGGGAGCGGCTGGCGGATCTCCCACGGGCGCGGGCGGGCGTGGCGCCGGTAGAGCCGGAGCACGATCGCCCAGGTCCGGCGGACGAACGGATGTCCGGGGCGAGCGCGCGGTGCGGTGGCGGACCCCGCGCGGTAAACCTCGGGATCGGTGTCCCCGAGGGGTGCGCTGATCGTGATCGTCGCGGCGCGGTACGGCTGCACGAGGGCGACGCCGTCCCGGTCTAGGCGGAACGATTCGCCGGCGGAGACCATCACGTCGCGGCGATCGTCTTCCTGCGTGATCCACGCGGTGCCCGACTCGACGAAGACGAGCGCCCCGCGGCCATTGCGGATGCCGACCACGTCGTTGCGCGCGAGCGCAAGGCCTGCGGCCACCAGGCGCGCGTCGTAAGGTTCGTTCCAGAGCTTGCGTTCCATTTCACTCTCCGTTTCAGGCGGCGAGCGCAAGCGGCGCCTGCGCCTCGTGTTGGATGCGGACGTAGACGGGCAGCGCGCGGCGCAGCGTGGCGAGCACGATGCAGGCGCGGTCGGCGTCGGCGAGCACCTGCCGCAGCGCCTGTTCGCCGGTGCCGGGGGCCGCCTCGAGCCGCACGGTGCTGTGCAGCGACTGGAGGCCGACCGGGACGCCGTCGCCGGCGCCGAGGGCGCCGCGCACGTCGGTCCAGCCGGTCACCTCGACGGCGAGGGAGGCGATGCGCACGCCGTGGCGGGCGGCCGCGAGACGGATCGCCGAGTCCTGCGAGGCGGCGAGCGCCGCGCAGAGCATGTCCGCCGGGGAGGCGCCGCCGCGCGGACCGCCGAGCGCGTGCTCGGCGGCGAACGGCAGCAGGTCCGCCTCCTCGGCGCCGACGAGCACGGTCGCGCGGTGCGGGTCGGCCGGATTGCGGTCGACGGTGCTGGCCGCATGCCGCGAGCGCGCCATCTCGGGCGCGATGCGGTACAGGCTGCGCAGCGTGTCCTCGACGGCAGCGGCTTCGGTGCCGCGGGCGGTCATGGCGGTCTCCTCTTGCGTCGGAAGCGGGTTGGACGGCGCGCGTCAGTCGCCGAACTTCAGGATCCCGTCGGGGTAGACGACGTGGCTCGCCTCGGGGTAGACGACGTAGGCCCACTCGGGCGCCACCGCCATGGCGACGTTCGCGGCGGCGAGGCCCGCCACCAGCGCGATCACGATCTTCGAGAAGTTCATCTGCAGTCTCCTTGTTGGGTTGCGACTCGGACGGCACTCTAGGCAGCAGCGGTATTCGTCCGATTGCAGTCGCGAAACAGTTCGTATCGGTGTGTAATCGCTAGCCGAGGCAGCGCGCCCAGTCGAAGCCGCTCGAGCGATAGAAGTCGTTCGTGCGGGCGGCCGCCGTGCGCTCGTCGACGCCGTGTGCGAGCGCCTGGAACGCCGCGAGCACCGGCGCGCGGTCGCTCTCGACGGCGCGGGTGAGCACGCGGCGGCGGCGCCCGAGGGCGACGTGCGAGTGGGCGCGCGGGATCGGAATGGCGCGGGGCGCCGGGGCGTGCATTGCGGTGGTACCGTTCATCGTCGTGTCTCCTTGCGGTGGTGGTCGGGGTCTTGCTCGCGGGGCCGCGATCGGCCGCCGTGAACACGCTTCGCAGACTACGGACGGCCGGTATCGGGAGGCTTTCGGTTCCCGATCAGTTCGTATCGCTCGGTATCGCCGTGTAACCGGCCGCGTTGCACGGCCCCGCGCCTATAATCGGCACCGTGCCAGGGGAAGACGGGATGCGATGAGCAGCGGGCGGGTATTGATCGTCGACGACGACCGCGAGATCCGGGAGATGCTCGCGGAGTACCTCGCGTCGCACGGCTTCGAGGCCGAGACCGCCGACGGGGGCGTGGCGATGCGCGAGGCGCTCGAACGCGGCGCGCCGGACGTGGTGCTGCTCGACGTGCGGCTGCCCGGCGAGGACGGCCTCACGCTCGCGCGCTTCCTGCGCGAGCGCTACGAGGTCGGGATCATCATGGTGACCGCGGCGGGGGAAGTGGTCGACCGCATCGTCGGGCTCGAGATGGGCGCGGATGATTACGTCGCGAAGCCGTTCGACCTGCGCGAGCTCCTTGCCCGGGTGAAGAGCGTGGCGCGCCGGATCCAGAGCGCGCCGCGCGCCGCGGCGCCGGCGCCCGCGGCGGCGCCGCCGCGGGTGCCGATCGGGCGCTGCTCGCTCGACCTCCGGTCGCGCCAGCTCTTCGGGCAGGATGGCGCCGAGGTCCCGATCACCGCGATGGAATTCGACCTGCTCAAGGCCTTCGTCGACCACCCCAACCAGGTGCTCTCGCGCGATCGCCTGCTCACCCTCACGCGCAACCGCGAGTGGGAGCCGTTCGACCGCTCGATCGACATCCGCATCACCCGGGTGCGGCGCAAGATCGAGGAGGACCCCGACAACCCGCGCGCGATCCGGACGGTCCGCGGCGCCGGCTACATGTTCGTGCCCGCCGCCGGGCCGGAGCGAACGTAACCGGATTGTTTCAATGGTTTCGGGCGCGTAACCGCGCCCGCCGGCGCGGGAATCGTCGCTAGACTCCGCGCATGAAGGCCGAAGACCCCGGGCGCCAGCCCCGCCCCGACGCCGCGCCGCTCGAGGCGAAGCCCACGCTGCAGCAGCTGCTCGACAACAGCACGACCGTGCGCGTGTTCGCGAAGGACCTCGAGGGACGCTACCTCTTCGTCAACCGCGCCTTCGAGCAGCACGTCGGCCGGCCGGCCGCGGAGATCGTCGGCCTGACGCCGGGCGACATCGCCCCGGCCGAGATCGCCGCGGGCCTGCGCGCGAACGACCGCCGCGTCATCGAGACCGGCGTCCCGCTCGAGATCGAGGAGTCGAACGTCATCCGCGGCGAGCGGCGCACGCTGCTCGCGAACAAGTTCCCGCTGATCGGCCCGGACGGCAAGCCGTACGCCGTCTGCGGCATCTCGATCGACATCACCGAGCGCAAGCGCAACGAGGAGGCGCTGCGCCGGGCGGCGCTCGCGGTGTCCACCGCGGCCGGCCCGGCGCTGTTCGAGACGCTGGTGCTCCAGCTCGCCGGGATCCTGGGCGTCGGCGCGGCGATGATCAGCGTGTTCTTCGACGCGCGGCGCACGCACATGCGCTCGGTCGCCGCGTGCCTCGACGGCCGGCCGCTGCCTGCGTTCGAATACGAGCTCGCCCGCTCGCCGTGCGCCGGCGTGATCGGACAGGAGTTCCGCTACGTGCGCGAGGGCGTGCATCCGGAGTTCGCGCCGGGGACGCTCTTCGCCGAGCTGGGCTTCGACAGCTACGCGGCGTACTCGATCACCGCCACCTCGGGGGAGCAGCTCGGGCTGATCGTGGTGATGGACCGCCGGCCGCTCGCCGATCAGACGATCACCGAGGCGATGCTGAAGATCTTCGCCGTGCGCGCGGCCGCCGAGCTCGAGCGCGCGCGCGCCGACGAGGCGCTGCGCGCCTCGGAGGCGAGCTACCGCTCGATCTCCGAGGCGAACGAGGACGCGATCTTCGTGCACGACTGGGACACCGGCGCGATCCTCGACGTGAGCCCGAAGGCGGCTGAGCTGTACGGTCACTCGCGCGAGGCGCTGCGGACCCTGCGCGTCGGCGACGTGAGCGAGAACGTACCGCCGTACACCGAGGCGGACGCGATGCGCCGGATCCAGCAGGCCAAGATGCGGTCGACGCCGCTGCGCTTCGAGTGGCACGCGCGCCACGCGAACGGCCACCTGATGTGGCACGAGGTGACCCTCAAGCGCGCGACGATCGCCGGCGAGCCGCGCATCCTCGCCTTCGTGCGCGACGTCACGGAGGCGAAGCGCGCCGCGGAAGCGGTGCGCGCGAGCGAGGAGCAGTACCGCGCGATCTTCAACGCTTCGGCGGACGCGCTGGTGCTGTGGGACTCGGAGCTCAAGCGGGTAGACGTCAACCCCGCGTACGAGCGGCTGTACGGCGTCGCGCGCGACGAGGTCCTCGGGACCGGTCACGCCGACTATTTGCCGGACGATTACGTGGCGGTCCGGCGCGAGGTGCTCCGGCGGACCCTGACCGGCGAAGCCTGCCAACTCGAGGTGGAGGCGGTGCGCAAGAACGGCGAGCCGCTCCAGATCGAGGTGCGCACCATCCCGGTCAGCTACCGCGGCGCGCCCCACGCGCTCGCGATCGTGCGCGACATCACCGAGCGCAAGCGAGCCGAGGAGGCGCTCAGGTCGAGCGAGGAGCAATACCGCGCGATCTTCAACGCCTCGGTCGACGGGCTGCTCCTGTGGGACGCCGACCACCGCATCGTGGACACGAACGAGGCGTTCCTCGCGATGCACGGCTACGCGCGGGAGGAGCTCGTCGGCCAGACCGATCCGCTCTTCATCCCCGCGGCGCTGCAGCCGCAGTGCGCGGAGCTGCTGCCGAAGATCCTCGCCGGCACGCCCTGCCGGCTCGAGGCGCGCGCCCGGCGCAAGGACGGCACGGAGTTCGACGTCGAGATTCACGGCATCCCGATGCAGTACCAGGGACAACCGCACGTGCTCGTCATCCTGCGCGACGTCACCGAGGCGAAGCGCGCCGAGGAGCGCCTGCGCGCGAGCGAGCAGCGCTACCGCCTGCTCTTCGAGATGGAGTCCGACGCGATCCTGGTCGTGGACGCGGAGAGCCTGCGGCTCCTCGACGTGAACCGCGCCGCCGAGTCGCTGTGGGGATACCCCCGCGCCGAGCTCCTGACGATGACCGCAGCCGACCTGTCGGCCGACCCCGAGCGCACGCGCAGCTCGATCCAGTCGCCCGAGGGCCGGGTGCACATCCCGCTGCGCTACCATCGCCGCCGCGACGGCACCGTCTTTCCCGTCGAGATCACCTCGAACCGCCTGTGGCTCGACGGCCGCAAGATCGTGATCTCGACCATCCGCGACATCACCGAGCGCAAGCGCGCCGAGGACGCGCTGCGCCTGAGCGAGGAGCAGTACCGCGCGATCTTCGACGCTTCGGCCGACGCGATCGTCGTGCGCGACGCGGCCAACCGGATCGTCGACGCCAACCCGGCGCTGCTCGCTCTGACCGGCGCCACGCGCGAGGAGCTCGTCGGCTCCTCGCGCTGGGCGTTCCTGCCGCCCGAGATGCACGAGCGCGGCCTGGACATGCACCGCCGCGTCATCGCCGGCGAGCACGTCCGGTTCGAGACCGCGGCGCTGCGCAAGGACGGCACGCGCCTGGACGTCGAGGTGCGCTGCGTGCCGATCCAGTACCGCGGCGCGCCGCACCTGCTCGCGATCGCACGCGACATCACCGAGCGCAAGCGCGCCGTGGACGCGCTGCGGGCGAGCGGCGAGCAGTACCGGGCGATCTTCGACGCCTCGGCCGATGCGCTGGTGCTGCGCGACGCCGATTTCCGCATCGTCGACGTGAACCGCGCCTACGAAGCGATGACCGGATACCGGCGCGACGAGGTGCTTGGCGCCGACCATGTCGTCGCCAACCCTGCGAACGTCCAGGCACTGATCCGTTCGCTCCACGACCGCGCGCTCGCCGGCGAAGCGATCCAGCTCGAGACCCAGCTCAACTCAAAGGTGGGACCGCCGCGCGAAGTGGAGCTGCGCGGGATCCCGATCCGGCACCAGGGCCGGCCGCACGTGCTCTACGTCGGGCGCGACATCACCGAGCGCAAGCGCGCCGAGGCCGCGCGGCTCGCGCTCGAGGCGCAGCTGCGCCAGGCGCAGAAGATGGAGGCGATCGGCCAGCTGACCGGCGGCATCGCGCACGACTTCAACAACATCCTCACGAGCATCGTCGGCTACGTGACGCTCGCCGCCGAGCGCGAGACGGTGGCCGCGGACCCGAAGGCCGCCGGCTACCTCGAGCAGGCAACGCGCTCGAGCCGGCGCGCGCGCGACCTGATCCAGCAGATGCTCACCTTCAGCCGCGGCCAGCGCGGCGAGCGCCGCCCGGTCGACGTGCGCCGGCTGGTGGCCGAGTCGGCGCGGCTCCTGCACTCCTCGATGCCGGCGACGCTCGACCTCGAGGTGTCGAGCGGGACGGAGGTCCCGCCGGTGTCGGTCGACCGGACCCAGGCCGAGCAGGTGCTGCTCAACCTGTGCATCAATGCGCGCGACGCGGTCGCGGGCCAGGGCAAGGTCCGCATCGGCGTGCGGCGCGCGCGCCACGCGGCCGTCTGCGCGAGCTGCCGGGGCGTGGTCGACGGCGATTTCGTCGAGCTCGCGGTGAGCGACGACGGGCCGGGCATCGCCCCGGAGCTGTTGGAACGCATCTTCGAGCCGTTCTTCAGCACCAAGGAGGTGGGCAAGGGCAGCGGCATGGGCCTGGCGATGGTGCACGGCATCGTGCACGACCACGGCGGGCACCTCGTCGTGGACACGCGGCCGGGCGCGGGCGCCACCTTCCGGGTGCTCTTCCCGGTGCTGCACGCGGAAGGCGTGGACGCGGAACACGAGACGCTGACCGGGTTCGCGCCGGCCGCGCGCCGGCAGCGCCTGCGCGGTCGGGTGCTCCTCGTGGACGACGAGGAAATGGTGCGGGGGTTCATGCGGGAGCTGCTCGAGGGCTGGGGCCTGGAGGTCGATGCGGCCGGCGACGGCGCGGAGGCGCGCGCGCTCTTCGCCCGCGCCCCGGAGCGCTACGACCTCGTGATCACCGACCAGACGATGCCGCGGCAGACCGGCGTGGAGCTCGCGCGCGAGCTCGCGGCGCGCCGCGCGGGACTGCCGATCGTCCTTTACAGCGGCTATGCGGACGCGATCACGGAGGCCCAGGTGCAGGACGCCGGGATCCGCGCGCTCGTCCGCAAGCCGGTGGAACCGGCGGCGCTGCGCGCGCTCGTCGAGACGCTGCTGCCGGGCGCGGCGCGCGCGGCGTAGGCGGCGGACGGAAACGAAACGCCCCGCGCGGGGCGGGGCGTTTCTAAGGTGCGAGCGGAACGACTGCTAGCCGCAGGAACCCACCGCCCCGCATGCCGTGCAGAAGTCGCACCCGTCCTTCTTGATGACGGTGTAGTTGCCGCACTCGGTGCACAGCGCGCCCTGCATCAGCTTCGGCTGGCCGCTGTCGCGCGGCGCCTCGAGGATGCCCATCTCCTGCTTCGGGTAGCCGTGCTCGTCGAGCACGCCGAGCATCGCGTAGCGGTGGATCACGAGCCGCGCGAGGTAGGCGACCGTCGAGGGCCAGGTCTGCTGCCGGCGCTCGCCGGGCACGAACGCGAGGAAGTCGCCGAGCGGCTCCGAGTAGTTGAGGAGCTTGCGCAGCTTCATCCCGATCCACGCCGGGTCGACCACCCGCATGTCGAGCGAGAGCAGGCGCGCCAGTCCGTCGAGCGCGCGCGGGTAGAAACCCGAGAGGAACATCGCGTAGGGCCGGGTCACCCCGTCCGGAAGCATGATCTCTTTCAGGCCGAGCACGAAGTCCTCGCCGGAGGCGGGGTTGCGCACGTCGACCGTCCAGGAGAGCGTCCCGTCGGTGCCGGTCTTCGGCTCCTCCACCGCGAACATCGCGTCGAGCACCGGGTGCGGCCGCCCCGCGGGCGAGAGGAGGTCGGGTGCGCCGGCCTCGTCGAGCGCGCCGAGGCTCTCGCAGCGCCAGCGGATCACCTGCGCGACGCCGGCGGTGACGCTCGGCACGAGCTTGCGCTCGCCGTGCGGCGGGAAGGGCAGCTCGATCGACTGCTCGCCGGGCGTCTTCGCGAGCACGTCGAGCTTGAGCGCGAGCCACGCGCGGTCGTTCGCGCGCATGTCCATCGACAGCGTCTTGGCGACCGCGCCGAGGCCGCGCGGCTGCTCGGCGCCGTTCACCCACGCTTCGAACGGGAAGGCGCGGCCGTCCTCTTCCACGTGGCCCACGAACAGCGCGAAGTCGCCGCCCGGGTGCTGGATCATGTAGGTCCACGCGAGGTTGCCGGCGGGCAGCTGCGGCCGCCCCGGCCAGACGAGCGAGGCGAGCACCGGCGCCGGCAGGCTCTTGATCGCGAGGCGGCGGTTCGCCTCCGCGATCGCGACGTCCTGCGGCCCGCGCTTCTCGCCCTCGGCCTTCTGGGACTCGACCGACAGCACCGCGCCGAGAACCTTGTTCGGCCGGTAGGTCGCCAGCCCCTTCAGGCCCGCGCGCCACGCGGTGAGGTAGAGGTCCTCGAAGTCGGCGTACGGATAGTCCTCCGGGACGTTGACCGTCTTCGAGATGCTCGTGTCGACGTACGGCGCCACTGCCGCCACCATGTCCTTGTGCGCCTGCGCCGAGATCTCGAGCGCGGTGACGAAGTAGGGCGGAAGAGTGCGCACGTCGCCGCCCAGGTGGCGGTACAGTCGCCAGGCGTAGTCCTCGACCGGGTAGTCCTTCCACGTGCCGTCGGGCATGCGCTTGCGGCGCGAGTAGGTCCAGGAGAACGGCGGCTCGATGCCGTTCGACGCGTTGTCGGCGAAGGCGAGGCTGATCGTGCCGGTCGGCGCGATCGACAGCAGGTGCGAGTTGCGGATGCCGTGGGTGCGGATCTTCTGCTTGATCTCCTGCGGCAGGCGCGAGGCGAAGTTCCCGCCCGCGAGGTAGAGGTCGGCGTTGAAGAGCGGGAACGCGCCGCGCTCGCGCGCGAGCTCGATCGAGGCGGAATAGGCGCGGTCGCGCATGTGCTCCGCGATGCGCGTGGCCATCTGGCACGCCTCGGGCGTGTCGTAGCGCAGGCGCAGCATGATGAGCGCGTCGCCCAGCCCGGTGAAGCCGAGGCCGACGCGGCGCTTCGCCATCGCCTCGTCCCGCTGCGCCTTCAGCGGCCACGGCGTCGCGTCGAGCACGTTGTCCAGCATGCGGACCGAGGTCTCGACCACCTTGCCGAACGCGGCGAAGTCGAACTCCGCCTCGGCGGTGAAGGGCGCCTTCACGAACTTCACGAGGTTGATCGAGCCGAGGTCGCAGCAGCCGTAGGGCGGCAGTGGCTGCTCGGCGCACGGGTTCGTGGCCTCGATCGTCTCGCAGTAGTAGAGGTTGTTGTCCTTGTTGATGCGGTCGAGGAAGAGGATCCCCGGCTCGGCGTGGTCGTACGTCGAGCGCATGATCTGGTCCCACAGGTCGCGCGCGCGCACCTTGCGGTAGACCCACAGCCCGTCGGCGCGCTGGTAGGCGCCCTCGGCCTTGGTGTCCTGCGACGGCTCGGCCTTGTGCACGAGCTCGAACAGGCCGTCCGACTCCACCGCGCGCATGAACTCGTCGGTGACGCCGACCGACACGTTGAAGTTGGTGAGCTCGCCCTCGTCCTTCGCGTGGATGAAGGTCTCCACGTCCGGGTGGTCGCAGCGCAGCACGCCCATCTGCGCGCCGCGGCGCGAGCCGGCGGACTCGACCGTCTCGCACGACTCGTCGAACACCTTCATGTACGAGACCGGGCCGCTCGCGCGCGACATCGTGCCGCGCACGAGCGCGCCCTGCGGCCGGATCGAGGAGAAGTCGTAGCCGACCCCACCGCCGCGGCGCATCGTCTCGGCGGCCTCGGCGAGCGCGGTGTAGATGCCGGGGCGGCCGTCGACCACTTCGGTGATCGAGTCGCCCACCGGCTGGACGAAGCAGTTGATCAGCGTCGCGGTGAGCGATGTCCCCGCCGCGGAGTTGATGCGCCCCGCGGGAACGAACCCGCGCTCCTGCGCCTCGAGGAACTTCGCCTCCCACTGCGCGCGCTTCTCCTCCGCTTCCACCGTCGCGAGCGCCCGCGCCACGCGGCGGCGGACGTCGGTCGCCGTGCGCTCGGCGCCCTTGGCGTACTTCTCCAGGAGCACCTCCTCCGCGATCTCTTGCTCGGGCAGGGTGGCGGCGCTCGCCTTGGTGGAATCCTTTGTAATTTCAGCTGGTTGCATGATTATCCCTGTTGTTAGATGGCGTGCCGAAGAACGAGCGGAGAAGGATACGCCGCTCGGCGCGGCGCGGCGCCCCTCCTCTCGGGACGGAAATATTGCAGCCGGTGGTGGATCATGACGTGAGCCACATCAAACACATCGATGACGACAGTTAAGGTATCGCTTTAACTCGTGGAACGCCAGCGCCAGGAAAAGGCCGCCAGATTCAAGGCCCTAGATCTAGTGGTCGAAGGGAGCCCGACCGCTACCTATCGTGGTCGGGACGTGAAGTTTGTCACAGCCGGGGCACCGGCGTCGAATCGGCGCAGAATCCCCCTCGGTCCCCCCGTCCAGGAACGAGGCGATGGCGCTCTGGTCTTTCCTCTTGCGGCGCAAGGAAGCCGGCGCGTCCGCGACCAACGACGCGACCCGACCCGCACCCGGAGCAACGACGATGACCGCTCGCCCCATTCCGCCCACCGCGATTCCCGCAGGCAAGGACGTCGCCACGCTCGGCGGCGGCTGCTTCTGGTGCCTCGAGGCGGTGTACGACGAGCTCGCCGGCGTCGAGTCGGTGGAATCCGGCTACATGGGCGGGCGCTCGCAGGCGCCGACCTACGAAGAAGTGTGCGGCGGCGACAGCGGCCACGCCGAGGTCGTGCGCGTGACCTTCGACCCGGCGGCGATCTCGTACCGCGAGATCCTCGAGGTGTTCTTCGTGATCCACGACCCGACGACGCTCAACCGCCAGGGCAACGACGTCGGCACGCAGTACCGCTCCGCGATCTTCTTCCACTCGCCGGAACAGCAACGCACCGCCGCGGAAACGATCGCGCAGCTCGAGCACGAGGTCTTCGACGCGCCGATCGTCACCGAGGTGACGCCGGCCACGGACTTCTGGATGGCCGAGCGCTATCACCAGGAATACTTCAGGAACAATCCGGGCCAGCCTTACTGCATGTGGGTCGTGGCGCCGAAGGTGCAGAAGTTCCGCAAGCGCTTCCTCGCGAAGGCGAAGAAGGCCTGAACCGCGGCGCGCCATGAAGGCGCGGCGTCTGCACGGCTGGGACCTCTCGCCGCGCGAGGCGATCGCGCTCCAGGCGCGTCTCCGCGACCGAGTCGAGCGCGTCGATCGCATCGGCGCGGTGCGGCACGTCGCCGGCGTCGACGTCGGGTTCGAGGCGGACGGGCGGATCACGCGCGCGGCGGTGGCGGTGCTCGACTATCCCGGGCTCGCGCTCGTGGAGCAGTCGGTGGTCCGCGTCCCGACCCGGTTTCCGTACGTGCCGGGCCTCCTTTCGTTTCGCGAGGCGCCGGCGGTGCTCGCCGCGTTCGAGCGGCTGCGGATCGCGCCCGACCTCATCCTCTACGACGGCCAGGGCGTCGCGCACCCGCGCCGCTTCGGCATCGCAAGCCACGTCGGCGTGCTCCTCGACTGTCCCTCGATCGGCGTGGCCAAGACCCGGCTCGTCGGCGCCCACCGCGCGCCCGCGAACCGCCGTGGTGCTTGGGCGCCCCTTCGTGATGCGGCCGCCGACGGCCGGATGGAGACCATCGGGGCCGTCCTGCGCAGCCGCGCCGGCGTGAAGCCGCTGTACGTCTCGATCGGCCATCGCGTGAGCCTCGAAGCCGCGGTAAGCTGGACCATGGCCTGCGTGACGCGTTATCGATTGCCGGAGACCACGCGCTGGGCGCACCGGCTCGCGTCGGGCCGTTAGGGCCGTCGCGTGCGACCCGCGGAACGGTTCTTGCTGCCGCCATGGGCAGGCAGACCCAGGCTGCGGCAGTGAGCCTCACAACGAACGGCGACCACGGGGCGCACGACCGCGTGCGCGACGACATCCGCTACCTCGGGCGGATGCTCGGCGACACGGTGCGCGAGCAGGCGGGCGAGCGGGCGTTCGCGGCGGTCGAGTCGATCCGCCGCGCGGCGGTCGCGTTCCGGCGCTCCCCGGCGCTCGGTACGCGCGAGTTCGAAGCCGAGCTCGCGGCGCTCGACGTCGAGCACACGCTGCACGTCGTGCGCGCGTTCAGCTACTTCCTGCACTTCTGCAACATCGCCGAGGACGTGGACGCACGGCGCACGGCGGAGGCGACGCACGCCGATCCGCCGCTGGTCGCCGCGATGAAGGAGGTCGCCGCGCGCGGCACGAGGCGCGCCGCGGTGGTGGAGTGGCTCGCGCGCGCCGACGTCGTGCCGGTACTCACTGCCCACCCGACCGAGGTGCAGCGCCAGAGCGTGCTCGGGCTCGAGCGCGAGATCGCCGACGCGCTCGTCGAGCGGCACCGCCCGCGGGCCGGGTACGCGGCGCACGAGGCGGCGGACGCGAGGCTGCGGCGCCTCGTGCTCACGCTGTGGCACACCGCGATGCTGCGGCTCGTGCGGCTGCGCGTCGCCGACGAGGTCGAAAACGGCGTCGCGTTCTTCCAGTCGACGTTCCTGCGCGCGGTACCCGCGGTCGCCGGCGCGCTCGAGTCGGCGGTGACGGGCGCGTTCGGCCCCGGCGCGCCGCTCCCCGCCGGGCCGGTGCTGCGCTTCGGCTCGTGGATCGGCGGGGACCGCGACGGCAACGCCTACGTCGACGCGGACACGCTCGCTTACGCGGCGCAGCGCCACTTCGAGGTTGCGATGGAGCACTACTTCGCCGCCGTTCACCGGCTCGGGCAGGAGCTGTCGCTCTCGTCGCGGC
>CAZIXQ010000086.1:0-13757 GCA_964543155.1 uncultured Enterobacteriaceae bacterium
GCGCCGATGTCGAGGGCGAGCGCATCGCCCGGCCGCCCGTAACCGCCCTTCGCCGCGAAGCGGTTCGCGCCGAGCGTGACCGTCGCATCCGCGTCGCGCACGCCGCTCGGCGACGCGTCGAACGTGCCATTGCCGGCGAGCGGCGCGCCGCGGAAGCGGCTGTCGGCGAGCGTGAAGCGGACCGCGGCGTGCCACGCCGGCTCGAGCTCGCCGCGCGCGGTGAGCTCGCCGTTCAGCGTCGCCGACGGGTAGTCGCCAAAGGCGGCCGGATCGAGGCGCACGAGCCGCGCGCGTCCCTCGAACGCCTTCGCACCGGCGAGCGACACCGAGCCTTCGCCGATCAGCTCGCCCCGGCCGGCCGCGGCCCGCAGCCGCGGGATGCGCACGCGGTCGCCCTCGCGCGTCGCGGTCGCGGCGATCGCGACGCCGCGCTCGCGCAGATCGACCTCGACGTGCTGCGCGCTCTCGTCGAGGCGCGCGATGATCTTCCCGCCGAGCCGCGTGGCGCGCAGCGGTGCGTGCAGGCCGCGCAGATCGAGCCCGTCCACGGCGAGCGTCCAGCGGCTGCCGCGTGCGTCGACCTCGCCCTCGCCCCGCGCGCGGCCCGCAGCACCGAGGTCGGCGACGAGGTCGGAGAGGCGCAGCGCGCTGCCGTCGAACGCGAAGCGGCTCGTGACCTGCCGCGCAGGCGCACGGCCGGCCGTCAGCGTGCCCGGCGCGGCGTTCTCGGCGGCAACCGTTCCGGCGTAGCCGCCGCGCTCGCCGCGCGCCGCCTCCAGCCGGATCGTCGCCGCGGTCGTCGGCGCCTCGGGCACGAAGGCGGCGAGATCGACGTCGCGTGCGGTCGCGCGCGCGCGGGCGAGCCAGCGGTCCTCGAACGGCGCGAGCACCAGCTCTCCCTCGACCGGGGCGACGCCGACCCTGCCGTCCAGCCGCACGTTGAGCGACAGCAGCGTTCCGGCCAGGCCGGCCGTCGCGTCGACCGTCCAGGGCGGCGCGGTGCGCACGAAGCGCACGCCGCCCTCGACCGGGAAGGGCCGCTCGGCGCCGAGCGTCGCGAGTCCGCTCGCCTCGCCCCACGGCGTCCGCGCGCGCGCGAGCTCGAGTCGATGGTCTCGCGGTCCGCCGCGGTACGCGCCCGATACGTCGCTCAGCTCGAGCGCGCCGTCGCCGTCGACGATCGCGAGCGACGCGACGGTGAAGCGGTCGACCGCGATCGGGAGCGGCGCACCGATCGCCTCCGGCGGCCCGGTCGACGGCGTGGGCAGGATCTCGACGCGCACCGATTGCGCCGTGACCGACCCCGCCTCGAGCCGCCGGTCGAGGAGGGGCCGAAGCCGCAGGTCGAGGGCGACGTCGGCGGCCGTCACCCGCACGTCCTCGTCGGCGTAGACCACGCGCGCCGCGCCGATCGCGCCGGCGAGCGAGCCGCGCGGCGACTCGATCCGCAGCCGGCCGCCTGCAAGGCCCTCGAGCCGGGCGACCCCCCACGCGAGCGCGGCTTCCGAGCGCGCGGCCCACCACGTGCCGACGGCAAGCATGCCGGCGAGCACGGCGACGAGGATCAGCGCAACGCGCAGGCCGCGCCGCATCAGAACGTGAGCCCCACCGAGAAGTGCAGCCGCACTGCGCGGTCCTCCTCGCCGTATGCGACGTCGAGGCGGAACGGACCGATCGGGCTGCGCACGCGCACGCCGAGCCCGTAGCCGAGCGCGAAGCGGAAGCTGGAGAGCTCGTCGGCGGCGTTGCCCGCGTCGACGAACGCCGCGAGCCCGATGCCCTCCCAGACCCAGCGCGTGTACTCGCCGCTCAGGATCGCGAGGTAGCGCCCGCCGACCACCGCCTCGCCCTGGGTGACGCCGAGGGACTCGAAGTTGTAGCCGCGGACCGTCGTCGCGCCGCCGGTGCGGAAGAGCAGCGACTCCGGGATGCCGTTCCGCGCCGAGGCGAGCACCGCGCCCGCCTCGGCGCGGAACGCGAGCTCGTGCACGGGGCCGAAGGGCACGAACCACGCGAGCCGCCCGATGGCGCGGCCGAAGCCCTCCGTCGAGAGGCCCGGGACCCCGCCGCCGAGCTCGATCTGCGTCGCCAGCCCGCGGCGCGGCGAGAGCAGGTGGTCGGTCGTGCGCCAGGTGTGCGCGTAGTCGAGGAAGGTCGCGTAGACGTCCTCCGGCGGCGCGCCCGACGGCGTCTGGCGCGAGGCGATGTACGCGGCGCCGAACGACGGGCGGCTGCGCTCCTCGATCGCGGTCGTGCGCGCGCCGATCCGCCACTCGTCGGTCTCGAGGTTCTCGATGTCGGTCGCCTTCCAGCGCACGCCGACCGTGTCGGCCCAGCCGCTCGCGCGCTCGGGGAGGTCGACGGCGAGCTCCGCCCACTGCTGCACCGTCTCGAGATTGGCGTTCAGGCGCGCTCGCCAGTCGCGCGCGAAGAGGTCGTTGTTGCGCCAGTCGAGGCTGCCGCGGAGCTTCGTGTCGGTGCTGTAGCCGAGGCTGAGCTCGAGGCGGCGCCGCGGCCCCTCGATGAGGCTCACGCGCACCGGCACCGCGCCGCCCTCCGCGGCGGCGGGGTCGGCCTCGACCTGGACGCTCGCGAAGTAGCCGGTGGCCACCAGGCGGCGCTGGAAGCGCTCCAGCTTCTCGCGGTCGTAGGGCTCGTCCGGGGCGAACGTCCAGAGGTTGCGCACGCGCTCTTCGTCGTGGCGCGCCGTGCCGGTGATCCGCAGCGTGCCGAAGCGCAGCGGCGGGCCGCTGTCGATCGTCACCGCGAGCATCGCGCTGCCGCTCGCGGGATCGATGCGCGCTTCGCTCGCCGCGATCCGCGCGCCGGCATAGAGGCGCTCCGAGACGACGGCCGTCGCGATCCGCTTCGCGCGGTCCCAGGCGGCCTGGGTGAACACCGCGCCGAGCGGGAGCGGCCAGTCCTCGCGCAGGTGCGCGAGCATCGCGTCCTCCGCGTCACGGTCCTCGCCGATCGCGCCGGCGAGGCGCAGGTCCACGCCGGTCACGCGGGTCGGCTCGCCGGGCTCGACCGCCAGCCGCACGACCTGCGGCGCCGCCTCGGTGTCGAGCGTCGCGCGCACCGCCGGCGAGAAGTAGCCGTTCGCCGCGAGGATGTCGCGCGCCTCGGCCTCGGCTTCGGCCATGAGCCGCCGCAGCAGCTCCGGCGTCATCGTCTCGTAACCCTGCCAGCGGTAGAGGTCGAGACCCGCGCGGAGCGGCTCGACGAGCGCGAGCGGCGCCGCGATCTCGACGCGGTACTTCACGTACGGGTCCGGCGCCTGCGGGTGCGCGGGCGCGGCGAGCGCCAGCAGCGCCGCAGCCGCGACGCACGCGCGCAAGCGTGAGGGGGTGCGGCGCGCGGCGGGCAATTCGGCTGGCTCGAGGCAGGCTGCGGGCAGGCTGCGCACCGGCGGCGAGGCGCAGTCGATGCGGGATGCGACCGGTTATTCTACTCACCCGGCGATCCGACCCGAAAGGCGACGCGATGACGAAGATCCTGCTGGTCCAGGGCCCCAACCTGAGCTACCTCGGCCGGCGGCAGCCGGAGATCTACGGCAGGACCTCCGCGGCGGAGCTCGACGCCATGCTGCTCGCGCACGCGCGCGAGCACCGCTACGACCTCGACATCTTCTACACGCACAGCGAGGGCGCGGCGATCGAGCGGCTGTACCGCGCGGTGGACGAGAAGATCGACGGCCTGCTGATGAACCCGGCCGCCTTCATCTTCGCCGGCTATGCGCTGCGCGACACCCTGCGCGCGGTGCCGTTCCCGTACGTCGAGGTGCACATCTCGAACATCGAGAAGCGCGGGATCCACTCGCTCCTCGCCGAGACGGCGGTCGGCATGATCACCGGATTCGGCACGAAGTCTTACCTCCTCGGGCTCGACGCGCTGCTCGACCACCTTGCGAAGCGCCCCGCGCCCGGGCGGAGCGCACGCGCGAAGCGCGCCACGCGCAGACCTGCACGCTGAAGGCGCGGCCGGTCAGCGGGCGCCCCGTCCCCGCGCGGCGACCGCGAGGACGTAGGCGAGCGCGGCGAACGGCCACAGCGTCGAGACGAGGCGGGTCAGCCCGTTGAAGTTCAGAAAGTGGCCCTGCCGCCAGACGGCGAGCGAATGGGCGAGGTACGGGTTCTCCGGCCCGAGGTTCACGAGCGCGGTTGCGGTCATCAGCGCGAGCCCGCACAGCGCCACCTTCCAGGCGCGCGGCAGCGCGAGCGCGGCGAGCGCCGCGACGATGCCGAGGGCGAGTCCGGTCGCCGCGCCCGGGGTGAGCCAGGCGAACGCGGCCTGCGGCTCGAAGAGGATCGCGAACGCGACGGTGCGCAGGGCGAGCGCGGCGAGGAACGCCGCCGCGGCGATGCGGCGCGCCGCCGCGCCTTCGGCGACGAGCGCGCCGACGAGGAGCGCCACCGCGATCACGTTCGCGGCCGCCACCGCCGCCTCGATCCGCACGAACGTCCCGGCCGGGTACAGCTCCGGCGGTGCCCCCGCGATCAGGCTGCGCAGGTCGCCATTGCCGAAGAGCAGTGTCTCGGGGTTGAGCTGGGAGAAGAGCCACAGGCCGACGAGCACCAGGCCCAGGTCGACCGCGTGCCCGGACCCGAACGCTTGCTCGCGCAGCCGGCGCAGCCCGGCCTCGGCCGCGAGGTGCCCTGCGGCCGCGACCCCCCCGATCGACCCGAGCACCGCGCCGGCCGTGTTCGCCGCCAGGTCCGCGTTGGACGCGATGCGGTCCGGGAGATAGCTCTGCGCGGCCTCGAGCAGGACGCTGAGCGCGACCGCGCCGGCAGTCGCGAGGGCCGCGGCCGGGGCGCCGGTCAGGCGCGGGGCGAGCGCGAGCACCGCGAGCAGCCCGAGCGGGAGATAGGCGGCCACGTTCAGGGCGACGTCGAACCACGTGAAGTAGCGCGGCGGCGGCGCGCCGAGGAACGCGAACGGCGACAGCCCCTGGTCGCGCCAGCCGGTGAGCGGGTAGAGGCTGCCGTAGACGACGAGCAGCAGGTAGACGAGGAGCAGGTAGCGGGCGAGCGGCGAGGCGCGGGGCGCCATCACGCGCCGCCCCGTTCGGGCGCCGCGTAGGGCGCGAGTGCGGCCTGGTAGAGCGCGAGCGTGCGCGCGTCGAACAGCGCGAACACGATGCGCTCGATGCGCGGGTCGGCGGCGGCGAACGACGCGCACGTGCGCACCGCGAGCGGCGCCGCGGCCTCGACCGGATAGCCGTAGATGCCGCAGCTGATCGCCGGGAACGCGATCGAGCGCGCGCCGTGCGCGACGGCGAGCGCGAGGCTGCGCTCGTGGCAGGCGGCGAGGAGCCGCGGCTCGCCCCGGTCGCCGCCCCGCCACACCGGCCCGACCGCGTGGATCACGTACTTCGCCGCCAGGCGGTAGCCGCGCGTGATCTTCGCGTCGCCGGTGGCGCAGCCGCCGAGCGTGCGGCATTCCGCGAGCAGTTCCGGCCCCGCGGCGCGGTGGATCGCACCGTCGACGCCACCGCCGCCGAGGAGCGACGCGTTGGCCGCGTTCACGATCGCGTCCACGTCGAGCGTGGTGATGTCGGCCCGGAGGGCCTCCAGGCGGGTGCGCATGGCTCGCGCAATTCAAGCACGGATCCCGGCAGAGCGGCATGGTCTAGACTGCGCCCTCGCCACCAGGGGAGACGCAGGACATGGCCGGGAAGAAGGAGATCCTCCAGCGCATCGACAGGTTTATCGCCCCGTACCGGATCACCAAGGGCAAGGGCTTCCGCCTGAAGGACATCGACCCGGGCGACACGCGCGGTCTGAAGTCCGACCAGAAGGACGAGGCCAGGAAGATGCTCGCGCAGGGCGTCGAGTGGCTCGCCGAGGAGCAGGACAAGCTCTACGCGCAGGACCGCTGGTCGGTGCTGCTCGTGTTCCAGGCGATGGACGCCGCCGGCAAGGACGGCACGATCAAGCACGTGATGAGCGGCGTGAACCCGCAGGGCTGCCAGGTGTACTCGTTCAAGCAGCCCTCCGCCGAGGAGCTCGACCACAACTTCCTGTGGCGCTACCACAACCGCCTTCCCGAGCGCGGCCGCATCGGCATCTTCAACCGCAGCTACTACGAGGAGGTGCTCGTGGTGCGCGTCCACGAGGAGATCCTCCGGCGCCAGAAGATGCCGCCGGCGCTCGTGGGCAAGCGCATCTGGGACGAGCGCCTCGAGGACATCGCCGCGTTCGAGCGCTATCTCGCGCGGAACGGCACGGTGATCCTCAAGTTCTTCCTGCACGTGTCGCGCAAGGAGCAGAAGAAGCGCTTCATGGAGCGCCTCGACCAGCCGGAGAAGAACTGGAAGTTCTCGCCCGCGGACGTCGCCGAGCGGCAGTACTGGAACGACTACATGGAAGCCTTCGAGGGCGCGATCCGCGCCACCGCGACGAAGCGCGCGCCGTGGTTCGTCGTGCCGGCGGACAACAAGTGGTTCACGCGGCTCGTCGTCGCCGCCGCGATCGTCGAGGCGCTGGAAAAGCTCGGCCTCGACTACCCGAAGGTCGATGCCGCGCAGCGCAAGGCGCTCGCCGCGGCCCGGGCGGCGCTCGTGAAGGAGAGGTCGTGAAGGAGAAGTAGACCGTCCGGCCCGCCCCGGCGGGGCTCTTGCGCGCGGTCAAACCGGCGTCGCGTGGGTGTGCTAGTCTTATATTGCGCCGCAACATTCCGGGCGCAGCCTTCGCCATCCGGACTGGAACCCCCATGACCGACCTTGGGAAGCAACTCTCGCGCACCCACGACCTCTCCACCAAAGTCACGCGCCTCTTCCAGAAGCGCGCGCAGGCCGCGCAGGAGCGCTTCACCGAGCGCATGCAGGGCGCCTACGCAAAGCACGTCGCCGACCTGATGTCGAAGCCGATGTCGCCGTGGGACGTCTGGACCGACTGGTCGCGCTACGCCGTCGACTTCGCGCAGCGCTCGACGCTGTTCTGGGACACGATCCGGAGCCGCGGGAACCAGTACGTCGAGCACGTGCAGGCCGGCCAGCCGCCGGTGCTGCACTTCGACTACGAGACCGTGCTCGACGCGCGCACGTTCCAGCGGCCGGTGAACTACGCGCTGCTGCGCATCGTGCCGCCGGAGGGCGTGAGCATCGATCCCAAGCGCCGGCCGTACGTCATCATCGACCCGCGCGCGGGCCACGGCCCGGGCATCGGCGGATTCAAGGACGACTCGCAGGTCGGGGTCGCGCTGCGCGAGGGGCATCCGGTGTACTTCGTGATGTTCTATCCGCAGCCCGAGCCGGGGCAGACGCTGCTCGACGTGACCGAGGCCGAGCGGCAGTTCGTGCACAAGGTGCGCGAGCTGCACCCCGAAAGCCCGAAGCCGGTGATCGTCGGCAACTGCCAGGGCGGCTGGGCGGCGATGATGCTCGCCGCCGCCGATCCCGACGAGATGGGGCCGCTCGTGATCAACGGCGCCCCGATGTCGTACTGGGGCGGCGCGTGGGGGGAAGGGCAGGCCGAGAATCCGATGCGCTACGCCGGCGGCAGCCTCGGCGGCACGTGGCTCGCCTCGCTCACCGCCGATCTCGGCAACGGCGTCTTCGACGGCGCGCACCTGGTGCAGAACTTCGAGAACCTGCATCCCGCGAACACCTTCTGGGACAAGTACTACAACGTGTTCGCGAACGTCGACACCGAGCGGCCACGCTTCCTCGAGTTCGAGCGCTGGTGGGGCGGGTTCTTCCTGCTGAACCGCGAGGAGATCGAGTGGATCACGCAGGAGCTCTTCGTCGGCAACGACCTGTGGTCGGGGAAGGTCAAGTCGAAGACCGGCGAGGCGCTGGATCTCAAGCGGATCAAGTCGCCGATCATCCTGTTCGCCTCGATGGGCGACAACATCACCCCCGCGCAGCAGGCGTTCAACTGGGTGGCCGACGTGTACGGGTCGACCGACGAGATCAAGGCGCGCGGCCAGGTCATCGTCGGCCTGCTCCACGAGAGCATCGGGCACCTCGGCATCTTCGTGTCCGGCGGCGTGGCGAAGAAGGAGCACGCGCAGATCGTCTCGGTGCTGAAGTCGATCGAGGCGCTGCCGCCCGGCCTCTTCGGCATGGAGATCGTCGAGACGAAGGGCGCGGACGGCAAGCCGGCGTACGCGGTGCAGTTCCACGAGCGCAGGCTCGAGGAGGTCGTCGACCGCGCGAACCGGTTCAAGCGCGTCGACGAGAAGCCGTTCGAGGCGGTCGAGGCGGTGTCGGACTTCAACCAGCGCGCCTACGAGCTCTTCGCGCAGCCGCTCGTGCAGGCGATGTCCAACGAATACACCGCGAAGCTCGGGCGCGAGTTCCACCCGCTGCGCCTCCAGCGCTGGGCGTTCTCGGACCTCAACCCGTGGCTCGCCTGGCTGAAGCCCGCCGCCGCGATGGTCCAGGCGAACCGGCAGGCGCTCGGGGACGATGCGCCGAGCCGCCGGGTCGAGCGGATGATGTCCGAGCTCGTGAGCGCGTCGCTCGACTACTACCGCGACGTGCGCGACGCGGTCAGCGAAGCGGCGTTCTTCCAGAGCTACGGCAGCCTGTTCGCGCTGTACATGGCGGACAGGTACGAGGCGGAGGCGGCGCGGACGAAGCGCGTCGACCCGCGCGAGGCGCCGTTCGTGAAGGCGGCGCTCGCGTCGATCGAGAAGGGCGGCTACGCCGAGGCGGCTGCGCGGGTCGCCGCGCTCCTCGCCGAGGACGATCCGACCATCCCGCTCGCCCAGTACGAGCTCAAGCAGGAGCTCGCGGCCGACTATGCCGAGTACCTCCCGGCGCTCGCGCGCGACGAGATGCGCCGCGTGCGGGGCGAGCAGGACATCATCGTGCGGTACGACCGCGAGCGGGCGATCGCGACGCTGCCGAAGCTCCTCGCCCAGCGCGCCGACCGCGAGCGGCTCCTCACGCTGATGGAGAAGCTCGGCGCGGACCCGCGCGTCTTCGGGCGGCCGGTGAGCGCGCACGACCGCGACGTGATCGAGCAGGTGCGCAAGGTGCTGGGCGGCCCCGCCCCGCGGCTCGCCGCGGTCAGGAAGAACGAGGCGGCCTGACCCGATGACGACCGCCAGCTACCGCAACGTAAAGCCGAACAAGGGGGCGACGCCCCCTTGTGGATCCCCCAAGTCAGTCTGCGAACCGGAAGCATGAGCACTGCGAGCTATAAGAACGTCACTTTCGACGAAATCGAGATCGGCAAACCGGTCAGCGTCTCGCGCCCGGTGACGCACACCGAGGTCGAGGCGCTGGCGCTCGTGTCGGGCGACGTCGATCCGTACCACGTCGAGGCCGGCGCACTGGAGCGCGGCGAAGGGCCGGTGACGGCGCAGGCGGTCGGGGCCGAGGCGATCCTGTCGGGGCTCCTCAATCGCCGCATGCCCGGCCCGGGCACCCGGATCGTCGCGCAGAGCCTCGAGTTCCGCGGCAAGATCCGCACCGGCGAGGCGGTGACCGCGACCGTGACCGCGCGCGAGAAGCACCCGCTCGGCAACCGCGTCGTGTTCGACTGCCGCGTCTCGCAGAGCGGCATCGACCTCGTCGCCGGCACCGTCACGGTCGAGGCGCCGACGCGGCGCATCGCGTACGACGAGGTCGCCACGCCCGAGCTGATCCTGCGCCACAACGACGCGGTCACCAAGCTCCTCAAGCGCTGCGAGGCGCTCGAGCCGGTGACCTGCGGCATCGTGCACCCGTGCGACCGCGACTCGCTGCTCGGCGCGCTCGAGGCCGCGAAGCGGGGGCTGGTCGTGCCGGTGCTGATCGGACCGGAGGCGAAGATCCGCGCGGTCGCGGAAGCCGAGAAGGCGGACATCTCCGCGTACCGCATCGTGTCCACCGAGCACAGCCACGCGGCGGCCGAGCAGGCGGTGGCGATGGCGCGCGCCGGCGAGCTCGAGGCGCTGATGAAGGGCAGCCTCCACACCGACGAGCTGATGGCGGCGGTGGTGCCCTCGGCGACCGGCCTGCGCACGGCGCGGCGGATCAGCCACGTGTTCGTCCTGGACGTGCCCGCCTATCCGCGGCCGCTGATGGTGACCGACGCGGCGATCAACATCTTCCCCGACCTCGAGTGCAAGGCCGACATCGCGCAGAACGCGATCGAGCTCGCGCAGGTGCTGGGGGTCGAGATACCGAAGGTCGCGATCCTCTCCGCGGTCGAGACGATCAACCCCAAGATCCAGTCCACGCTCGACGCCGCGGCGCTGTGCAAGATGGCCGACCGCGGGCAGATCACCGGCGGCATCCTCGACGGCCCGCTCGCGTTCGACAACGCGATCAGCGAGGAGGCGGCGAAGACGAAGAAGATCGTCTCGCCGGTGGCGGGCAAGGCCGACATCCTGCTCGTCCCGGACCTCGAGGCGGGCAACATGGTCGCGAAGCAGCTGCAGTACCTCGCCGGGGCCGACAGCGCGGGCATCGTGCTCGGCACGCGCGTGCCGATCGTGCTGACGAGCCGCGCCGACAACGTGCGCACGCGGCTCGCGTCCACCGCGGTGATGGCGCTCGTCGCGCACGCGAGGCGCTCGAAGCTCGCGCCGAAGCAATAGGCAGCGCATGGCCGACGCGATCGTCGTCCTGAACGCCGGCTCCTCGAGCATCAAGTTCTCGCTGTTTCTCGAGCGCGGCGCGGACCTCGAGCTCGACGTGCGCGGGCAGATCGAGGGCATCTACACCGCGCCGCATTTCGTCGCGAAGGGCCGCGACGGCACGAAGCGAAGCGAGAAATCGTGGCCCGAGGGGACGAAACTCGGCCACGAGGCGGCGCTCGGACACCTGTTCGAGTTCCTCAAGGCGGAGCTCGCCGACGACCGCCTCGTCGGCGTCGGGCACCGCGTCGTGCACGGCGCGCTCGACTATCGCGAGCCGGTGCGCATGGACGCGGGCGTGCTCGCGAAGCTGGAGAAGCTCGTCCCGCTCGCGCCGCTGCACCAGCCGCACAACCTCGCGCCGATCCGCGCGCTGCTCGCGGCGGTGCCGGACCTGCCGCAGGTCGCCTGCTTCGACACCTCGTTCCATCGCACCAATCCCGACATCGCACAGCGCTTCGCCCTTCCCGCCGAGCTGCACGACGCGGGCGTGCGCCGCTACGGCTTCCACGGCCTGTCGTACGAGTACATCGCCTCTGTGCTGGGCAGGTACGACGCGAGGGCCGCGGCCGGAAAGACGGTCGTGCTGCACCTCGGCAACGGCTCGAGCATGTGCGCAATCGACGGCGGCCGGAGCGTCGCGAGCACGATGGGGTTCACCGCGGTCGACGGGCTGCCGATGGGCACGCGCACCGGCGCGCTCGACCCGGGCGTGATCCTGTACCTGATGGACGAGCGCAAGATGGACACGCGCGCGGTCGAGAAGCTGATCTACAACCAGTCGGGGCTCCTCGGAGTCTCCGGCATCTCGAGCGACATGCGCACGCTGCTCGATTCCGGCGATCCGCGCGCGCAGCTGGCGGTCGATCTCTACTGCTATCGCATCCGCCGCGAGATGGGCTCGCTTGCCGCCGCGCTCGGCGGCCTCGACGCGATCGTGTTCACCGCCGGAATCGGCGAGAACTCCGCAGCGATCCGCGAGCGGGTGTGCCGCGACGCCGGCTGGTTGGGCGTCGAGCTGGACGACGCGGCGAATGCGAAAGGCGGACCGGGCATCGGCGCAGCGGGAAGCCGCGTCTCGGTATGGTCGATCCCGACCAACGAGGAGCTGATGATCGCGCGGCACACGCGGCGCGTGATCGCGACCCGCGCGAGAGGCTGAAGGACATGGCAACGGAACCCCCCCGCCCGGTGTTGAAGGGCAAGAAGGCGCTCGTCGTCGGCGTCGCCAACGAGCACTCGATCGCGTACGGCTGCGCCGCGGCGTTCCACGAGCTCGGCCCGCAGAAGATCCGCGTCCACCCGATCTCGCCGGGCCCGCTCAAGACCCGCGCGGCGTCCGGACTGAAGGATTTCGACATGATGCTGAGCGACGCCATCCAGCGCGCGCCGGTGGGCGAGCTCGTCGACACCATGGACGCGGGCTTTGCGTGCGCGTATCTTGCAACGCCGTACGCGCGGCGCATCACCGGACAGACGATCTACGTCGACGGTGGCATGAGCATCATGGCCTGAACGCGGCCACGAGGAGACCGGAAATGAGCGAGAGACTGTGGGTCGGCAACGTGCCGCCGGAAGCCACCGACGAGGAACTGGTCGCGCTGGCGAAGAAGTACTCGGAGCTGGAGGGCAAGGTCGTCCAGCGGCTCGAAGGCGACGGGACGCGCCCGGCGCGCGTGCTCGAGTTCGTCGGCGCGCCGCTCGGCGCGGTGGACAAGCTCGCGTTGCGGCTGGCGGGCATGCACTGGAAGGACCGGCAGCTGCACGCCTTCCGCGTCGCGTCGCACGAGGGGTAAGGGGTCCCGTGTCCAGCGTGCAGTAGAATTCGCGTCCCTCACTTCACACTCGAGCTGATCACCCGGGAAGATCCATGAACAGAGCCACATTGCTGATGGGCGCGGCCGCGCTCGCGCTCGCCGCCGGCGCTGCGGGCGCGCAGGTGACGAAAGAGAACTTCACGCTCCGCACGATGCGCGACTTCGTGGCGCTCTGCGGCGTGAGCGCAGCCGACCCGAACGCCGCCGCGGCGATTCACTTCTGCCACGGCTACTACGTCGGCGTCGACCACTCCGCCGAGATCCTGGGGCGCCCGCTCCGCGGTATCCTCTACTGCCCGCCCGACGGCCTGAAGCTCTCGCGCGACCAGGTGCTCGGCATGGTGGTGGACTACCACCGCAAGAACCCGCAGTTCGCGGCCGAGGCGCCCATCGAGGGAATCATCCGCTGGGCGGCTGCGGCCTACCCGTGCAAGAAGTGACGCACGTCGAACCCACGAAGGAAGCTGACATGAAACGCATCCTGACCATCGGCGTCCTGGGCGGCGCCGTCCTGCTCTCGAGCTGCGCGGGCATGACCGACCAGCAGCAGCGCGCGATGACCGGCACCGCGATGGGCGCCGCCGGCGGCGCGCTCATCGGTGCGATCGCGGGCGACGCCGGTGCCGGCGCGCTCATCGGCGCCGGCGTGGGCCTGGTCGGCGGCCTCATGGTCGACCAGCAGCGCCAGCGCGAGCAGCAGGCCTACGAGCGCGGCGTCCAGACCGGGCAGCAGCAGCAGCCGCAGAAGAAGTAGCTGCCGCGCGAGGCGCGGCATCCGCACTCCGCGCGCGTCCGGCCCGGGCGCGCGTGCCCTCCCTCTCCAGAAAGGACTTCCAGATGATGCTCAGATCCAGTATCGCGCTCGCGGTTTGTGCCGCGGCCCTCGCCGCAACCGCGTTTGCGCAGACGCCCGACGCGAAGGGCGGCACGATCGTCGCCAGCGAACCGGGCAGGGCCACGATCGTGCAGGCTGCGGAGCTCTCCGCCCAGGTGGTGGCCATCGACAAGGCCACCCGAACGGTGACGCTCAAGGGGCCCAAGGGCAACGTCGTCGACATTGTCGCGGGCGACGAGGTGAAGAATTTCGACCAGATCAAGCTCGGCGACTTCGTCGTCGCGCGCTACGCCCAGGCGCTCACGCTCGAGCTGCGGAAGACCAAGGTCAAGGCCGGCGAGCCGACCGTGACCGAGGGTGCCGTGCGGGCGAAGCCCGGCGAGCGGCCCGCGGGCGCCGTGGGCCGCGAGGTCACCGCGATCGCGGAGGTCATCGGCGTCGATCCGAAGAAGAGCACGATCACGCTCAAGGGTCCGCGCGGCAACGTCGTGACGCTCAACGTGCAGAACCCCGACCAGTTCAAGGTC
>CAZIXQ010000087.1:0-1631 GCA_964543155.1 uncultured Enterobacteriaceae bacterium
CGAGCAGGCGCTCGCCTCGGCCGCCTGCGGCGCAGTCCTCCTCTGGCCCGGCGCGGTGAAGTACGCCGAGCTCCGCCGCCTGCAGCTCGCCGCCGAGAAGGCGCGCGCGCTCACGGCGCTGTTCCGTTCGCCGCATGCCGCCGACGAGGCCTCGCCCGCCGCCCTGCGCCTCGGCCTGCACACCGCCGCCGGCGGGCTCGCGGTACGGATCCTCAAGCGGCGCGGGGCGGTCTGCGCGCATCCGGTGATCGTCGCCCTCGAGCCGCCGTGCCCCAGCATCCTCTCGTCGATCGTTCCCCGTGCAGTGGATCGCGCTGTACCTGCCGAACCTCCCGCTCGAAGCGCTCACCCGCAGCCTTGCGACGCCTGAGCCGCAGGCGGTCGCCGAGCACTCGGCCGCGAACCACCCGCGCGTGGTCGCCTGCGACGGCAAGGCGCGCGCCCGCGGCGTGCGGCCCGGCATGGCGGTGGCCGCCGCACTCGCGGCTGCGCACGACCTCGTCGTCCGCCCGCGCGATCCCGCCGAGGAGACCGAGGCCCTGCTCGGGCTCGCCGGCTGGGCCGCGCAGTTCACCCCGAACGTCGCGCCCGATCTTCCCGCCGCGCTCGCGCTCGAGGTCTCGGGCAGCCTGAAGCTCTTCGGCGGCGTCGACCGCATCCGCGCGCGTCTCGTCGCGGGCTGCGCGCGCATGGGCTTCGCCGCGCTCTGCGCCTGCGCGCCCACCGCGCGCGGCGCCGCGTGGCTCGCCCGCGCCGGCGCGGCGCAATGCGTCGCGGACGCCGACGCACTCGGCCTCGCGCTCGCGGCCCTCCCCCTCAGCATCGCCATAGGCGACGCGGACACGCTCGAAGCCCTGCACGCGATCGGCGCGCGCACCGTGGGCGAGCTCGCGCGGCTTCCGCGCGACGGCCTCGCGCGCCGCTTCGGCCAGGCGCTTCTCGATGACCTCGACCGCGCGCACGGCCGGCGCGCCGACCCGCGCGCGTTCCACGTCCCGCCGCCGCAGTTCCACGCGCGCCTCGAGCTGCCGGCCGAGGCGACGCAGGCCGGGCACCTCCTCTTCGCGGCGCAGCGCCTGTTCGTGCAGCTCGAAGGCTTCCTCGCCGCGCGCGCCGGCGGCGTGCGCCGGCTCGAGCTGCGGCTCGGCCATCGCGACGCGCCGGCGACCGTCGTCCCGATCGGGCTGGTCGCGCCGAGCCGCGACGCGGGCCACTTCACCCAGCTCGCGCGGGAGCGGCTCGGCGCGATTGCGCTGCCCGCGCCGGTGCGCGCCCTCGCGCTCGCCGCGGCCGACGTCGTGCCGCTCGCCGGCGCCCCGCTCGCCCTGTTCGACGACGGGAACGGCGCCCCGGAGGACTGGCCGCGGCTCGTCGAGCGCCTGCGCGCGCGGCTCGGCGCAGCCAGCGTGCACGGGGTGCGCGTCGTCGCGGAGCACCGGCCGGAGTACGCGTCGCAGCCGTGCACGCTCGCGCCCGATCGGGCGCCGTGCGCCGACGCGCTCGCCGGGCGCCGCCCCTTCTGGCTGCTCGAGACGCCACGGCCGCTCGCGGAGCTCGGCGCGGTGCCGCACCACGGCGGCCCGCTGAAGCTCCTCGCCGGCCCGGAGCGCATCGAGTCGGGCTGGTGGGAC
>CAZIXQ010000087.1:1641-13610 GCA_964543155.1 uncultured Enterobacteriaceae bacterium
GAGGTCGCGCGCGACTACTTCGTCGCGCAGACGCCCGCGCAGGCGCTCGTCTGGATCTACCGCACCCGCGGCGGGGGGTGGTTTCTGCACGGGCTGTTCGCCTGAAGCCCGCAACGTGCTCCCCGACTACGCCGAGCTGCACTGCCTGTCGAACTTCACGTTCCTGCGCGGCGCCTCCCACCCCGAGGAGCTGGTCGAGCGGGCGCGGGCGCTCGGGTACGCCGCGCTCGCGCTCACCGACGAGTGCTCGCTCGCCGGCGTGGTGCGCGCGCACGTCGCGGCGAAGGCCGCCGGCCTGAAGCTCGTGATCGGCACCGAGGTGCGGCTCGCCGACGGCCCGCAGCTCGTCCTGCTCGCGGCGAACCGCGCGGGCTACGGCAACCTCTCCGAGCTCGTCACCCTGGGACGGCGCAGCGCCAGGAAAGGCAGCTACCGTCTGACGCGCGCCGACCTGGACGCGGGCCTCGCCGACTGCCTCGCGCTGCTCGTCCCCGCTTCCCCGCCTTCGCTCGCCGAGGCCGAGTGGCTCGCGGCGCGCTTCCCGGGCCGCGCCTGGATCGCGGCGGAGCTCCACTGCGGCCCGGACGACCGCGCCGAGCTCGAGCGCCTGCGCGTGCTCGCGCGCCGGACCGGTCTGCCGCTCGTCGCCACCGGGGACGTCCGCATGCACGTGCGCTCGCGCCGCCGCCTGCAGGACGTTCTCACCGCGGTGCGCCTGGGCAAACCCGTCGCCGCGTGCGGCCGCGCGCTCCACCCGAACGCCGAGCGCCACCTCCGGCTGCGGATGCGGCTCGCGCAGCTCTATCCGGCCGAGCTGCTCGCCGAGACGCTGCGCATCGCGGACGCGTGCGCCTTCTCGCTCGACGAGCTCGCCTACGAATACCCGGAGGAGATCGTGCCCGCGGGCGAGACGCCGGCGTCGCACCTGCGCCGGCTCGTCGAGTCGGGCCTGGCATGGCGCTTCCCGCGCGGGGCGCCCGCGCACGTCCGCGCGCTCGTCGAGCGCGAGCTCGCGCTGATCGCCGAGCTGAGATACGAGCCCTACTTCCTCACCGTGCACGACCTGGTGCGCTTCGCGCGCGAGCGGGGGATCCTCTGCCAGGGGCGCGGGTCGGCGGCGAACTCGGCGGTGTGCTATGCGCTCGGCATCACCGAGGTCGACCCGGCGCGCATGTCGATGCTGTTCGAGCGCTTCGTCTCGAAGGAGCGCAACGAACCTCCGGACATCGACGTGGACTTCGAGCACCAGCGGCGCGAGGAGGTGATCCAGTACCTCTACGCCAAGTACGGCCGCGACCGCGCCGCGCTCGCCGCCACCGTCATCACCTACCGCGCGAAGAGCGCGGTGCGCGACGTGGCCAAGGCGCTCGGGCTGGACGCGACCGAGGTCGAGCGCCTCGCCGGCTCGCTCGCGTGGTGGGACGGCCGCAGCGCGCTGCCCGAGCGCGTGCGCGAAGCCGGCCTCGACCCGCAGAGCCCGACGGTCGGCCGGCTCCTCGAGCTCGTCGGCGCGATCGTGGGCTTCCCGCGCCACCTCTCGCAGCACACCGGCGGTTTCGTCATCGCGCGCGACCGGCTCTCGCGCCTCGTGCCGATCGAGAACGCGGCGATGCCCGAGCGCTCGGTGATCCAGTGGGACAAGGACGACCTCGACGCGCTCGGCCTCCTGAAAGTCGACGTGCTCGCGCTCGGCATGCTTTCGGCGATCCGGCGCACGCTTGCGCTCGTCGCGCAGCAGCGCGGCCGGCCGTTCACGATCGCGGACGTGCCGCCCGAGGACCCCGCGACCTACGCGATGATCCGGCGCGCCGACACGATGGGCGTGTTCCAGATCGAGTCGCGCGCGCAGATGTCGATGCTGCCGCGGCTCGCGCCACGCTGCTTCTTCGACCTGGTGATCGAGGTGGCGATCGTGCGGCCGGGCCCGATCCAGGGCGGGATGGTCCACCCGTATCTGCGCCGCCGCAACGGCGAGGAGCCGGTCGCCTACCCGAGCGCCGCAGTGAAAGCGGTGCTCGAGCGCACGCTCGGGGTGCCGATCTTCCAGGAGCAGGTGATGCAGCTCGCGGTCGTCGCCGCCGGGTTCACGCCGGGGGAGGCCGACGGCCTGCGCCGCGCGATGGCGGCGTGGCGGCGCAAGGGCGGGCTGGAGCCCTTCGAGCGGCGCCTGAAGGAGGGCATGCGCGCGCGCGGCTACGCGGACGAATTCGCCGACCAGATCTACCGCCAGATCCTCGGCTTCGGCGAGTACGGCTTCCCCGAGTCGCACTCGGCGAGCTTCGCGCTGCTCGTGTACGTGTCGGCCTGGCTCAAGTGCCACGCGCCGGCGGCGTTCCTCGCCGGGCTCCTGAACAGCCAGCCGATGGGCTTCTACGCGCCCTCCCAGCTGGTGCAGGACGCGCGGCGGCACGGCGTGGAGGTGCGCGCGGTCGACGCGACGCGGAGCGACTGGGACTGCACCCTCGAGGGCGACGCCGTGCGCCTGGGGCTGCGGATGGTCAAGGGGCTGTCGCAGGCCGGCGCCGAGCGGCTCGTCGCCGCGCGCGCCGCGGCGCCCTTCGCGAGCGTCGCCGACCTTGCCCACCGCGCACACCCGGACGCGCGCGACCTCAAGTGCCTCGCGGCTGCCGGCGCCCTGAATGCGCTCGCCGACCACCGCCGGCGCGCCTACTGGGACGTCGCCGGCGTCGAGACGCGGCCGCATCTCCTGCGCGAGGCGCCGGTGCGCGAAGCCGTGCCCGCGCTCGCCGCCCCCACCGAGGGCGAGAACCTCGTCGCCGACTACGCGAGCCTCGGGCTCACCCTGGGCCGCCATCCGCTCGCGCTGCTGCGCCCCCGGCTCGAGCGCATGCGGCTCGCAGCCGCGGAGGCGATCCGCGCGCTCCCGCACGGCGCGGCGGCGCGCGCCTGCGGGATCGTCACCGGCCGGCAGCGGCCCGACACCGCCTCGGGCGTGGTGTTCGTGACGCTCGAGGACGAGACCGGGTACGTGAACGTGATCGTCTGGTCGCGCCTCGTCGAGCGCCAGCGGCGCGAGCTGCTCGGCGCGCGGCTGATGGGGGTGCACGGCACGATCGAGCGCCAGGGCGAGGTCGTCCACCTCGTCGCGCGGCGGCTCGCCGACCACAGCGACCTGCTCGGCGCCCTCGCGACGTCCTCGCGCGACTTCCACTAAGATCGCGCGCCTCGCCAAGCACCCGATCGGCGCGCTGCCCCCCTCACCCTGACCCTCTCCCCCAAACCCGGGGGAGAGGGTGATCCTGCTGTGGCACGGCGTACACTGGCATCGTGTTCGAAGACACGCTCAAGCTCGTCCTCGCGCTCGATCGCCGCGCGCCCGCCGCGACCGCGCCGCAGCGCCTCGGCGAGCTGTTCCACCGCCTCGCGGCCGCCGCGAACGCGGCCGAGGCGAGCCAGGTCGAGGACCTCATCTGGGACCTCTGGATGGCGCATCCGGACGCCGATGCGCAGGAGGCCCTCGCCCAGGCGACGCGCGCCATCGCGGGGCGCGCGCTGGACGAGGCCGAGGCGATCCTCGACGCGCTGGTCGAGCTGCACCCCGGCTACGCCGAAGCGTGGAACAAGCGCGCGACGCTGTACTTCCTCCAGCGGCGCGACACCGAGAGCATCGCCGACATCCGCCGCGTGCTCGAGCTCGAGCCGCGCCACTTCGGCGCGATCTGCGGCTTCGGCCAGATCTGCCTGCGCCACGGCGACCACGCGGCGGCCCTGTTCGCCTTCGACGCGGCGCTGCGCCTGAACCCGCACCTCGGCAGCATCCGCGCCGCCGTGCAGGAACTCTCGGACGAGCGCGGCGGACCCGTGCAATAGGCCCGGCCGCCGCGCTAGACTCCTCCCGCATGTACGCCGAGACGCTGCGCCTCATCGCCACCGCCCCCCGGCGGCGCCCCTCGCCGCGCCTGCACCGCGCGCTCGACGCGCTGCTGCGCCGCCTGGCCGACGAGCTCGCGGCCCCGCTCGCCGAGCGGACCGAGGACGCCGTCTGGGCGCTCTGGATGCGCTACCCGGACCGCCGCGCCGCCGCCGAGCTCGAGCGGGCGACGCGCGCGATCGTCGCGGAGGACTACCCGACGGCCGAAGCGATCCTCCGCCGGCTCGTCGCGCTGCATCCCGGGTACGCCGAGGCCTGGCACAAGCGCGCCACCCTCTACTACATGCAGGGGCGCGACCTCGAGAGCGTCTCGGACTTCTACCGCACGCTCGTCCTCGAGCCGCGCCACTACGGCGCGATGCTCGCCTTCGCCGAGCTGTGCCTCGCGAACGCGCGCGAGGACGCGGCGCTCTTCGCGCTCGACGCCGCGCTGCGGGTGAACCCGCACCTCGCGACCGCGCGCGAGCGCCTCCAGGGGCTGCTCGCCCGCCCCGCCGTGCGGCCTCACTGAGCGGGCGAAGTCCCGCGCCCTTACTGAGCGGGCGAAGTCCCGCGCCCTTACCGGGCGAGGACCGCGGCGAGCGCCTCGTCGAGCCCGGCGAGCGCGAGCCCGATCTCCTCCGCGGACACGTTCAGCGCCGGCATGAAGCGCAGCGTGTTCGGCCGCGGCGAATTGAGGAGCAGGCCGTTCGCGCGCGCGTGCTCGACCACCTTCGCGCCCGCGTCGCGCCCGAGGTCGAGCGCGAGCAGCAGGCCACGCCCGCGCACTTCGCCGAGACCGCGTCTGCGGGAGATCTCCGCGAGCCCCCGCGCGAGCTCCGCCCCGCGCGCGACGACGCCGTCCAGGAATCCCGGCGCGAGCAGCGCGTCGAGCACCGCGAGGCCCACCGCCGTCATGAGCGGGTTGCCGTTGTAGGTGCCGCCCTGGTCGCCGTGCTCGAAGCAGCAGACCGCCTCGCGCGCGAGCAGCGCGGCGAGCGGCACCCCGCCGCCGATCCCCTTGCCGAGCGTCATGATGTCCGGCTCGATGCCGGCGTGCTCGTAGCCGAAGAGCCGGCCGGTCCGGCCCATGCCGGTCTGCACCTCGTCGACGATCAGCAGCAGCCCGTGGCTGCGCGTGAGCGCCCGCAGCGCGCGCAGGAAATCGTCGGTCGCCGGCAGGACGCCGGACTCGCCCTGGATCGGCTCGAGCATCACCGCGACGGTGCGCGGACCGATCAGGCGCTCGACCGAAGCGACGTCGTTGAGGGTCGCCTTGGGGAAGCCGGGCACCTTCGGCTCGAAGAGAGCGTCCCAGCCGGGCTTTCCCGAGGCCGACATCGTCGCGAGCGTGCGGCCGTGGAAGGCGTGCTCGAAGGTGACGACCTCGTACGCGCCGCCGCGGTGCTTCGCGCCCCACTTGCGCGCGAGCTTGATCGCGCCCTCGTTCGCCTCGGCGCCGCTGTTGGCAAAGAACACGCGGTCGAACGCCGAGTGCGCCACCAGGCGCTCGGCGAGCCGCGCGCTCGGCGCGTTCCAGAATGCCGGGCTCGGGTTGATCAGGGTGGCCGCCTGCGCCGCGAGCGACTGCGCGATCGCCGGCGGGCAGTGCCCGAGCGCGTTCACCGCCCAGCCCTGCACGAAGTCGAGGTAGCGGCGCCCCTCGTGGTCCCAGAGCCAGGCGCCCTCGCCGCGCACGAAGACGAGCGGCGGCCGCGCGGTGATCTCCATCAGGGCGTTCAGCGGGAAGTCGGCGAGCTGCATGGTCGGGTCCTCGTTCGGGGACGGCGCAGGAAAGAGAAAGGCCACAGGGAGCGCCTGTGGCCTTCGCGATCGGATCGGCGGCCGGCGCTACCGTCGTCGCGTGCCGAGGCGTCCCGCGGGCGCGCGGCTGCGTCGGACGAGGACGTCGATCTCGATCATGGCGCGAGTGTGCCGGTGCGCGCGGCCCCGGTCAACCGGCGCGGTACATGAACTCGCGCGTGAGCGGCAGCGGGTTCATGCCCGGCCCGCCCTGCTTGCAGGCGAGCACCTGGTAGATGTTGATCCAATTGTGCGCGAACGCGTAGGCGCAGCCGGCGAGGTAGACCGACCAGATCCGGAAGCGCTTCTCTCCCGCGATCGCACGCGCGCGCTCGGCGTTCGCCTCCAGGCGGCGCGCCCATTCGCCGCAGGTCTTCGCATAGTGCCGGCGCAGCGACTCGACGTCGGCGACCTCCAGGCCCGCGGCCGACATCTCGCGCAGCACCAGCCCCACGTGCGGCAGCTCGCCGTGCGGAAAGACGTAGCGCTCGATGAAGTCGCTCGCGCCGCGACCGACCGCGCGGCTGTCCGGGTCGATCGACGTGATGCCGTGATTGAGCGCGAGGCCCCCGTCCTTCAGCAGCCGCTCGACCTGGCGGAAGTAGAGCTCGAGGTTCTTCAGGCCGACGTGCTCGAACATGCCCACGCTGGCCACCTTGTCGTAGCCGCCCAGCTCCGGCACGTCGCGGTAGTCCTGCAGGCGCACCTCGCACCGGCCTTCGAGCCCGCGCGCGCGGATCTGCTCGCGCACGTAGTCGAACTGGTTGTTCGAGAGCGTGATGCCCACGGCGCGCGCGCCGTACTTCTCGACCGCGCGGAAGACGAGCGCGCCCCAGCCGCAGCCGATGTCGAGGAGCCGCTCGCCCGGACGCAGCTGCAGCTTGGTGAGGATGTGGTCGAGCTTCTGCTCCTGCGCCGCGTCCAGGGTGTCGCCCTCGGCGCGGTAGTAGGCGCACGAGTAGACCATGTTGCGGTCGAGGATCAGGCGGTAGAAGTCGTTGGAGACGTCGTAGTGGTACTCGATCGCCTTCTTGTCGCGCTTGCGCGTGTGGATCGCGCGCGCAAGCGGCGCGAAGGGCTGCGCGCCGCCGGCGGCGGCGGCAAAGCGCTCGCCGACCCGGAACGCCTCGCTGACCGGTCCTTCCAGATCGATGTGGCCCTCGACGTAGGCCTCGCCCAGCTTCATCAGGTCCGGTGCGCGCAGGTAGCGCAGCGCGGCGGGGCTCGGCACCGAGAGGGTCACGGCGGGATCGGGGCCGAGCTCGTAGCTGCGTCCGGTCCAGAGCCGGATGCGCAGCGGCACCGGGTCGGTCGCGCGGATGCGCTCGGCCAGCCGGCCGAGCCGGCCCTCCACGACCCGACCCCCGCGGACGCTTCCGACCAGCTTCCCCAGCGTGGTTTCCAGCAACATGACGCCCCCCTTCGCGGACCCTGCCACTGACCGGCAAATCTTACACCGGCGTCCCGGGCGGGCGGACCGCGTGGCGCCCGGACGCCGCGCCCACTAGAATCCGTCGCCGCGGCGCCCGCCCGGAGCCGCCGGCCCGGAGACACGGCGATGAGCGAGATCAAGGTACGGCGCAACCATACGCTGCCGCTCGAGGCGGCGCGCACGGCCGCCGAGAAGGTGGCGGCGCGGCTCAAGAAGGACTTCGACCTCGACTACGCCTGGAAGCGCCACGTCCTGCACTTCGAGCGCGCCGGGGTCCACGGCGAGCTGCACGTCAGCGACCACGACGTGCGCCTCGAGGCCCGGCTCGGCTTCCTGCTCGCGTTCCTCAAGCCGCGCATCGAGCGGGAGATCGACGAGCAGTTCGACCGGTACTTCGGCCCGGCCGCCGCCAGGCCGCCGGCGAGGAAGGCTGCGAAGCCCCCGGCGAAGAAGCGGTCCTGACCGGGCGGGCTATCCCGCCAGCGACTTGACGAGCTCGACGTACTTCTTCATCGCCTCGTCCTTCGCCATCCCCTTCGTCTTCGCCCACGCGTCGTACTTCGCCCGCCCGATCATGTCGGTGAAGCCGGGCCGCTTGCCCTCGACGTCGCCCTCGCTGCCCTGCTTGTAGAGCGCGTAGAGCTGCAGCTTCACGTCGTTGCCGGGATCGTCCTTCAGCTTCTTCACCGCCGCGGCGGCATCCTCGAACTTCTTCTTCAGGTCGCTCACTGTCCCCTCCATGACCGTGCGCAGGTGATGTCGCGCCCGCGCGCTCGGCTATTATAGGGACCCTCCCGCGCCGCATCCCCGCCCACGCGTCCATGCCCCGCCGCAGCCGAATGTCGAGCGTCGACACCGCGTGGCTGCGGATGGACCGGCCGACCAACCGCATGGTGATCGTCGGGGTGCTCGTCTTCGACGAGCCGATCGACCACGCCCGGCTGCTCGCGACCTTCGCCGCGCGCTTTGCACGCTTCCCGCGCTTTCGCTGCCGACCGGTCGAGGACCTCGCCGGCGCGTGGTGGGAGGAGGTCCCGCGCTTCCGGCTCGAGCACCACGTGCGGCGCGCGCGACTTCCGGGCAAAGGCGGGCCGGCGGCGCTCAAGCGCTACGTCGCGAGGCTGGTCGAGCGGCCGTTCGCCGCGCACCGTCCGTGGTGGGACTTCACGCTGCTCGACGGGTACGACGGCGGCGCGGCGATCGTCGCGCGCATCCACCACTGCTACGCGGACGGCATCGCACTCATCCGCGTCATGCTCTCCCTCATGGACACCAGGCGCGACGCGCCGGTCGCGCCGGCCGGCGCGCGCGAGCGGCGCCGGCGCGACGCCGCACCCGAGGCCGGGGGCCTGCTCGGGCAGTTCCTGGAGCCGATCGCCGGCCTGGCCGGCCAGGCGCTGCGCCTGTCGGGCGAGGTCGCCGAGAAGGGCGTGGACGCGCTTCTCCATCCCGACAAGCTGGTCGGGTACGCGCGCATCGCGGGCAGCGTCGCCGCGGAAGCCGCCCAGCTCGCGACCATGCCCGACGACTCGCGCACCCGCTACAAGGGCAAGGCCGGGGCCGCGAAGCGCGTCGCCTGGACCGACCCGATCGCCCTGGACGAGGTGAAGGCGGTCGGGAAGGTGCTCGACTGCTCGGTCAACGATGTCCTGCTCGCGACCGTCGCCGGCGCGCTCGGCCGCTACCTCGCCGTGAAGGGCGACCGCGTCGACGGGCTCGAGCTGCGCGCAATGGTGCCGGTGAACCTGCGCGCCGACGAGGCCGAGATCCGGCTCGGGAACCGCTTCGGCCTGGTGACGCTGCTGCTGCCGATCGGCATCGCCAACCCGCTCGCGCGGGTGTACGCGGTGCATCACCGCATGGCCGCGCTCAAGGGCTCCTACCAGGCGGGGATCGCGTTCGCGCTCCTCGGCCTGGCCGGCCTCGCGCCGAAGGCCGTGCAGCAGCAGATGCTCGATCTGCTCGCGAACAAGGCGACCGCGGTGATGACCAACGTGCCCGGCCCGCAGACGCAGCTCTACATGGCGCGCGCGCCGCTCCGGCAGATCATGTTCTGGGTGCCGCAGTCCGGCGACATCGGCATGGGGGTGTCGATCCTGTCGTACAACGGCGGCGTCCAGTTCGGCCTGATCACCGACGCGGCCCGCGTCCCGGACCCGGAAAACGTCATTGCGCACTTCCGGCCCGAGTTCGACCGCCTGCTCATGACGATCCTGATGGAGCCGTGGGACACGCAGCGCGATCCCGGGCTCGTCGAGCGCGAGCTCGGAAGCGCCGCGCGGCGCGGGACGAGGAAGGCCGCGAAGGCGGCCGCGCGCGCCTGAGCGGCTAGTCCTCGAGCTCGGCCTTCGCGGCCTCGACGTCGAGGCGCTCCATCGCGTCCATCGGCTTTTGCTTCGCCGCCTCGGCGTAGAGCTTCTCGGCCTCCTTCATCCGCGCCTTGCCGAAGGCGAGCACCAGGCCGTTCGCGTACTCGATGCGCGCGATCGCCGAGTCGGGGTTGAGCTTCAGCGCTCTCTGAAAATGCTCCTCCGCGGCGTCCCTGCTGGCGCCGTAGGTCAGCTTGCCCATCATCCCGCCGACCTTGCCGACGATCTCCGCGTGCCAGGTGCCGAGCGCGATGTGCGCGTCCGCGTGCCGGGGCTGCAGCTTGATCGCGTGGTCGAGCGCCTCCTTGATCTTCCCGCCGAGCCCCTGCGCGAGCGCCTTCGCGATCGAGATCTCCTGGCCGTAGCGGCCCGCGGCCATCGCGAAGAAATAGTGTGCGTTCGCGTCCTTCGGCCGCGCGCGCATCGCCTCCTCGCCGCGCGTCATCGCCTCCTGGAAGAGCTTCGCCTTCCTTGCGCCCGCCTTCTCGAGGTAGGTGGCGTAGATCGACTGCGCCTTGTTCGCCACGTTGAATCCCTCCACGCCGGCCTCGAGCCCCGCCTCCACTGCGCCGGCGAAATCCCCTCGGTGATAGGCGCGCCATGCCGCCTGCAGCGCCTCGTCCTTCGGAAACGGCTCGCAATCGCCGCGGTGCAGGCGGTCCCAGTGCTTCCTGAGGCTGGCCCCGTCGTAGGCGTAGGCCTTTTCGGGATAGGGGAACTTGGCCCAGCTCGTCTTTGCCATCGGTGCTCCGATTCGTTCGTCAGGTCGACACGTAGGCCGCCGCGAGGCGCTCGAACAGCGCGCGCGAGCGCTCGGCGAGAAACGGCGCCACGAGCGCCATCACCTGGTAGGCCCCGCGGGCGACCATCTCGCCCTCCTGCAGGTGGCGCGGGTTGCGCACGTACTCGTAGGACAGCCAGTAGGTCATCACCACGACCATGTTGGTCGCGAGCGCCGACACCTCTGCGCTGCTCGCCCGGATCTCGCCGCTCGCCGCGAGCCCCTCGCACAGCGCGGTGGCGGTGCGCACCTTCTGCTCGAGCAGCCGCTTGAAGTGGACCTCGAGCAGGCGGTTGCGCGACAGGAGGTCGTTCAGGTCGCGGTAGAGGAAGCGGTACCTCCAGATCGCCTCGAACAGGACGTGCAGGAAGAGCCACATGTCCTCCACGTCGGCCGCGCGCGCCGTCGGCGCCGCGAGCACGCCGTCGATCTCGCGCTCGAACGCGCCGAAGATCGTGTTGACGATCTCGTCCTTGCTGCGGAAGTGGTAGTAGAGGTTGCCGGGGCTGATGTCCAGCTCGTCGGCGATCACCGTGGTGGTGACGTTCGGCTCGCCGAAGTCGTTGAAGAGCCGCTGGCTCGTTTCGAGAATGCGCTCGCGCGTGCGGCGCTTGGGCTTGCGCTCCATTCCCGGGGGCCTCTCGAGGGCGGCGAAGGATAGCACGCCGCCCCGGCGCCCTACCCCGCCGCGGCGCCGGCGAGCCAGCGCTCGAGGTCGTCCAGGGAGTCGGCGAGCCGGCTGGTGATCTCGGTCCCGGGCACCAGCTGACGCCGGCGCCGGATGCCGCGCACGAGGTGCCGATCGGGATCGGTGAGCGCGTCGAGGCGGATGCCCACCCCGTGCCGCGCGAGCACCGGCGCGAGCGCGTGGCGCCGCGCGAACAGCTCCTTGCGCGTCTTCTGGTAGGCATGCTCGGCGAGCCGCCGGCGGCTCGCGTAGCTGAACATGTTCGTGAAGAACATCTCCGCGTCGTGGCGGTTCGGCTCGAACAGCACCACGTCGGCGTCGCGGAACTCGCGCTTGTAGCGCTGCATTCCCACCTGCATGCGCGAGTAGACGATCGCCCGCAGCGTCTGCGCGAGCACCACCGGCAGCCCGCCGTCCACGAGCCGGCGCGGCGCGTGCGCGTCGGCGACCGGGATGCGGCTGTCGTAGGGCACGAGCGGGTTGATGCAGAGCAGCAGCTTCACGCCCTGCTCGAGCGCGACCGAGGCGTGAAGCGTGCGCTTGAGCGCCCCGTCGACGTAGAAGCGGCCGTCGATCTCGACCGGCGGGAACAGTCCCGGCAGCGCGGCGCTCGCCTCGACCGCGCGCGAGATCGGCACGTGGTCGTGGCCGCGCGCACCGAACTCGACCGGCACGCCGGAGTCGAGGTCGGTGGCGACCAGGAAGAGCTTGCGCGCGAGCTTGCGAAAGTCGTTGGTGCGGCCGGGCGCGGCGAACTGGCGCGTCAGGAAGCGGTCGATCGCGTCGTTGTCGAAGAGGCCGGTCGGGATCGCGCGCCCCACCTGCGCGAACGACTCGAGGAACGCGTGCGCGCCGGGCCGGCTCAGGAAGCGCCAGGCCGAGCTCCAGACGAGCGGCGGCAGCGAGACGGCGCGACGCGCGAACTCGCCCACCGCCGGGCGCAGCAGCAGCTCGGGCGAGAAGGGGTCGCGGTGCGACTCGCTCTCGATGAACATGCGGCACATCTCGACCGGCGTGAGGCCGTT
>CAZIXQ010000088.1:0-13598 GCA_964543155.1 uncultured Enterobacteriaceae bacterium
GCCCGCGCGTGATCACGTTGTCGTAGACGGTGAACCAGTTCTCCGGCAGCGACGCCGCCTCCTTCACCGAGAGGCCCTGCGGCACCGGCAGGCAGTGCGCGGCGGGCGCGGCGCAGTACTCGGCGTAGCCGCCGCCGGGCGTGAGCGCGCAGACCACGTCCCCCGGCTTCCACCGCGTGACGTCGGCGGCCACCTGCGCGATCCTTCCCGCGACTTCGAGGCCGAGGACCGGCGAGGCGCCGGGCGGCGGTGGATAGCTGCCCGATCGCTGCAGGACGTCCGGGCGGTTCACGCCCGCGTAGGCGACTTCGATCAACACCTCGCCCGGCTTGAGCGCCGGCTGCGGTCCGACGGCGAGCGTCATCACGCTCGCAGGGCCGCCTTGTCCGTGGTCGACGTATCGCATGGGTCTCGCTTTCCGGAAAGGCGCAAATGGTAGCCCAACCGCTGCGCAGTCCCTAAGATGTAGGCCACCGCGAAAGGGGGCAATCGATGAGCGAAGCGGACGAGCTGCGGACCCAGCTCAGGAATGCGATGAAGGCGCGCGCGATGGTGTACGCGGCCGTCTACGACGAGCTCGAGGCGGAGCTCGGGGCGGCGAAGGCCGAGGAGATCCTGAAGCGCGCGATCTACAAACGCGGGTTGGCGATCGGGCAGCAGTTCAAGCGCTTCGGTCCGCGCGACATCACCGGGCTGCGCGATGCATTCATCGCGTTCGTGCCCGATGGCGGCCGCGTCTTCCAGCCCGAGGTGCGGCGCTGCGACGCGGGCGGCTTGGACATCAAGTTCCACGCCTGCCCGCTCAAGGAGGCGTGGCTCGAGGCGGGGATGAGCGAGGCGAAGGTGGCGAAGCTCTGCCACATCGCCGGCGTGGTCGACAACGGCACGTTCGAGGCGGCGGGATTCGCGTTCAGCGCCGACACCTGGCAGCCCGGCGACGAAGGCTGCTGCTTCCTGCACGTGCGGCCCGGCGCCTGAGGCCCGGCTCACCGCCTCACTTCGCCGTGCTCCACTGCTGCAGGCGCTGCCGCGCGTACTGCGCCGGCCGGCCGGATCCGCCCGCGCGCAGGTACTGGGCGTAGTGCTGCGCGGCGCCGTTGCGGTTCTGCATCGCCTCCAGCGAGATTCCCTTGAAGAAGAGCGCGCTCGGGTCGCCGGGGAGCGCCCGGTCGTAGGCGTCGAAGCGCTGGTAGGCGAGCTCCGGCTTCCGGAGCGCGATCTTCACGATGCCGCTCAGCTTGAGCGCCTGCCCCTCGTTCGGGTAGACCGCGACCGCCCGGTCGACGTAGGGTTCGGCCTCCGCATAGCGCTTCTGTGCCAGCTGCGCCTTGGTCATCAGCAGCAGGCCCGGATAGTCGTTCGGTGCGAGCTGCAGCGCCTGCGCGAACTGCTGGGTCGCCTCCGCGACCTTGCCCTGTGCCGCCAGCGTCTCGCCGCGCTGCTCGGCCTTGATCGCGGGCGCGAGCGCGCGCAGGCTCGCGGTGCTGTCCAGGTAGCGCTCGCGCTTGACCTGCGCCGTGCGGCTCGCGGCGTACTTCGTGGTTGCCTCGCGCCTTGCGGTCTCGTAGCGCTCCGCGCTCATCGGGTGCGACGAGAACATCGTCTGGATCATGCTCGGCTGCTCGCGTCCCTCCTTGTTGAGGAGGTCCATCAGGCCGACCATGCCGTCGGCGTTGTAGCCCGCGCGCGTCATGTACTCGAGCCCGAGCGCGTCCGCCTCGCGCTCGTCGTCGCGGCTGTACGAGGCGAGCAGCGCGCTCGCCCCGACCTGCGTGACCTGGCCCGCGACCTGGCCGAGCTCGCCGAGGCCGACCACCGCGAGTCCGATCTGCGCGATCACCGCCCCGCCCTGCGCGATCATCACGCGTCCCGCGCGCTCGGCCGCGTGGCGTGCGTTCACGTGGCCGATCTCGTGGCCAAGGAGCCCCGCCAGCTCGTCCTCGCTCTGGATGTCGAGCATGATTCCGCGCGACACCCCGATGCTTCCCGCCGGGAAGGTGTAGGCGTTGATGTAGTTCGCGTTCACGACGCGCGCCGAATAGGGCATCTTCGGCCGGTGCGAACGCGTCCAGAGACCGGCGCCGACGTCGTTCACGTAGCGGTTCAGCGCGGCATCCTGCGCCACGCCGTAGTCCGTGGAGAACTGGTAGGGCGCCTGCTGCCTGTCGATCCGGATCTCGTCCTGCTCGCTCAGCCCGGACAGCGTGCTGCGCCCGGTGACCGGGTCGGTGGCGCAGCCGGCGAGCAGCACCGGCGCCGCCGCGGCGGACCCGCCGACCGAAACGAGCCAGAGGAAGTCGCGCCGCGTCACCTCGCGGCGGAAGATGCGGTCCCCGGGATTTGCCATGGCATCTCCGGTCAGGTCGCGGCCCCCGACCGCTCGCCCCCGGGGGTCAGCACATCCTCGACGAGCGTCGCCCAGTAGCTCGCGCCTATTGGCAGGATTTCGTCGTTGAAGTCATATCGCGGATTGTGCAGGACGCAGCCGCCCTCGCCAGGGCCGTTGCCGATCCAGACGTAGCAGCCGGCCTTCGCCCGCAGCATGAAGGCGAAGTCTTCCGAGCCCATGGTGGGCTGCAGGTCGGTGAGAACGTTCTCCGGGCCGACCACCTTGGCCATCGCCGCGGCGGCGATCCCGGTCTCGTGCGGATGGTTGATGGTCGGCGGATAGCGCCGCTCGTAGCGCACCGACGAGCGCGTGCCGTGGCTCGCGTCGATCCCCGCACAGATGCGGCGGATGCCGGCCTCGATCTGGTCCTGCACCGCCGGCCGGAACGCGCGCGTCGTGCCGCGCAGGACCGCCTGCTCGGGAATCACGTTCCAGGCATCGCCCGCGTGGAACTGCGTGACCGTGACGACCGCGGGCTCGATCGGGTCGAGGGTGCGGCTCGGAATCGTCTGCAGTGCCTGCACGAGCGCGCTCGCCGCGACCACCGGGTCGATCCCGGTGTGCGGCATCGCGCCGTGTGCGCCGCGACCGGTGACGACGATCTCGAAGATGTCGAACGAGGCCATCATCGGGCCGGGCAGCACGCCGAACTTCCCGACCGGGATCCCCGGCCAGTTGTGCATGCCGTAGACGCCGGCCATCGGGAACCGGTCGAACAGTCCCTCCTCGACCATCGCGCGGCCGCCGCCCTCGTTCTCCTCGGCCGGCTGGAAGATGAAGTACACCGTGCCGTCGAAGCGCCTCGTCTCGGCGAGATACCGGGCGGCGCCGAGCAGCATCGCGGTGTGGCCGTCGTGACCGCACGCGTGCATGCGTCCGGGGTGCCGCGAGCGGTGCGCGAACTCGTTCTGCTCGTGGATGTGGAGCGCATCGAGATCGGCGCGCAGCCCGATCGCGCGCGCGCCCGTGCCCGCCCGCAACGCGCCCACGATGCCGGTCTTCGCGAGGCCCCGGTGAACGTCGATGCCGAAGGATGCAAGCTTCTCCGCCACCAGCTGGGCGGTGCGCGTCTCCTCGAACGCCGTTTCGGGGTGCGCGTGGATGTCCCGTCGCCAGGCGACCATTTCCGGCTGAATGTGCTTCAAGCGGTCGATGAGCGGCATTCGGACTCTCGGACGGCCGGGCCGGGGAGTGTAGTCCAAACCGCTGCACGCCACGCGCATGTTGCGATGCAACAAGGGTGGCGTATCATCAGGCGCTCACCGCAAGGAACGAGCATTCATGCGAAAGCACATCAACGGCATCGATCACGTCGTGATCGTGGTGCGCGACCTCGACGCGGCGCGCGACACGTTCCGGCGCATGGGCTTCACCGTGACCCCGCGCGGCGACCACACGCTCGGCTCGCAGAACCATTGCGTGATGTTCGGCGAAGACTATGTCGAGCTTCTGTACAGTCCTGAAGGCGCGCCGCATCCGTCGCGCCAGTACTACACCGAGTTCGCGCGTGCGGGCGAGGGCCTGGCGGCGATCGCGTTCGGGACGGACAACGCCAGGGGCGCGTACACGGAGATGCTCTGGGCCGGCTTCGCGCCGAGCGACGCGACCGAGTTCTCGCGGCCGGTCGAGCTGCCCGGCGGCGCGCGCGAGGCGCGGTTCCGGGTCTCGATGGCGTCCCTCGAGCACACGCCGGGCGGGCGGGCGTTCGTCTGCGAGCACCTGACGCGCGAGCTGGTGTGGCGGCCGGAGTACCTGGGGCACGCGAACGGCGCAACGGAGATCGCCGCGGTGGCGATCGTCGCCGACGATGCGGCCGCCGCCGCGCGGCCCTACGAGCGCCTGCTGGCGACGACCGCCGAGCCGATTGCCGAGGGGCTCGTCGTACGGACCGGGCGGGCATCGATCGCGTTCGCGACCGGCGCGCGTCTGGCGGCGAAGCTGCCGAAGGTCCGCCTCAGCCCCCGGCCGGTACCGCTCATGGCCGCGCTGTTCATCCGCGTGCGGGACCGGGAGGCGGCCGCTGCGGCGCTCGCCGCCGGGGGTCTCCCGCACGCCCGGATGCCCGACGGCTCGATCGCGCTTGGCGCCGAGAGCGGGCACGGCGTGGCACTGGTATTCGGCTGAGGATCCGGTGCGTTACTCTGCGGCATGCCCCGCCGCAATCGCTTCCTCGTCGCCGCCCTGATCGCCTCGATGGCCGTGCACATCGCGGCCCTCTTCGGCGTTCCCCAGCTCGGGATCGGGGGGTCGGGCGGGGACCCGGTCGCGTCGCCGCCCATCGAAGCGCGGATCGTGCCGCCGCCACCCGCGCCGGCGCCTGCCGTCGTGCCGCTCCCGAGACCGGCGGCGCCCGGTCGTACCGCGAAACCGCGCCCCACCCGTGTGCCCGTGCCGATCGCGCAGGACGCCGTCGTGCCCCAGTACGACTACCCGGAAGGGCCGTTCGGGACGGCTGCGGCGGACGTGAGCGAGCCGTCGCGCGCGTCCGCGGACGCAGCGCCGGACGCGGGCGCATCGCAGGTCGACACCGAAGCGGTGCCGCTCGAGTATCCGCTGCGACACGCCACGCTCGTCTTCGACCTCTACTACGGCACTCAACCCTCGAAGGTCGGTCAGGTCACGCACACCTGGACTCGCGACGGCGACGACTACCGGGTCGAGACGGTCGCCGAGGCCGTGGGCTTCGTGTCCTGGTTCCTGGGCGGCCGGCTGATCCAGCGGGCGAGCGGCGTGGTGGCGCCAGGTGGACTCGTGCCGACCGCGTACCAGGCGGAGCTCGGCACGCGCGAGCGCACCGAAACCGCGCACTTCGACTGGACGGCGCACAAGCTCGCGCTCGCCTCGAAGGGCGAGCGCCGGATCGTGGATCTTCCGGCCGGTGCGCAGGACCCGCTGTCGATGCTGCACCAGCTCTACTTCATGACGCCGCTCCCGGCGGCGAAGCAGCTCGACATCGTCACCGGACGAAAGCTCTACCGCTACCTCTACCGAACGGTGGGGGAAGCGCAGTTCGAGACGCCGATCGGGATCGTGCGCGCGCTGCACCTGCGCCGCGAGGATCCGGACGGATCGAAGATGGACGTGTGGCTCGATCTCGACCGCGAGCTGCTTCCCGCGCGGATCCACGTCGTGGATCGCAAGGGCCGGGTGCTCGAGCAGGTGATCCGCGAGGCGCGGCTCGCCGCCGCGGCGGACGCGCGCGAGTAGCGCGGCTCAGCGCCGGGCGAGCAGCTTCGCCGCGTCGCGCGCGAAGTAGGTCAGCACGCCGTCGGCGCCCGCGCGCTTGAAGGCGAGGAGCGCCTCCAGCACGCACTTCTCCTCGTCGAGCCAGCCCTGCTGGAAGGCGGCCTTCAGCATCGCGTACTCGCCGCTCACCTGGTAGACGAACGTGGGCGCCTTGAACTCGTCCTTGACCCGGCGGACGATGTCCAGATACGGCATGCCGGGCTTGACCATCACCATGTCGGCACCCTCCTGCAGATCGAGCCCGACCTCCCACAGCGCCTCGTCGCCGTTGGCCGGGTCCATCTGATAGGTGAGCTTGTTGCCCTTGCCGAGATTGGCCGCGGAGCCGACGGCATCGCGGAACGGGCCGTAGAAGCCCGAAGCGTACTTCGCGGAGTACGCCATGATCCGCGTATGGATGAAGCGGTTCTCGTCGAGCGCGGCGCGGATCGCGCCGATGCGGCCGTCCATCATGTCCGACGGCGCGACGATGTCCACGCCCGCCTGCGCCTGCGTCAGCGCCTGCTCGCGCAACACCGTGATCGTCTCGTCGTTGACGATGTAGCCGGCGTCGTCGATCAGGCCGTCCTGGCCATGGCTCGTGTACGGGTCGAGCGCCACGTCGGTCATGACGCCGAGCTCCGGGAAGTGCTTCTTGAGCTCGCCGACGACGCGCGGGACGAGGCCGTTCGGGTTCATCGCCTCGCGCCCATCCGGCGTCTTGAGCGCAGGCTCGATCGCCGGAAAGAGGGCCATCGTCGGGATGCCGAGCTTCAGCGCGTCCTCGGCCACGGCGAGCAGCCGATCCGGCGTGTAGCGGACCACGCCCGGCATCGAAGGCACAGGCTGCTCGGCATTGCGTCCCTCGTACACGAACACCGGGTAGATCAGGTCATCGGTGGTGAGCCGGTGCTCGCGCATCATGCGACGGGTGAAGTCGTCGCGCCGCATCCGGCGCATGCGCACGGCGGGATAGCTGCCGTAGATGTTCATGGTTCGGACTCCAGTGAGGTCTTTGCAGGGTACCGCGTCCCAGCGGCCCGGGCGACTTGACCGCGGAAGGGAACCTTTCACGTTCCTGACGTTCTCAGCAGAGGACGGCTTCGGCCGTCTCCCGCTTCTCCTCCCTGAGCGGGTGCCTTAAATACTTTTAAGGCCTTTGGCCCCAGGCTTTCCCCTTTGGCTTGGGGCTTCTTTATTTCGCACGCCCGCACCGGCGAGCCACCCGGAGATGACCGCTTCGGCTTCGGCGACGCCGGTGCGGTGCGGGCTATCAAACAGCTGTGCGGTCACCGGCCCGCCCAATTCGTTCAGCCTGGCGCGGACTCGGTCGAGTGTGAGCGCCCCCTCACGTCGGGTGAGCTTGTCCGCCTTGGTCAGCAGCAGATGGACCGGCCGCCCGGTCGGGCGAAACCAGTGCAGCATCATCTCGTCGCGCTCGGTGAGCGGGTGGCGCACGTCCATCACGACCACCAGACCGCACAAGGTCGGCCGGGTCTGCAGGAACCGGCTGAGCGTCTCCTCCCAGTGACGGCGCAGCGCGTCCGGCACCTTTGCGTAGCCGTAGCCCGGAAGGTCGACGAGCAGTCCGCCCCCCGCGAGACGAAAGTAGTTGATCTGCTGCGTGCGGCCGGGCGTCTTGCTGACGAACGCGAGCCGGGTCCGGTTCGCGAGCGCGTTGATCGCGCTCGACTTGCCGGCGTTGGAACGGCCGGCGAAGGCGACCTCGGGCTCCCCCGGTGGCGGCAGGTCCTCGAGGCGGTGGGCCGACGCGAGGTAGGTTGCGTTCTGAAACAAGGACATCCGGTCGCAACAGCGCGTCGAACGCGGTTAGAATAGCAGCTTTGCCACGGCGCCTCGCCGCACGCTCCGCGCCAGGAAAGACAACGAGGGGAAGGGATCCATGAAGCTCCGCTGCGCGCTCATTGCCGCCGCACTCGCGAGCGGCGCCGCGCTCGCCGCCCAGCCGCTGCCCAAGGCCGATGCCGCGAAGGGGCAGCAGATCGCGACGCAGGTCTGCGCTGCCTGTCACGGGCCGGACGGAAACAGCACCGCGCCGGCCAACCCGAAGCTCGCCGCTCAGCACCCCGAGTACCTCGCCAAGCAGCTCGCCAACTTCAAGCCCCGCGCAGGGGGCAAGCCGGCCGAGCGCGAGAACGCCATCATGGCCGGATTTGCAGCCGCGCTCTCGCCCGACGACATGCGCGACGTCGCGGCCTTTTACGGCGCGCAGAAGCTGATCCCCGAGAAGGCGCGCAACAAGGACACGATCGAGCTCGGCCAGAAGATCTTCCGCGCCGGTATCGCAGAGCGCGGCGTGGCCGCGTGCGCCGGCTGCCACGGTCCCCGCGGCGAAGGGATACCCGCGCAGTTTCCCGCGCTCGCCGGGCAGTACGCCGACTACATCGACGCGCAGTTGAGGGCGTTCCGCTCGGGTGCGCGCGCGAACGATCCGAACAGGATGATGCGCATGACCGCCGCACGGTTGAGCGACGCGGAAATCAAGGCGGTCGCGGACTACATCGCGGGCCTGCGCTAGCCGCACCCGCTTCCCGCCGGCGCGCGCGCCGGCCATCGATCCAGCGATGACGGCGAGTCGCACCACCGACCTCGTCGTCATCGGCTCCGGCCCCGGCGGCTATCGCGCCGCGGTGCTCGGGGCGCTCCGCGGCCTGAAGGTCGCGCTCGTCGAGCAGGGGACCTGGGGCGGCACCTGTCTCAACCGGGGCTGCGTGCCCAAGAAGGCCTGGTACGCCACCGCACGGCTCGTCGCGGCCAACGCGCACTTCGCCGAGCGCGGTCTCGCGGGGCGGCTGACGCCCGACCTGGGGGCGGCCTGGCGCCACCAGCGCGGGGTCGTGGAGACGGTGCGGGCGAGTTACGTCGACTATCTCGAGCGGCTCGGCGTGACCGCGATCAGCGGGCGCGCGACGATGCGCGCGGGACGGAGCGTCGAGGTCGCCGGCCACGGCGTGCTCGCGGCAGGCGCAATCGTGATCGCCACCGGGTCGAGCCCGTACCTGCCGCCCGGGATCGCGTTGCACGCCGGCCGTGTGCTCACGAGTGACCAACTCTTCGACGCGCCGCCGCCGGCGGGGCGTCGCGTCGCGGTGCTCGGCAGTGGCGTCATCGGCACCGAGATGGCCTTCATCCTGACGATGCTCGGGTGCGAGGTGGTGTGGCTCGTGCAGTCCGAACCGCTCGCCCGCGTGGGGTTCACGCCGAGCGCTCTCGCAGCGCTGCGCGAGGCGCTCGCCGGGCACGGCGTGCGCCCGCGCCGCTCGGGTCGGCCGCGCGCCTGCGTTGCGGATGCCAGCGGCGTCACGGTGCAGCTGCCGGACGGCACCGAAGAGCGCGTGGACTGGGCGCTCGTCGCGAGTGGACGCCGGCCGAACGTCATCGGCTTCGGCGCGGACGCGGCGGGCATCGCGATCGGCGCGGACGGTTTCATCGCCACCGACGAGCGCACCATGACTGCGGCGCCGGGCATCTATGCGATCGGCGATTGCGCGAATCCGCGCATGACCTCGAACCATGCGCTCGCCGAAGCGGCGGTCGCGATCGCCGACATCGTCGCGCCGGGGAGCGCGCGCCGAGACCGCGGGGCCGTGCCGGAGGTCGTCTACTCCGCGCTCGAGCTCGCCCGCGTGGGCTGGTCGGAGGCGCAGGCCGAAGATGCCGGGCGCGATCCCGCGACCGGCTTCGCGTCGTTCCAGTCGAGTCCCGCTGCGCTGGCCGAAGGCGATCCCCGCGGCTTCGCGCGCATCGTCGCGGACCTCGAGTAGGGCGAGCTTCTCGGCGCGGAAGCGGTCGGGGCGCATGCCGGCGAGTGGATCCACGTCGCGGGTACCGCGCTGCGCGCCCCGGACGGGCTCGCGCGCCTCGCCCGCGCGCGCTACAACCATCCGTCCCTCTCGGAAGAGCTCCTCAACGCGACCGAGACGCTCGCGGCAAAGTGGGGCCTGGGTGCGAGAATCTTCCCCGCCGCCCACGAGCGCCCGGAATAAGGGCGCGCCCAGGGCTGTTTGATGGGCGAGCAACGCTGCGTGCCCGGCCGGCCGCGGCTGCGTTCGCGCTCCAACAAAATGGGAGATTGTTCAGAATGAGACGGATCTATCTGGCCACGGCGGCCGCGGCGCTGTCCCTCACGCTTGCAACCGGCTGCGCGAGCCTGCGCGCACAAGGGGCGCCCGCCGAGTACAGCGGCGGCGTGCTGGTCGACACCTCGAAGAAGATGACGCTCTACACCTTCGACAAGGACCCGGAGGGCCGGAGCGTGTGCAACGGGCCCTGCGCGGCGAACTGGCCGCCGTTCGTCGCCGCGGCGGGCGACAAGGATGTCGCGGGGTTCACCAAGGTGAAGCGCGATGACGGCACGATGCAGTGGGCGTACAAGGGCAAACCGCTCTACTTCTGGGTCAAGGACCAGAAGCCCGGCGACAAGACCGGAGACGGCTTCAACAACGTCTGGCGCGTCGCCAGGTAGGCCCGTCCGTTGGATCTCCAGGCGATCGCCCCGCACATCCCGCGCCTGCGGCGGTACGCGCGGGCGCTCGCCGGGGACCAGCACGCTGCCGACGACCTCGTACAGGACACGCTGGAGCGGGCCATCAACAAGCACCATCTCTGGCGGCAGGGCAGCGACCTGCGGGCATGGCTCTTCGCGATCATGCACAACGTCTTCGTCAACCAGCTGCGTGCGCGCGCCGCGCGCCCCGAGTCGGCGCTCGACGAGGACGACCTGCCGCCGGTGCCATCGGTGCAGGGCGCGCGCCTGGAGATCCGCGACCTGGAGAGCGCGCTCGCGCTGCTGCCCCCCGAACAGCGCGAGATCGTCCTGCTGGTCGGCCTGGAGCAGCTCTCGTACGCGGAGGTCGCGCGCGCGCTCGACATTCCGATCGGCACGGTGATGTCGCGGCTGTTCCGCGGGCGGGAGCGGCTGCGGACGCTGCTGACCGGCGCGCCCCCGGCCCCGGTGCTGAAGGCGGTGAAATGAAGGTCACCGAGCACGAGCTGCACGCGTACGTCGACGAGCGGCTCGAGCCGCTCGAGCGGCGCGAAGTCGACGCGCACCTCGCCGAGCACGCCGAGGATGCCGCCCGCGTCCAAGCCTACCGCGAGCAGAACGCCGCATTGCACGCCGCGTTCGACCCCGTGCTGGACGAGCCGGTGCCCGATCGCCTGCGCCGGATCGATACGAGCCGGCGCTCGGCGCGGATCGCCGTCGCCGCGGGCTGGCTCGCCGTCGGCGTGGCGGTCGGGTGGTTCGCGCACGCGCTGGTCGGCGTTCGCAGCGGGCCGGCGCCGCTCTCGCTCGCACGGCAGGCCGCGATCGCGCACGCGGTGTACTCGCCGGAGATCCGCCACCCGGTGGAGGTCGGCGCCGCGGAGCAGGAGCACCTCGTCAACTGGCTCTCGAAGCGGCTGGGCGCGAAGCTGAAGGCACCGCTCCTTGCCGCGGAGGGCTTCGAGCTCGTCGGCGGGCGGCTGCTGCCCGGGCCGGGCGGCGCAGTCGCACAGTTCATGTACCAGGACGCGAAGGGCAAGCGCCTCACGCTGTACGTCTCGCGCGTCGAGGGCACGCAGCGCGACACCGCCTTCCGGTTCAGCCAGGAGGACAAGGTCGCCGTGTTCTACTGGATCGACGGGCCGTTCGGCTACGCGCTCTCGGGCGAGTTCGCCAAGCCGCAGCTCCTCGATGTCGCGACCTCGGTCTACAAGCAGCTCAACCCCTGAGCGGCCATCCGGCGGGGCACGGCCGGCGGCGTAAGGAATCCGGGCGCCCGCGCGACTCGTACAGGATCGCACCCGCATCCGCGACAGGATTCCCATGCTGATCAAGCGTCCCGACGACATCCGGCCCTCCGAGGTCACCCCGCAGCCGCTCTACGAGCGCCGTCGCGCGCTGCTCAAGCTCGCCGCGGCGGGGTCGCTGCTCGGCGCCGGCGGCCTGCTCGCTTCTGCGAGCCGTGCACAGGAGAAGACCCTCGGGCTCGAGAAGCTGCCGAACGTGACCAGGAGCGCCTTGAGCACGACCGAGCCTGCGACCGCGTACAGGCACGTCACCACCTACAACAACTTCTACGAGTTCGGGACCGACAAGGACGACCCGATGCAGTACGCGAAGCGGCTCAAGGTGCGGCCGTGGAGCGTCGCCGTCGAAGGCGAGGTGGAGAAGCCGCGCACGTTCGCGATCGAGGACCTGCTCAAGCTGCCGCTCGAGGAGCGCGTCTACCGCCTGCGCTGCGTGGAGGCCTGGTCGATGGTCATACCGTGGATCGGATTCGAGTTCAACGCGCTCGCGAAGCTCGTGCAGCCGACCTCGAAGGCGAAGTTCGTCGAGTTCGTCACCGCCTACCGGCCCGAGGAGATGCCCGGGGTGCGACTGCCGGCCCTCTCCTGGCCGTACACGGAGGGCCTGCGCATCGACGAGGCCATGCATCCGCTCACGATCATGGCGGTCGGGCTCTACGGCGAGGTGCTGCCGAACCAGAACGGCGCGCCGGTGCGGCTGGTGGTGCCGTGGAAGTACGGCTTCAAGTCCGGCAAGTCCATCGTGCGCATCCGCTTCGTCGAGCGGCAGCCGAAGACGGCGTGGGAGAAGGCTGCGCCCAACGAGTACGGGTTCTACTCCAACGTGAACCCCAACGTCGACCACCCGCGCTGGAGCCAGCGGCGGGAGCGGCGGATCCCGGAGCTGTTCGCCAAGCGCGAGACGGTGATCTTCAACGGCTACGGCGACCAGGTGGCGAGCCTGTACGCCGGCATGGACCTCAAGAAGTACTACTGAGTGCGCCGATGCAACTGTCGGCAGGGTCCGTTTCAGCTCTCAAGGCGGTTGTGTTCGTGGCCGCGCTCGTCCCGGTCGCGCGCCTCGGCTGGGCGCTGGCGTTCGATCCGGAGGCGCTCGGCGCGAACCCGGCGGAGTTCATCACGCGTTCGACCGGGGACTGGACGCTGCGATTTCTTCTCGCCACGCTCGCGGTGACGCCCCTGCGAAAGCTCTTCGGCTGGCATAGGCTCGCCGGCTTCCGCCGCATGCTCGGGCTGTACGCGTTCTTCTACGGGGTGGTGCACGTCTCGAGCTTCGTGTCCTTCGACCACGTCTTCGAGTTGCAGGAGATCCTGAAGGACATCGTGAAGCGGCCGTTCATCACCGTCGGCTTCGCAGCGCTCGTGCTGATGCTGCCGCTGGCCGTTACGTCGACCGACGGCATGGTGCGGCGGATCGGCGCAAAGCGCTGGCTTGCGCTGCACCGGCTCGTCTACGTGATCGCGCCGCTCGGCGTCCTGCACTTCTGGTGGATGGTGAAGGCCGATGTCACCGAGCCGGCGCTCTATGCGGCGATCCTCGCGCTGCTGCTGGGCTATCGGATCGTGGCGAAGCTGAAGGACTCGCGGCGGCGGGCGGCGGCGCGCGGCAGGCGCGCGCCGCTGCCGCAACCCCGGGCGAACGCCTGACCGGCCGGTCTAGGTCGCGCGCGCCGGCAGCCACCGACGCAGCGGCCGGGCGATGTCGCGCGTCTCGACCAGCGAGTAGGCCGCAGGCACGACGACGAGGGTCAGCAGCGTCGAGGTGATCATGCCCCCGATCACCGCGACCGCGAGGGGCTGGTTCGTCTCGGAGCCGGACCCGAACCCGAGCGCCGCCGGCAGGAGCGCGAGGATGATCGTCGCCGAAGTCATGAGCACCGGCCGCATCCGGGTCGGGCACGCGTCGCGCAGCGCCGCGTCGACGCCCATCCCCTCGGCGCGCCGCTGGTTGGTGAGGTCGACCAGCAGGATCGAGTTCTTCGCCACCAGGCCGATGAGCAGCACCAGCCCGATCATGGAGAAGATGTTGAGCGTCAGCGGCGTCGCCTCGCCCCCGAGCCAGGTCACGAACTGCGCGATCGGCTGGCTCACCCACAGCGCGAAGATGCCGCCGATGATCGCGAGCGGCACCGCCAGCATGATGATCAGCGGCTGCACGAACGAGTTGAAC
>CAZIXQ010000089.1:0-13030 GCA_964543155.1 uncultured Enterobacteriaceae bacterium
CGGCTGAATTTTTGAGCTAGAGCAAATACTTGCGGGGGAGTCGCACCTAATATGCGTTCAGATGGTTTGCGAATGAGAATGAGTCGCGTTAATATCTCCACCGCCCCTTTCCCTGATCCGGAGTACCTATGAACGTCCTCAAACCCCTCGCCGCCGCAGGGTTCCTGGCGGTTCTGCTCGCGCCGGCCGTCGCGGACGACCGTGTCCTGAACGTCTACTCGTCGCGGCACTACCAGACCGACGAGGCGCTGTACGGCAACTTCACCAAGCAGACCGGGATAAAGATCAACCGCATCGAGGCGTCCGACGACGCGATCATCGAGCGCATCCGCAACGAAGGCGCGAAGAGCCCCGCGGACGTGCTCATCACCGTCGACGCCGGCCGCCTGTGGCGCGCCGAGCAGCTCGGTCTGTTCCAGCCCGTCAAGTCCGCCGTCCTCGACGCGCGCATCCCCGCGAGCTTTCGCGAGCCGGGCGGGCAATGGTTCGGCTTCTCGCTCCGTGCGCGCGTGATCGCGTACGACAAGTCGAGAGTCAAGCCGGCCGATATCGCGACCTACGAGGATCTCGCGAACCCGCGGTGGAAGGGCAAGCTCTGCACGCGCTCGAGCGCGCACGTCTACAACCTCTCGCTCATGGGGGCGATGATCGATCACCTGGGCGAGGCCAGGGCCGAGACCTGGGCGAGCGGCGTCAAGGCCAATCTCGCGCGCGATCCGAAGGGCGGCGACACCGACCAGCTCAAGGCCGTGGCGGCGGGGGAATGCGAGCTCGCGCTCTCGAACTCGTACTACTGGGCACGACTTGCGCGCTCGAACAAGCCCGAGGACAAGGCGATCGTGGAGAAGGTCGGGATCGTGTTCCCGAACCAGGCGAGCTGGGGCACGCACGTGAACGTCTCGGGCGCCGGCGTTCTCAAGAACGCGCCCCACCGCGACGCGGCGATCAAGTTCCTCGAGTACCTCGCGAGCGACGAGGCGCAGCGCTACTTTGCCGACGGCAACAACGAGTGGCCGGTCGTCGCCTCGGTCCAGGTCAACAACCCCGCCCTGCCGCCGATCGGCCAGATCCGGGTCGACGCGCTCAACGTCGCGGTGCTCGGTCGCAACCAGCCCGCCTCGCAGAAGGTCTTCGATCGCGTCGCCTACCGGTAGCGCGCCTCATCCCGCCGCGCGCATGATGCGGCGGGAGACCAGGACGAGGGGCAGCAGGCCGACCGCAACGATCAGGAGCGACGGCACCGCAGCCTCGGCGAGCCGCTCGTCCTTGGTGAGGTGGTAGGCCGCCACCGCCAGGGTGTCGAAGTTGAACGGCCGCAGCGCGAACGTCGCGGGCAGCTCCTTCATCGTGTCGACGAAAACGAGGAGCGCCGCGGTCAGGAGGCTCGAGCGCAGCAGCGGCGCATGCACGCGGCGCAGCGTCGCGCCGGGCCCGAGGCCGAGGCTGCGCGCCGCGTCGTCCATGCTCGGCGTCACCTTGGCGAGGCCCGCCTCCACCGTCTGCAGCGCGACCGCGAGGAAGCGCACGACGTAGGCGTACACGAGCGCGGTGATCGTGCCGGTGACGAGCAGCCCCACGTCCCAACCGAAGGCCTGGTGGAGCCAGGCCGCCAGCGCGTTGTCCAGCTTTCCGAGCGGCACCATGATGCCGACGGCGATGACCGCCCCGGGAATGGCGTAACCGAGCGAGGCCACCCGGTTTGCGCCCGCGACCACGGGACTGCGCGAGAGCCGGCCGGCGTAGGCCATCAACACCGCGATCGTCACCGCGAGCCCCGCGGTGACGCCAGCGGCGAGCGTGCTGTTCCCCGCGAGCGTGAACACGCGCGCGTCCCACCGCGCATCCGGATCGACGAACGCGAGCCGGGCGAGGATCGCCGCGGGCAGGAGGAAACCGAACACGACCGGGGCGGCGCACGCCGCAAATGCGAGCGCCGCACCCGCGCCGCGCAATCGCTGCGGCGGCTGCGGCTTGCGCGCGGTGTGGTACCGCGCCGATCCCCGGTTCATGCGCTCGAGCGCGAGGACGACGAGCACGAAGCCGAGCAGGCACGTGGCGAGCTGGTCGGCGGCGACGATGTCGCCCAGCGACAGCCACGCCTTGAAGATGCCGGTGGTGAAGGTGTCGACGGCGAAGTAGGACACGACCCCGAAGTCGGCGAGGGTCTCCATCAGCGCGAGGGCCGTGCCGGCGGCGATCGCCGGCCGCGCGAGCGGCAGCGCCACGCGAAAGAACGTCCCCCACGCGCCGAGCCCCGCGAGCCGCCCGGCCTCGAGGCTGCTGCGCGACTGCTCGAGAAACGCGGTGCGCGCAAGGAGGTAGACGTATGGATAGAGCGCGAACGAGAACATTGCCGCCGCGCCGTGGAGGGATCGGATTTCGGGGAACCAGTACTCCCGCGCCTGCCAGCCCGTCGCGGCGCGCAGGGCGGACTGAACCGGCCCGCTGAATTGCAGCCAGTCGGTGTAGGCGTAGGCCATCACGTACGCCGGCATCGCCAGCGGGAGGATCAGCGCCCACTCGAGCACGCGCTGACCCGGGAACCGGTACGCCGTCACGAGCCACGCCGAGAGGACGCCGATCGAGACCACGCCCCAGGTGACGCCTGCGAGCAGGAGCGCGGTGTTGGCGACGTACCCGGGAAGCACCGTCGAAACGAAGTGCGCCCAGGTCCCTTCGCCGGGCGCGAAGCTGTTCGCGACGACCGCCGCGAGGGGCGCGACGATCAGCACCGCGACCGCGAGCGCGATCCAGCCGAGCAGGCCGAGCGGCCGGCCGCGCGCGGCGGGCCGCGTGCCGGGGGGTGCTTCGACGGAGTCCAGCCCGTGGGTCATCGCGCGCGTGCGGTCCGTCCGATTCTAACAAGAATGATTCTTGTTTCTGCGCATGCAGCTCACTCTATAATGGAAAGCATGGGCGCCGAACCGCTGCTCGAACTGCGCGAGGTCCATCAAGCCTATGACGGCAACGAGGTCGTCAGGGGCCTCTCGTTCACGCTCGCGCGCGGCGCCATCGGCTGCCTCCTCGGCCAGAGCGGCTGCGGCAAGACCACCGCCCTGCGCTGCATCGCCGGGTTCGAACCGGTCACTCGCGGCGAAATCCGGATCGCCGGACAGCCCGTCTCGGCGCCCGGCCTCGTCGTGCCGCCCGAGAAGCGGCGCGTCGGCATGGTGTTCCAGGACTTCGCGCTCTTTCCGCATCTCACCGTCGCGGAGAACGTCGCGTTCGGCTTGCGCGGCGCGGCGCGCGACGCGCGTGCCGAACGCGCCGCGCGGCTGATCGAGGCGGTCGGCCTGGGCGGCCACGCGCACAAGTACCCGCACGAGCTGTCCGGGGGCCAGCAGCAGCGCGTGGCGCTCGCGCGCGCGCTCGCGCCCGAGCCCCAGCTGCTGCTGCTCGACGAGCCCTTCTCGAATCTCGACGTGGACATGCGCGAGCGGCTCGGACTGGAAGTCCGCGACATCATCAAGCGCACGCGGACCACCGCCATCCTGGTCACCCACGACCAGCAGGAGGCGTTCGCGATCGCCGACGAGATCGGCATCATGGAGTCGGGCCGGATCGTGCAATGGGACACGGCCTACAACCTCTACCACCGCCCCGCGAGCCGCTTCATCGCCGACTTCATCGGGCAGGGCGTCTTCCTGCCGGGAAACGTGCGCAGCTCGCGCGCGGTCGACATCGAGCTCGGGACGCTCGCGGGCGAGATTCCGCAGATGTGCGAGATCGGCTGCGACAAGTGCGGCAAGGGCTGCCAGGTCGACGTGCTGCTGCGTCCCGACGACGTCGTGCACGACGACGCGAGCGCCCTCCGGGCCGAGGTGGTCCAGAAGGCGTTCCGCGGCGCGGAGATCCTCTACACGCTGAAGCTCGAGAGCGGACGCCGGGTGCTCGCCCTCGTGCCGAGCCATCACGACCACGCGCTCGGCGAACGCATCGGCATCCGGCTCGACGTGGACCACGTCGTCGCCTTCGCGCCGCAGGGCGGCTGAGGCGCCGGCCTCACCCCTCCCCGCGCAGCTCGAACACCACCGGAACGTCCACCGAAAACTCGCGGCCGCGCAGGGCGGGCGGCAGCGGTGTGAGCGCGGCCGCCTTGCGCAGCATGTCGAGCGCCTGCTCGTCGAGCGTCGCGTGGCCGCTGGACCGGCGCACCAGCGCCGCGGCGACCGCGCCCTCCGCGTCGAACCCGAGCCGCACCGTGACGCGCCCGTGCCAGCCGCGCTCCACGGCGCTCTCGGGGTACAGCCGATAGCGCTTGGCGGTGCCGATCAACGCCAGGCGAAACTGCGCGAGTGACCCGAAGTCGAGCGCGTCGTCGCCCGGCCGCGGAGCGGCCGTCGGCTCACCGACGGCGGGCGCGCTCCCCACGGCCGCCGGTGACGCGGCCGCGACCTGGGCGACCGGATCGCGCGCAGGCGACGCCGCCGCCTCGCTCTCTCGGGGCTTCGGGGCCGCTGCGGGCGCCGCATGCGCCGGGGGGCGCCGAGTGCTTGCGGCGGGTCGCGGCACGGCCGGCTCGGCGGCCGGCGGCGGAGAGGGTTCGGGCATCGTCGCAGCGGGCTCGGGTGCCCCGCGCGCGAGACGCGCATTGAGCGGCGCGGTCGCGGGCGTCGCGGAATAGGTCCACAGATCGGGCAGGCCGGCGAGCAGCGCGACGTGCAGCGCGGCGGAGGCGGCCACCGCCAGGACGAGCGGGCTCGAGAGTCCGCCTGCCCCCGACCCGCCCACGTTTGCGATCGACGGCGCCACCTCAGCGGTCCGGGATGGCGTCGAGATCCGCGAGCCACGCCGCGGCCTCGCCGTCGCTCGGCGCCCGCCAGTCGCTGCGCGGCGAGAGCGAGCCGCCGGAGCCGACCTTCGGCGCGTTGGGCAGCGCGCTGCGCTTGTACTGCGACGACTGGAAGAACCGCCGGAGAAACACGCCGAGCCAGCGCTTGATCTCGCCGATGGAATAGCTCCGCCGCCCGGCCGCGTCGATGCCCGGCCAGGTCCCGCTCTGGACGTCGCGCCAGGCGTTCCAGGCGAGGAACGCCACCTTCCGCGGCGAGTAGCCGAACCGCAGCGTGTAGTAGAGATGGAAGTCCTGGAGCTCGTAGGGTCCGACCACGCTCTCCGAGGTCTGCTCCGGCTGGCCGTTCTGCTGGCCCGGAACGAGCTCCGGGCTGATCTCGGTGTCGAGCACCTCGCGCAGTACCGCGCTCACGCGCTCGCCCAGAGGGTGCGCGTCCGCGACCTGCCGCACCAGGTAACGGATCAGCGTCTTCGGGACGCTCGCATTGACGTGATAGTGGGCCATGTGGTCGCCGACGCCATAGGTGCACCAGCCGAGCGCGATCTCCGAGAGGTCGCTCGTCCCGACCACCGGCGCGCCGTGCAGGTTCGCGAAGCGGAAGAGATGGCTCGTGCGCTCGCCCGCCTGCACGTTCTCGAAGGTGACGTCGTAGACCTTCTCGCCGCGCGCGAACGGGTGGCCGAGGTCCTTGAGCATCTGCATGCAGCTCGGACGGATGTCGATCTCGTGCGCGCTCGCACCGACCGCCTCCATGAGCCGCCGCGCCTGGGACAGCGTGCGCGCGGTCGTCGCGAACCCGGGCATCGTGTAGCCGAGGATGTTCGCGCGCGGCAGCCCCATGACGTCCATCGCCCGCGCGCACACGATCAGCGCCTGCGTCGAATCGAGCCCGCCCGACACGCCGATGACCACCTTGCTCGCGCCCATTGCCTGCAGCCGCTTCACCAGGCCGTGCACCTGGATGTCGTAGATCTCCCGGCAGCGCGCGTCGCGCGTCGCCGGGTCCGAGGGCACGTAGGGGAAGCGCTCGTAGGTGCGCTCGAGCGCGAGCACGTCCTCGGCGGGCAGCTCGAGCGCGAAGTCGACCGAGCGGAAGCGCGCCACCTCCGCGGCGTGGCGTCGCGCCGACTCGCCGAAGGTGTTCTGGCGGAGGCGGTCCTGCGCGATGCGGTCGAGGTCGATGTCGGCGGTGATCAGGTGCGACCGGTACTGGAAGCGCTCGGTCTCCGCGAGCAGCGTGCCGTTCTCGTAGACGAAACCGTGCCCGTCCCAGGCGAGATCGGTCGTCGACTCGCCGAAACCGGCCGCGCCGTAGAGATAGGCCGCCACGCAGCGCGCCGACTGGTTCGCGCCGAGGCTCCGCCGATAGTCGTCCTTGCCGACCGTGACGTTCGACGCCGACAGGTTCGCGAGCACGGTCGCGCCCGCGAGCGCCGCGAAGGACGACGGCGGGATCGGCGTCCAGAGATCCTCGCAGATCTCCGCGTGCAGCGCGAGCAGCGGCTGGTTCGTCGCGCGGAAGACGAGCGCGCCGAAGGGCACGCCCGTGCTCCCCGCCACGTCGACCGTCGTGCGCGCGCACGCTTCTCCCGAGGCGAACTGCCGCAGCTCGTAGAACTCGCGGTAGTTCGGCAGGTAGGTCTTGGGCGTCACGCCGAGGACGCGCCCGCGCTGGAGGACCACCGCGCAGTTGTAGAGCCGCGCGTCGATCGCCAGCGGCGCACCGACGATCGCGACGACCGGCAGATCGCGCGATGCCGCCACCACTTCGGCGAGCGCACGCCCACTCGCCTCGAGCAGCGCCTGCTGGTGGAAGAGATCCTCGCAGGAGTAGGCCGACAGGCCGAGCTCGGGGAACAGCGCGATCGCCGCCTTGCGCTCCGCCGCCGCGCGCAGGAGCTCGATTGTTCGCGTCGCATTGAACGCGGGATCGGCCACGCGCAGCTCCGGCACGCACACCGCGACGCGCACGAAGTTGTGGCGATAGAGGTTGTAGAACGACACGCTGGGGCCTTTGCCGCCTATTTTGCCTCAAGCCGGCCGCGCGGCGATTCGCTACACTCGAGCGGCAATGTGGCGTCCGCCCGAACGCATCAAGTGGAAGCCCTCGCCCGGCCGCTGGCCGACCCGCGAGGAGGCCGCGCGCTCGCGCCTCTTCAGCCCGCTCAGGATCGGCCGGCTCGCGCTCGAGAGCCGCACCTGGGTGCCGGCGATGGTGCCGTGGCGCGCGACCGAGGACGGTTTCGTCACCGACGAAAACGTCGAGTGGTACGAGCGCTTCGCGCGCGGGCGGCCGGGCGCGATCGTCGTCGAGGCGACCGGCATCCGCGACATCCCGAGCGGGCCGCTCCTGCGCATCGGCCACGACCGCTTCATCCCGGGGCTCGCGCGGCTCGTGGAGGCGGTGCGGCGCGGGAGCGGCGGGCACACGCGCCTCCTGATCCAGATCATCGACTTTCTCGCCATCCGCCGCCGGCCCGACCCGGAGAAATTCTTCGCGCGCTTCCTCGCGATCCAGCCGTGGCACCGCGAACGGCTCGGCGCCGAAGGCTGGCCCGAGGACCTCGTACGACGGCACCTCGCCCAGCTCTCCGAAAGCGAGCTCGCGCGGGTGCTCGAGACGCGCGAGCTCGAGGCGCTGCGTTACGGCGAGCGCGAGCGCGTCACCGATGTCGAGCGGCCGCACATCCGCGACCTGCCGCAGGTGCTGCCCGAGCTCTTCGCGCAGGCCGCGCGCCGCGCGCGCGAGGCCGGTTTCGACGGCGTCGAGCTGCACTACGCGCACGCGTACACGATGGCGTCCTTCCTCTCGCGCCTGAACACGCGCACCGACGGCTACGGCGGCGCGCGCGAGAACCGCGTGCGCCTGCCGCTCGAGGTGTTCCGGCGCGTGCGCGACGCGGTCGGCACCGACTACCCGGTCGGCTGCCGCTTCCTGAGCGAGGAGAGCATCGAAGGGGGCAACACCGTCGAAGACACCGCCTGGTTCGGCGTCGAGTTCGCGCGCGCCGGCATGGACTTCCTGTCGCTCTCGCGCGGCGGGAAGTTCGAGGACGCAAGACAGCCCGCGGTCGGCTGGTCCGCCTATCCGTACACCGGGCCGAGCGGCTACGAGTGCATGCCGCAGTACGTCTCGGACGCGCGCGGCCCCTTCGGCCGCAACGTCGAGCCGACCGCGGCGATCCAGGCCGCGGTCCGCGCAGCAGGTTACGCGACGCCGGTCGTCGTGACCGGCGGCATGCACGGCTTCGAGCAGGCCGAAGCGCTGCTCGCGTCCGGCAAGGCCGACGTGATCGGCTTCGCGCGCCAGAGCCTCGCCGACCCGGACTGGTTCGAGAAGGTCCGCCTCGGCTGTGGCGCGGACGTGCGCGTCTGCGAGTACACCAACTACTGCGAGGCGCTCGACCAGAAGCACCAGCAGGTGACCTGCCAGCTCTGGGACCGCGAGGGGCTCGACGAGCCGGGCGTGCGCAAGACCGCGGACGGCAAGCGCCGGCTCGTGCCGCCGCCTTGGCACGCGCCGGCCGCGTAGGCGCGGCGGGCGGGACTTCGTAAACGTGGCGAATGTCCGCTGCGAAAGTCTTGATTGCACGGCATAATCAGGACCACATACCCACGGGAGGACCCCGACATGAAGATCCGGAGCGTGTTTGCCCTCGCCGCGATCGCCGCGAGCCTGGCCGGCGCCGCGACGGCGCAGACCACCACGCCGTCGCCGGCGGTCGGACCGGCAGGCGGCGACTTCACGCGCTGGGAAGGTCGCTGGTACGAGGTGGCCCGGCTCCCGAACTGGCCGCAGCGCAACTGCGGGCCCGACACGGTTGCGACCATCCTGCGGCGCACCGACGGCAACATCTCGGTGGTCACCCAGTGCCGCGGCGCGGAGAACCTGTGGAACGTCCAGATCGGCGAAGGGGTCCTCGAGCAGGCGCCCCCGCCCCGGACGCTCGGGGTGCGGTTCACGTCGCTCTGGTACACCGCTCCGCCGTTCAGCTGGGGCGACTACTACGCGCTCGCGCTCGACCTCGATGCGCGCTATGCGATCCTCGGCTCGACCGACCGCGACAACGTCTGGATCCTCTCGCAGACGCGCACTATGGACGAGGCCGTCTACCAGCGCGCCGTGGCGCAAGTCGGGGCGCTCGGATACGACACCGCGAAGCTCATCCGCACCGGGAAGTAGTCCCCGCAGCGCGGCTGCCACGAAGGCCCCGCACGCGGGGCCTTCGCATTTCCTGGCAGGGCCGGCGCCCGGGGCGGCTGGATGCTACCCTCGCCGGCACCGCACCCGCACCAGGAGGACGCGATGAAGGCAGTGGTGTTCAAGGGCGAACGCGAGCTCGAGTTCATGGAGTTTCCCGATCCCACGCCGGGCCCGGGCGAAGTCGTGCTGGCGATCAAGGCCTCCGGCATGTGCGGCAGCGATCTCAAGTTCTACCGCGCGCCGAAGACCGGCGGCACCTCGGCGCTCGGTCTCCCGGCGCTCGCCGGTCCGGTCATCGCGGGGCACGAGCCGTGCGGCGTCGTCGCGGCGGTCGGTCCGGGCGTTCCGGAGCGTCAGGCACGCGTCGGCGACCGCGTCATGTGCCACCACTACAAGGGCTGCGGCGTCTGCGATCACTGCCGCGTCGGCTGGTCGCAGCTCTGCGCGGAAGGGATCGTCGTCTACGGCGTGACCGGCCACGGCGCGCACGCCCCGTACATGAAGGTGCCGGCGAGCACGCTGGTGCCGCTGCCCGATGCGCTCTCGTTCGAGACCGGCGCCGCGATCTCGTGCGGCACCGGGACCGCGTATGGGGCGCTGCGGCGGATGAATACTTCTGGGCGGGAGACGGTTGCGATCTTCGGCCAGGGCCCGGTCGGACTCTCGGCGACCCAGCTCGCGGCGGCGATGGGCGCGCGGGTCATCGCGCTCGACGTCAGCCCCGAGCGCCTCGAGCGCGCGAAGGCGTTCGGCGCCGATGCGACGGTGAACCCCGGGACCGACGACCCGATCAAGGCGATCAAGGACCTCACGCACGGACGCGGCGCGGAGCTCACGCTCGACACCTCGGGCGCGCCGAGCGCGCGCCAGCAGGCGGTGCGCAGCACCCGGACCTGGGGGACGTGCTGCTATGTCGGCGAGGGCGACAGCGTGACCCTCGACGTCAGCCCCGACATGCTCCGCCGGCAACTCACGCTCATCGGCTCATGGACGTTCTCGACCGTCATCCAGGGCGAGTGCGCGCGGTTCGTCGCCGATCGCAAGATCGACGTCGATCACCTGTTCACCGACCGGTGGAGGCTCGAACAGGCGCGCGAGGCCTACCAGAAGTTCGACCGGCAGACCGCCGGCAAGGGCGTCTTCCTGATGTAGCGGCGGCGCTCAAGCCTCCTGCGGCGCACGTTCGAGACACCGCAAGAGCCGGTCCGCGTACTCGCGCCAGTCGGCGTCCTTTGAGACCTCGCCCAGACCGGCTGCCGTCTTCAGCCCCGCCACCCACTCCTGCCGCTCGGCGGTCGCGGTGGCCATGTGCGGCGCGAGCCCCGCTTCGCGCACGGTAACCGCGACCTCGCGCATCTCCTCCGCGCGGCGCCTGCCGTGCAGCGCGACCCGGCTGAAGAGGTAAGCGCCCTGCCTCTCCCAGTCGATCGCCGGGAAGGTCTCCCGCAGCGACGCGAGCACGTGGGCCTCGACGCCGTACCGGCGCGCGGTCGTGAAACTCTCGACCACGATCGCCTCGAGGCCCTTGATCATCACGCTGCGGCACATCTTGATCGCGGAGGCGACGCCGACGCGGTCGGCGACCACTTGCATGCTGAAGCCGAGCGGCGCGAGCAGCGCGCGCAGGCCTTCCGCGTGCGTACCGCCGAGGAGCATCGGGACCTCGATCCCGTAGGGCGGCACCGAGGTCATCACGGCGGACTCGACGAACCGGCCGCCGGCACCGTCGATCAGGCGGCTGCTCGCCTGCTTGGTGCCCGGCGAGGCGGAATTGAGATCGACGAACCAGGTGCCCGGCCGGATGGAGCGGGCAGCCTCGCTCGCGACCGCCTGCGCCTGCGAGGCCGTGACCGCCGAGAGCACCACGTCGGCCCGCTCGAGCAGCGCGGCGAGCGAGGCCGCGGGCTCGACGCCGGCCTCGAGCGCGTGCGCGCGCATCGCCGGGCCCTGCGCCGGGTCACGCAGCAGGCGGTCCCACGCCCCGGCCCAGGCGACCTCCCGCTCGACGAGCGCGCGGCCGAGGATCTTTCCGACCTCGCCGTAGCCGACGAGCCCGATGCGCAGTGCCTTCATGCCTGCTCCTTCCAGTAGAGCCGCGTCGGGTTGTCCACCAGGATCTTCCGCTGGAGCCCCGGGTCGTCGACGATCCGCGCGAAGAGGTCCACGAGCTCGCCGTCGTCGGGCATGTCGTTCGGCACGTTCGGATGCGGCCAGTCGGTCCCCCAGATCACCCGGTCGGGGGCGGCCGCGACGATCGCCCGGGCGATCGGCACCGCGTCGTCGAATGGCCGCCGCCCGGACGACGACACCCGCTCGGCGCCGGAGAGCTTCACGTGGCAGCGCCCGTCACGGAGCAGCGCGAGCAGGTTGGCGAGCGCCGGCTGGTCGAGTCCGCCCTCGGACTTCACGCGCCCCATGTGATCGATGACATAGGGGACCGGCATGCGCTCGAGCAGGCCGGCGTACGTCGCGATGTCCTGCGCGTCAAAGTGCAGCTCCACGTGCCAGCCGAGCGCCTGGACCCGCTGCACCGTGCGCTCGAAATACGCCGGCTCCGGCGCGCCGCCGAGGTGCTTGACGAAGTTGAAGCGCGCCGCGCGCACGCCGCCCGCGTGCAGCGCCTCGAGCCCGCGCTCGGTGATGTCCGGCGCGATGAGGGCGACGCCGCGATACGCGCCGCCGCTCGCGGCGAGCGCGTCCAGCATCGCGGTGTTGTCGGTGCCGTGCGGCGTCGCCTGGACGATCACCGCGCGCTCGAATCCGAGGTGCGCGTGCAGCCGGGCGAGGCGCTCCTTCGGCGCAGGCTCCGACGGCGTGTACGGCCGCCCGTCTGCGTACGGAAACCGCTCCGGCGGACCGAACACGTGGCAGTGCGCGTCGCACGCGCCGGGCGGCGGAACGAACGCGGGCTTGCTCGGGCTCGCGACCGGCGGCCGGGCGACCTTCCCGCTCATCGCCCCGCCGATTTCTTCGCCGCCTCGTCGAACGCGACGCTATTTGCGTCGGTGCCGGCCACCGAGTACAGCGCGCCGGGCGCATTGCGGGTCTTCTGGAACTCCTCGAGCGACTGCCCGCGCATCGCGGCGTAGATGTGCAGGTTCGATACGCCGAGCACCGCGCCGAGCTTCTCCAGCATGAAGAAGCTCGCGCCGTAGCGGATGAGCGCGCGCCAGTCGCGGCGCGCCACCATGCCACGCTCCTCGTCGGTCAGTCCCGCCGCGCGCATCGCGCCCTCCTCGTCCTTCAGGAACCGCTCGCGGTGCGCCGGCTCGACCATCGCGTGGAGAAACTTGTTGAGGCGGTAGCCCTTGACGCTGCGCGCGAGCGTGAAGGGGTAGGTGCCCTCGAGCTTCTCCACGCCGGCGGTCTGGCGGCCGATGTGCGCGCGATGCGCGGTAACCGTGTCGATCTCGGTCGCGACTGCGTCGTTCTCGTAGATCGCGGTGGCGATGCCGGTCATCGACGGCAGGTAGTAGGTCTGGTGGACCTTGCGGACGTTCGACGACAGCGCGCCGCGCATCACCAGCCACATGATGACCTCGGCGCCCTCCATGCCGCCGAGCCGGGCGTACTCGGCCTGGGTGATCTCGGTGAGGCGCACCGGGTCCTTCTCGATCAGGTCGAGAAACTGCATGTCCCACGGCGTGTTGTTGAAGCCGCAGCGCTCGCCGTGCACCTGGTGCGACAGCCCGCCGGTCGCGACGATCACCACCTTCAGGTCCGCGGGATAGCTCTCGATCGCGCGCCGCAGCGCCTGGCCGAGCTTGTAGCAGCGCAACGCCGAGGGCACCGGAAACTGCAGCACGCCGATCTGCAGCGGGATGACCGGCACGGCCCAGTCGGGATCGTGCGGCAGCAGCATCGAGAGCGGCGAGAGCACGCCGTGGTCGAGCGGCCTGTCCTGGAAGAAGGCCATGTCGAACTCGTCGGCGACCAGGCTGAAGCCGATGTGCTGCGCGAGCGCGGCGAGGCGGCGCACGGCGAGGAGCGCGCGCGCGCCGCCGCCCTCGTCGGCGACCGCGTAGGACTCG
>CAZIXQ010000090.1:0-10861 GCA_964543155.1 uncultured Enterobacteriaceae bacterium
CCTAGCCCTCGACCACCTCGACCTCGACCGGCACCGCGCGCCGCAGCGCGTCGCCCACCGGCGAGTGGCGCTCGGCCCACTCGACGATCGCGCGCAGCTCCTCGGCGGAGGCGCCCGCGGCGGCGATTGCGACCCGGACGCGCACGCCCAGCGGGCCGGCGTCGACCGCGTCGTCCATCCCGACCAGGCCGCGCGGGTCCGACTCGCTCGCCACCGTGACCTCGAGCCGGTCGAGCGCGATGCCGAGCTGCGCGGCCCGCATCGCGATCACCGTCGCGTCGCACGTCGCGAGCGCGGCGCGCATGTACCACCCCGGACGCGGCGCCGAGTTCCCGCCGCCCACCGCGCGCGGCATGTCGGTCACGATCGTCGCGCCGTCGGGGCCGCTGGCGCGGCAACGCAGGCCCTCGACGATCGTCGCGGTGGCCGGCGGATCGGCGTGGCGCCACTTCTCGGGGTGGTCGCCGAGGTAGGCGACGAGGCTCCCGATCGCGTCCCGGATCTCGTCACGCTCCATGCTTCACCCTTCCGCGAATTCGTTCGCGGGCGAGTCTAGCGCCCGGGCGGGCGCCGCGGGGCGTCAGCTCGGGTCGAACACCGGCACTTTTGCGCTCGCCGGAGCGGGCGCCGGGATGTCGGGCGTCGCGTAGGTGAGAAAGCTCTCGGGCAGCGGGGTGCCCCAGTACACGCCGGTGCCGCGCTCCTCCTCGTTCCACGTCACCGGCTCCCAGTCGGGCGCGGTGATGAGGTAGCTGCCCGAGTAGACCTCGACGCGGTTGCCCCCGGGCTCGTAGGAGTACAGGTAGAAACCCTGCGAGTTGTTGTGCCGCGACGGACCCGCCTCGATGAAGATGCCGTTCTCGGCGAGGACGTCCGCGGCGCGGAGCACGTCGGCGCGGTCGTCGACCCAGAGCGAGAAATGATGGAGCCGCCCGCTGCCGCCTTTCACGTCGAGCACGTAGGCCACCTGGTGGTGGACGATCGACGGGCTGAGCCAGGCGCCGATCTCCTTCGTGCCCTTCTCGAACACCACCTGCTCGTGCAGCCGGAAGCCGAGCGCCTGCTGGACGAACGCGCGGTTGGCCGGCACGTCGCGCGCGAGCAGGGCGAGGTGGTCGGTGCGCCGCACGTTCACGCCCTTCGCCGTGTAGCGCATCGGCAGGTTCTTCAGCGTCGAGCGCAGGTGGTCGGGCGCGACGTACTTCTGCTCGTCGTAGTAGACCTCCATGAGGTGGCCGTCCGGGTCGCGGAAGCGATAGCTGCGGCCGCGGCAGAAGTCCGCATCGATCCAGCCGAGCCCGCGGCCGGTCGCCGCGATCGCCTTCACCCGCCGCTCGAGCGCCGCGGGGCTCGCCGCGCGCCACGAGATGCAGCCGACGCCCGGCTGCGCGGCGGCGGTGAGCTTGAGGGCGCTCGCCGCGTGGTCGCCGTACCCGCGCAGGTACGCGGAGGGGCCCGCGACGTGCACGACCTCCATGCCGAGCACGTCCTTGAAGTACCAGAGGCTGCGGTCGAGCTTCGGCGTCAGCAGCTCGACGTTGCCCAGATGGGCGATGTCCTGGATGGGATCGGCATTCGCGGTCATGGGTGGCCTCCTCCGGCGCGGCTGCAGGGCCGCGCCGGCAACGTAAAGCGGCGGCCGCCCTCCGGCCCTGACCTGGATCAAACCGGGCCGCCGGCCGCGGGCGATGGCGTAAGATCGTGGCGCGAACGGGTTTCATTCCACGATGTCCGAATCGACCCACTGGGCCTTCCCCGAGAACCTGCAGCCGAAGCAGGCCGACCTGCGCTTCAACCTGCAGGCCGCTCTCGACGCCGCGGTGCTCCTGCGCACGGAGGTGCCCGAGGACGCGTTCACCGCCTCGATCCTGGGCACCGACCGCATCGGCAACGGCGTCGTGATCCGCGCCGACGGGCTCGTGCTCACGATCGGCTATCTCATCACCGAGGCGACCTCGATCTGGATCACGACCAACGCGGGCCAGGTCCTGCCCGCCCATGCGGTCGCCTACGACCAGGTCACCGGTCTCGGGCTGGTGCTGCCGCTCGGGAAGCTCGACGCACCGGTGCTCGAGCGCGGGTCGGCGGCCGCCGCGGCGGTGCGCGACGACGTGGTGGTGATCGGGCACGGCGGCCGCGCCCACGCGCTGCAGGCCGAGCTCGTCGCGAAGCGCGAGTTCGCGGGCTACTGGGAGTACGTGCTCGACGAGGCGCTGTTCACCGCGCCCCCGCACCCGCAGTGGGGCGGCGCGGCGCTCGTCGACGGCGACGGTCTCCTGATCGGCGTCGGCTCGCTCCTTGTGCAGGATCCGGCCTCGCTCGGCGGCGCCGCGCAGCAGGGCAACATGTTCGTGCCGATCGACCTGCTCGACCCGATCCTCGACGACATGCTGAAGCTCGGGCGGCCGCAGGGCCCGCCGCGGGCGTGGCTCGGCATGTACACCGCGGAGGACGGTGATCGAATCGTGGTCGCCGGCCTCGCCTCCGGCGGCCCGGCCGAGCGCGCCGGGGTGCGGCTCGGCGACGTCGTCACGGAGATCGGCGGCGAGCGCGTCGGGGGGCTGGCCGCGCTGTGGCGCGGCGTCTGGCGCCACGGTCCGGCCGGCGCCGAGGTGCCGCTCGGGCTCGTGCGGAACGGCGCGGCGAAGCAGGTACGGGTCCGGTCCGCCGACCGCAGCGACTTCCTCAAGAAGCCGCCGCTGCACTGACGCGGGCGCACCTACTCGGCGGCGACCTCTGGCGGCAGCACCACGATCGTGACGCGCCGGTTCAGGGCGCGGCCGTCCGGGGTGTCGTTCGGCGCCGCGGGATACTCGTAGCCCCACGCGCGACGCGCGATCGCCGCCTCGGCGAATCCTTGTGCCACGAGCGCCCGGGCGACCGCCTCGGCGCGTCGCCGCGACAGTTCGACGTTGTAGTCGCGGCTGCCGTGGTTGTCGGTGTGACCCTCGACGCGGATCCGGTCGACGCCTGCGCGGCGCAGCGCGTCGGCGAGGTCGCTCACCGCCTTGCGCGTCTCGGGCCTGAGCTCGTCGCGGTTCGAGTCGAACAGGATCGGCACCGACAGGCTGAGCATCCAGCCGTCGGCTCCCTCGACGAACCCGAGGGCGCGCAGCGTCTCGGCGCGCGTCGGCTCCGCCGGAGGTGCCGGCGGCACGGTCTGACAGGCGCCGAGCAGGGCCAGCATCCCGGCGCAGTACAGCGCGCGCAAGCCGCGCGCACGAGGGTGTTCATCGCTGGTGATCACAGTGTCGCTCCCTACCCGTGTCGTCCGGTTCTATTTCTCGAAGAGCACCGATTCGCGCGATGCACTCATCGCGCGCTGCCAGTCGGCGACCGGATCCAGGGCCGCCGGCGCGGACGCGTCGGATTCGGGCAGCGTCTCCCATCGGGTTCGTGCGCCGCTCTCGCGGCGCTCGGCCTTGGCCGCGTACATGGCCTGGTCGGCGAGCTGCACCAGTTCGTCGACGTCGCGTGCGTCGACGCCGGACAGCGCGTACCCCACGCTGACGCCGGGCGAGAAGAGGTACGTTCCGATCGGCAGCGGGGCCTGGAGGGCGCGCTGGACGTCCGAAGCGAGCGCGCGCAGCTCCTCGGGCGATCCCGCCGGCGCGAGCAGGACGACGAACTCGTCGCCGCCGATGCGCGCCGGCACTGCGTGCGGCGGCAGGCGCTCGCGCAGCCGGTGCGCGATGCGCTTCAGCAGCGCGTCGCCGACCGGATGTCCGAGCGTGTCGTTCACCGCCTTGAACGAATCGACGTCGAAGTAGAGCAGGCCGGCGCGGCCGCCGCCGCTGAGCGCGTCGAGCGCCGCGCGCTCGAACATCGCGCGGTTGGGAAGGCCGGTGAGGGTATCGCGCAGCGCGAGCCGCTTCAGCGCGGCGTTCGTACGGCGGAGATCGGCGTCGCGGCGCTGGATCTCGTCGAGGAGTGCGTGGAAGTCGGTGCGCAGGTCGTCGATCTCGGCGATGCCGCACGGCGGCGCGCGCCGGCCGAAGTCGCGCTGCTCGCGCACGCCGTGGATGACGGCCTCGAGCTCGACGAGCGGCTGGGTGATGCGGCGGGTCAACCGTCGCGCGACCACCAGGACCGCCGCGCCGGCGAGAAGGGCCCCGAGCAGGTCGCACGCCAGCAGGGCGAGCAGCGCGCGCGCGAACGGTTCGCCGTCGGTTTCCAGGGTCACGCTGCCCAGGATCCGGCCGTCGACCATCACGTCGGCCTGCGCGGTCTCGCGCGCGACCGCGCCGATCAGCCGGCCGGCGACCGACTGCCGGTCCTCGGCGAGGCGCGCGACGACCGACCCGGAGGCGTCGCGCAGCTCGGCGAGCGTGACGCCTTCGTCCGCGGGGATCGCGCGCAGCACGTCCGCGGCCGCGTTGCGGTCCTGAAAGAGCAGCGCCGCCTGGCTCTGCGTCGCGGTGACGACCGCGAGGGTGCGCAGGTGCGCGTGCATCTGCGCGCGCAGGGCGTAGTAGCCGACCGCGAGCGCGCCGACGGTGACCACGACGATCGCGAGCAGCGTCACGGTGAGGAGTGCGACGCGGATGCGCCCGGCGAGCGTCGCGGCGACAGGGGCGCTCACGATCCGCCTCCGGCGATCTGGCGCTTGCGGCCGAGCATGAGGAGCTGCGCGTTGACGCTGAGGCGCGCCTGCTGGGCCGCGGAGAGATTGATCTCGAAGCCGCCGCCTTCCTGCCGCCGCAGGCAGGCGACGCCGCCCGCCGTGCAGAAGCGCTCGCCCTCGCCGACCGTGAGGATCGCGAGCCGGCGCGCGCGCTCGAGCAGGATCTTTGTGTCGGCCGGCGGCGCGTCGCTCAGGTCGAGGACGTGGCAGTCGTCGACCGGATCGCGGGCGCCGACGGCGCGCGCAACGAACGGCTTGCCGCGCGCGGCGCGGCCGGCATAGGCCTCGGTCCTGACTCCGGCGGGCGCGGCGATGCAGACCCGCCAGCTTTGAATCTCGTCCTCGGCGGGCCAGCGCACGTATTGCACGAACCCCACGACGTAGTCGCCCGCGGAGCCGAGACCGCTGTTGCGGCCCGGGTCCTGCGCGCGCGCGATCTCCGGCGCCGCGACGAGGCACAGTGTGGCGACTGCCGACGCGAACAGACGGCGGACCCCGGATGCGCGCATGGGCCGAGGCATAAGCAAGCCGCGGGCCGTGCCGACGCGCGGCGCGGAGAGGAAATACTGCCGCCCGGTGCCCCGGTACCGCTGCCGCTGCGGGCGGATTTCACGCCCGCCGCTGCGCCCGCCGCCCGGTAGACTGTCGGCCCTGTCGCATGTCCGCCACCGGTCTCCTCGACGCCGCGCGCGCGCTGTCGCGCTCGCTCGCACCGCTCCGCTTCCCTGCGCCCGTCGCGCACGTGTACGACCCGCACCAGTACGCGTGGGCGCCTTACGAGGCCTACGTCCGCCGGTACGGTGCGGGCGCGAAGCGCGTGGTGCTGCTCGGCATGAACCCGGGGCCGTTCGGGATGATGCAGACCGGCGTGCCGTTCGGCGAGGTCGCGGCGGTGCGCGACTGGATGGGGATCCGCGCGCACGTCGAGAAGCCGCGGCGCGAGCACCCCAAGCGGCCGATCGAGGGGTTCGACTGCCCGCGCTCGGAGGTGAGCGGGCGGCGGCTGTGGGGCTGGGCGACAGCGCGCTTCGGGACGGCGGAGGCGTTCTTCGCCGACTGGTTCGTGCTCAACTACTGCCCGCTCGCGTTTCTCGAGGCCTCGGGCCGCAACTTCACGCCGGACAAGCTTCCCGCGCCGCTGCTGGCCGAGGTGTATGCCGCGTGCGACCGCCACCTCGCCGCGGCGTTGACCGCTCTCGCGCCGCGCTGCGCGATCGGCGTCGGGGCGTTCGCCGAGAAGCGCATCCGCGCAGTGGTCGAGAGCGATCTCCTCGACGGCGCGGTCGCCCGCGCGATCCGGGTCGGGCAGATTCTGCATCCGAGCCCGGCGAGCCCGGCGGCGAACCGCGGCTGGGAGGCGGCGGCGGAGAAACAGCTCGCGGCGCTGGGCGTGCCGTTGCCGCGCTAGGGGTAGAGCCCGCGCACGCGCGCGAAGAGCCGCGCGAGCCCGAGCAGCGCGTCGATGTTCGGCGTCGGGACGCCGACCTTCTGGCCGATCTCGCGCACGACGGCGACGATCGCGTCGAGCTCGATCGGCCGGCCGGCCTCGACGTCCTGCAGCATCGAGGTCTTGAACGCGCCGAGCTTGCGCGTGACCGCGTGGCGGTCCTCGGCCGATTGCGTCACGCCGCAGCCGATCCGCTCGCCGATCGCCGCGGCCTCCGCCATCACCGCCGAGCAGAACGCGCGCACCAGCGGGTCGTCGAGAATGCGGTCCCCGGTGGCGCCGGTGATCGCGGACACCGGGTTCATGGTCATGTTGCCCCAGAGCTTGTACCAGATGTCCTGCTGGATGCGCTCCGAGAGCCTTGCCTCGAATCCGGCGCACGCGAGCTCGGCCGCGAGCCGCTCGACGCGCGGCGAGCGCCCGCCGGCAGGCTCGCCCACGATGAGCCCCGCGCCCATCGCATGCCGCACGAGGCCCGGCTCGGGCATCGCGCAGCTCGCGTGCACCACGCAGCCGACGACGTGGCGCGTCGGGATCGCCGCGGCGATCGCGCCGTCCGGATCGACCGTCGCGAGTTTCGTGCCGGCGTAGGGCCCCGGCAGTCCGTCGAAGAACCACCACGGCACGCCGTTCATCGCGACGAGCACCAACGTGTCCGCGCCGAGCAGCGGCGCGATGCGCGCGGCGACCGCGGCAAGCGCCGGCCCTTTTACCGCGACGACCACGAGGTCCTGGGGACCGAGGCGCGCCGGGTCTTCTTCCGCCTGCACCGTCGCGACGATCGTCTCGCCGCCCTGGACGAGCCGAAGCCCGTTCCGGAGCAGGGCAGCGAGCGTCGCGCCCCGTGCGACCGCGCTCACGCCGTGACCCGCCGCGCCGAGCCGCGCGCCGATGAAGCCGCCGATCGCGCCGGCGCCGTAGATGCAGACTTTCATGCCTCAGAGTAGCGATCGACAGCCCGGGCGCGCGAGGCTCGCTTCCGGTGCCTACTGCACCGAAGCGAGCGTTCCGCGGTCGGCCATCAGGACCACCGCGTTCCCGCTCGCGGAGGACTGCGCGTACTCGCCATACTGGCGCCCGGCGAGTTTCGCGCCGTCGGCGGCCATCGCGCGCGACACGCCGAGCAGCGTCGCCAGCACGCGCCCGCCCATCTCCGCGCCGACGAGGCGGCTGTAGTCCCCGAAACCCGCGATCGCGTCCTCGATCGCGCCGGCCTTCAGCTTTTCGATGAACGCCTTGTCCCCGGCGACGCGCTCGGGCGTCGGCATGTTGTGGCGGCCGCGCACCAGGACGTGCGCGAACGCGGTGCTCGCGAGAAACACCGCGCGGCGGCCGAGCCGCTTCGCGGTCGCGTGCACCGCCGCGCCCGCGCGCAGGCACTCGGCGTGGTCGGCCATGAGCACGCTCGGCATGCCGACCACCGCGACCTGCGCGTCGGGGTCGAGGTGCTTGAGCGGCACGTAGGTGCCGTAGTCCCAGCCGTAGTGCGGGGAGTCGTTGCGCGCGGCGGGCACGTTCGCGCGGCCGAGCTCCTCGATGAACGCGGCGGCGAAGTCCGCGTCGCCGCGATACCGGTACGGCAACCCGGGAATGAGGTTCGGCGCCTCGTCGGCGACGCACATGCCCTCGTGCACCGGCTGGCAGGTGACGACCCAGTCGAACGTCGCGACCCAGTGCGCCGAGGCGATGACCCACAGGTCGGGCTTGAGCGTGCGCCGCACCGCGGCGCCCATCTCGCGCTCGCCGGCGACGAGGGTCTTCTGGAAGTCGGGCGTGATCTCGTCGCGCCCGAGCGTGGGGACGTGCGCAACGACCGCCGCGGCGACGATTCCGGTCATGGCTTTCTCCTCTGTCGGCCTGCGGAGTGTACGGCGATCACCGCCCGTCGTGCGGCCGCAGCACCGCCGGCTCGGCGGCGTCGATGAACACCATCGCGAGGCGGCAGCGTCCCGGGCCGCGGTTGATCCAGGCGTGGTTCGTCCCCTGCTGGACGACGACGTCCCCCGCCGAGAGGCGCACTTCGGACTCGTCCAGCAGCAGGTGGATCTCGCCTTCCAGCACCACGGCGTAGTCGATGGTGCGGGTGCGGTGGACGAGCGGGTGCCGCGGCGGGTGACCGGGCGCGACGTCGTCGCCGATGCCGAAATCGCGCAGCACCGTGGCGTGATCGAGCAGGTCCTCGCCGCCGGAGGACGGCGGAAACTCGGCGAGCCGGAAGATGGTGCCGCCACGCGGCGGCGGCACCCCGATCTCGCGCGCGGCCCGGTCCGCGGTCCCGGACACGTCGGCCGGCGACTCGTCGGTGACCCAGAGGAGCGTCGAGGCGTTGCCCTGGGCGCGGCCCTTGACGTTCGGCGCCGCGGAATCGAACAGCACGATCGAGCGTCCCGCGGCGTCGTGGCCCGTCACCACGCGGCGCACCGGGCGGGCGTTCGGGCGTTGCGGATCCTGTGCGGTCACGGCGCCTGCCCGATTCAATACCGGAGCTTCGCTACCGCGCGAAGGCGCTCCGGCGTGGTGGTGGGGAAGCCGAAGAACTCGAGGTAGGCGGGGATCTGCTCGAAGAGCATGTCGGTCCCGACCTGGATCGCGCAGCCCTTCGCTTGCGCGGCGCGCAGGAGCGGGGTCATCTCCTCTTTCAGCACCACTTCGCCGACGAAGGTGGACCGATCCAGCCGCGCGAGGTCGATCGGCAGCGGGTCGCCGTCCTTCATGCCGAGCGGCGTGGCGTTGACGACGATGTCGAAGCCGGCGGGATCCTTCGAGCCGGTCGTGACGGCAAGCGCGGGGTAGTGGGCGCGCAGCCGCTCGCCGAGCGCCACCGCGGAGGCGGCGTTCGTGTCGAACAACGCGAGCTCCGCCGCGCCGGCGGCGGCGAACGACGCCGCGATCGCCGAGCCCACGCCGCCGCAGCCGACCACGAGCACCCGGGCGCCGGCGATCCGGCGGCCCTTGCGCGCGACCCCGCGCACGAAGCCTTCGCCGTCGAACGTGTCGCCCTGCAGGCGGCCATCCGGCGCGCGCCGGACGGCATTGCACGAGCCGGCGATCCGGACCGTCGGCGTGACTTCGTCGAGCAGGCCGACGGTGGTCACCTTGTGCGGCATCGTGACGAGCGCGCCGCCGATGTTGCTCAACCGGAAGAGCAGCTTCAGGAACGGCGGATACTCCTCGGCTCTCACGCCCATCGGGACGACGACCGCGTCGATGCCCGCCTGCTCGAAGTACGGGTTGTAGATCATCGGCGCCTTGAACGTCTCGGTCGGGTAGCCGAGATGCGCGATCAAGGTCGTCCTGCCGGTGATCATCGCTACTTCGCTGCCGCCTGCGCGGCGGAGACCGCCGCACGCAGGCCGAGGAGATAGCTGTCGACGCCGAAGCCGGCGATCTGGCCCCGCGCGATCGCGGCGATCACCGAGTGGTGCCGAAACGCTTCGCGCGCGTGAATGTTCGACATGTGCACCTCGATCACCGGCACCTCGAGGATCGCGAGCGCGTCGCGGATGCCGTAGCTGTAGTGCGTCCAGGCGCCGGCGTTGATGACCACGCCGTCGACGCCTTCGGCGTGCGCGCGGTGGATGCGCTCGACCATCTCGCCCTCGCTGTTCGTCTGGAAGCACTCGAGCGCCACGCCCAGCTCGCGCGCGAGCGCCTGCGCGCGGACGTCGATCTCGGCGAGCGTCACCGTGCCGTACTGCGCCGGGTCGCGCTTGCCGAACATGTTGAGGTTGATGCCGTGGAGCAGCAGGAACTTGGCCATGGGTGAGATGCCTCGATCAGGTGTTCAGTGCGTCTCGACGACCCGGCCGGTCCGGGCCGCCGCCGCGATCGCCTCGGTGACGCGCAGGTTGGCGAGCCCGTCGCGCGCGCTCACGAGCGGCTTCGCCTCGCCTCGGACGACGGCGCCGAAATGCTCGAGCTGACGCTTGATCGGGTCGTCGCGCACCAGGTCGACCACGCCGACGTCGAACGGCTTCCACCAGGAGCGGTCCTCCGGGCGCGGATAGGTCTTGAGCCGCATGGTCGGGACCGAAAGGCTGCCGTTCGTTCCGGCGATCACGTAGCAGTCCTCGTCGTCGTAGCTCGGGTAGGCCTTGTTCTCCCGCGACGTCTGCTCCCAGCTGCGCGGGCACGCTGCCGTGTCCGACAGCATGAACGTGCCGAGCACGCCGCTCGCAAACCGCAGGTTGATCGCGACCGTGTCCTCCACCGGAAAGCCGCGCAACGCGTTCGATGCGAACGCCTGCACCGCGATGATCTCACCGCAGAGCATCCGCAGGTTGTGCACCTCGTGGATCATGTTGAGCAGGATCGGCCCGCCGCCGGGTTCGCGCCGCCACGGGCCGTCCGCGAAATACTGGTCGGGCTTGAAGAAGGTCGCGCTGCCCATCACCGCGACCAGTCTCCCGAGCACGCCCGATTCGACGACCTCCCGCGCCTTGGCCATGATCGGGCTGTGCGCGCGATGGTGGCCGATCAGCACGCGGGCGTCGGCCGCCTCGGCCGCGCGCACCAGGTGCTCGGCCTCGGTCACCGTCGGCGCGATCGGCTTCTCGAGCAGGCACGGCAGGCCGGCGTCGATGCACTGGAGCGCCTGCGGGACATGGAGACGGTTGGGCGTAGCGAGGATGATGCCGTCCGGTCGGTCCTGCGTGATCAGTTCGTCGAGCGAGCGGTAGAGGCAGACCCCGGCCTCCGCGGCAATCTGCGCCGCGCCAGGCGCCGGATCGACGACGGCCGACAGCGCGCACGTCGGGCTCGTCCGCGCGGCCGCAATGTGCGCGCGGCCG
>CAZIXQ010000090.1:10871-12989 GCA_964543155.1 uncultured Enterobacteriaceae bacterium
CGATGTAGCCCGCGCCCGCGACCGCGATGCGTGCTTCGTTCATGGTACGGCGAACCACGCCGACCGCGCAGCCCGACCGGCGTCTGTTGCGCGCATCCTGGTCTTGGGCCTATCCTCTCCACGGCAATTATCGCCACTTCGCGCGATCGACGGACGAGAACCGCGAGCACGATCATCACCGCACTTCTCTCAACTGCCGCCCGCGGACCTGCAGGACCTCCCGGCGCGCAGCTCGTGCCGTGACGCCCGTTTCGGAACCCAGGGGGCAGCGATGACAGTTCGAGAGCAGAACCCCGAGCCCGCCAACCCGCTCGGCATGGACGGCATCGAGTTCGTCGAGTACGCGACCTCGCAGCCGCAGGCGCTCGGGGCGCTGCTGCAGAGCATGGGCTTCATGCCGGTGGCCCGTCACCGCTCGCGCGAGGTGATGCTCTACCGCCAGGGCACGATGAACCTGATCGTGAACGCGCACCCGGAGCCGCCGCCGGGCCTTGCCGCGCCCACGGCGACGCCGGCCCTCACCGCGTTCGCGCTGCGCGTGCGCGACGCGGGCTACGCCTGGCGCCACGCGCTCGATCTCGGCGCCTGGGAGATGCCCACGCGCGCCTCGGCGATGGAGCTGAACATCCCCGGCATCCGCGGGGTCGGCGACAGCCTCGTGTACTTCGTCGACCGCCACAAGGAGTTCTCGATCTACGACGTCGACTTCGTGCCGCTGCCCGGCGCCGCGCGCCAGCCGCCGGCCCTGGCCGGCCTGCACTACTTCGGCATCGTCCAGAGCATCTACGGCGAGCGCACCCGCGAGTGGGTCGACTTCTACCGGAGCCTGTTCGGGTTCACCGTCCTGCCCGAGGGCAAGTACTTCGGCGTCCTGCCCAAGGGCACCCTGCTCGAGAGCCCGTGCCGCAAGTTCTACCTGCAGCTCGTCGAGCCGCCGCCGGGCGCCGAGGACATCGAGTGGGAGGAGCGGCTGCTGCGCGTCGGCCTCGGCGCGCCCGACGTGATCGCGGCCACGCGCGCGCTGCGCGAGCGAGGCGTGGTGTTCGTGGATCGCGGTCCGGTGCAGCCGAGCGAGAAGGGGGCGCTGACCCAGATCTATCTCGGCGGGGTGACCTTCGAGCTGGTGGTGAGCCACCTCCGGCCCTGACCGGGCGCGCCACGGGAGCGACCATGAACCTCGATCACTTCGGCATGGACACGATCACGCTCGCCGGCCCGCTCGAGGCGAAGCTGCGCGCGGTGCGCGCGGCCGGCTTCACCCAGATCATGCTCTCGGCGCGCGACATCGCCGGCCATCCGCAGGGCGAGGCGGCGGCGATCGCGGCGGTGCGGGAGAGCGGGCTGCGCGTGACCGGATTCCAGGTCCTGCGCGATTTCGAAGGCCTCTCCGGACACCTGCACGCCTACAAGGTCGACATCGCCAAGGCGATGCTGCGGATGTGCCACGCGCTCGACGCCCGCGTGCTGCTGGTGTGCTCCTCCACGTCGAAGCACGCGACCGGGGAGACCGATGCGCTGGTGCGCGACCTGCGCAAGCTCGCGACGCTCGCGCTGCCGCTCGACATCCGCATCGCCTACGAGGCGCTCTCCTGGGGTCGGCACGTGAACGAGTATCCCCACGCCTGGCGCCTGGTCGAGGCGGCGGACCATCCGAGCCTGGGGCTGGCGCTCGACGCGTTTCACCTGCTCGCCACCGCCACCGGCCTGGAGGCGCTCGAGGACGTCGACCCGGACAAGATCGTCCTCGTCCAGCTGGCCGACTTCATGTGGCAGGAGACGCGCTCACCGGAGGAGCGGATCGAAACCGCGCGCCATCTGCGCGTGTTCCCGGGGGAGGGTGCGCACAGCGCGGAGGTCGCCGAGCTCGTGCGCCGGCTCGACCACGCGGGCTACCGCGGCGACTACAGTTTCGAGGTGTTCAACGACGACTATCTGCAGCTGCCGCTCGCGCTCGTCGCCGAGCGCGCGCACCGATCGGTGCGCTGGCTGGCCGGCCACGTCGCGCGCCGCAGCCTGCCGCTGCGGCGGGCGCCTACAGCTTGATGCAGACGTTTCGCAGTTCCGTGTAGAACTCGAGCGAGTGCACGCCGCCCTCGCGGCCGATGCCCGACTCCTTCG
>CAZIXQ010000091.1:0-12662 GCA_964543155.1 uncultured Enterobacteriaceae bacterium
ACGGTGCCGAGCTCGAGGAACGCGAACCCCGAGTGCATCGCGAGCACCATGATCGCGCCGATGAGAATGAACAGCGCATCGGCGCCCGACCTGAGCGTTTCCATGCCCCCTCCTCTGACGTGGCCAACCCGCCGCCGCGGCGGCCGACTTGTCACCGTCGCCTTCGCACCGCAGCGCGGCGATCATACACCCGGCGGCGCGCCCCTCCGGCGTTGACAGCGCGCGGGGCGCTGGCTAGCCTCGAATCCCGGAGACACGCGACATGGACCGCAGAGGATTCGTGCGCGCCTGCGCACTCGCCGGCGCCGCCGCATCGGCCCCCGAGCTCGTTGCGCAGGCGCTCGCGCAGGAGGACGCGCGGCCGCGGCACTACGGACGTGCGCGGCTGGTCGGCCCGGGCGGGCAGCCGCTCAAGTCGAAGGCGATCCCGGTCGGGCAGAACCTCATCTTCCACTACCCGTTCGCCGGGACACCCTGCTTCCTCCTCAATCTCGGCAGGCCGACGCGCACGCGCGCGCGACTGAAGACCACCGACGCGCGCGCCTACGAGTGGGCCGGCGGCACCGGCGCGGGCGGCGGCATCGTCGCCTACTCCGCGATCTGCGCGCACAAGCTCACCTATCCCACGCGCGAGATCAGCTTCATCAGCTATCGCGCGGAGAAGACCCCGGGCAGCCGGTTCGCCCAGGTCATCCACTGCTGCTCCGAGCACAGCCAGTACGACCCCGCCGACGGCGGCCGGGTGCTGGCCGGCCCCGCGCCGCAGCCCCTCGCCGCGATCCTCCTCGACTACGACCGCGCCGCCGACGAGCTGTACGCGGTCGGGACGCTCGGCGGGGAGATGTTCGCCGACTTCTTCGCCAAGTACGAGCTGCGGCTCGCGCTCGAGCACGGCGACCGCGCGCGCGCGGCAGTCGAGGGGGCGTGCGAGGTCAAGGCGCTCGGGGACTACTGCCGCCAGCAGGTGAAGTGTTGATCCCCTGGCTCGGCACCACCATCGCCTTTCCCCCGCTCACCTCAGCGCTCAAGGAGCCGAACGGCCTGCTCGCGGTGGGCGGCGACCTCTCGCCGCGCCGGCTGCTCGCCGCCTATCGGCACGGCATCTTCCCGTGGTACTCGGAGGGCGACCCGATCCTGTGGTGGAGCCCGGATCCGCGCATGGTCCTCTTCCCCGCCGAGCTGCGGGTGACGCGCTCGCTCGCGAAGACCCTGCGCAACGCGCCCTACGAGGTGCGCTTCGACACCGCCTTCGACGACGTGATGCGCGGGTGCGCGGCGCCGCGCGCCGGCCAGCCCGGCACCTGGATCACGGCGGAGATGCGGGCGGCGTACGGGCGGCTGCACGATCTCGGCTACGCGCACAGCGCCGAGACGTGGATCGACGGCGAGCTCGCCGGCGGCCTGTACGGCGTGGCGATCGGCCGGATGTTCTTCGGCGAGTCGATGTTCACGCGCCGGCGGGACGCCTCCAAGATCGCGTTCGTGCATCTCGTCGAGCACCTGCGCGCCGAGGACTACGGCCTCGTCGACTGCCAGATGCACACGGAGCACCTCGCCTCGCTCGGCGCGCGCGCGCTCCCGCGCCGCGAGTTCTCACGCCGCCTGAAGGACTTGGTAGACTACGACCGCCCGCCGGGGCGTTGGCAGTCGCCGCCGGCCCGAACACAGAGGAGCGCGAGACCCGCCGCATGTCGCAGCTGAACGACCTGCCGCATGCCGTCCTGCAGTTCTACGTCACGGCGCCCTACCCGTGCAGCTACCTGCCCGGGCGGATGGCGCGCTCGCAGGTGGCCACCCCCTCGCATCTGATCGGCAACGACCTGTACGGCGACCTCGTGCGGCTCGGGTTTCGCCGCAGCGGCATCTTCACCTACCGGCCGCACTGCGACACCTGCCGCGCATGCGTGCCGGTGCGCATCCCGGTGGCCGCCTTCGAGTCGACGCGTTACCAGCGGCGGGCCATCCGCCGGCACGAGGGTCTGGCGGCAACCGCGCTCGGGCTGCGTTTTCGCGTCGAGCACTACGCGCTCTATCTCCGGTACCAGGCGGCGCGCCACGCCGGGGGCGGCATGGACCAGGACAGCCGCGACCAGTACTCGCACTTCCTCCTCCAGAGCCGCGTGAACACGCGGCTGGTGGAGTTCCGCGACGGGGCGAAGCTCGTGATGGTGAGCATCGTCGACCAGCTCTCCGACGGGCTGTCCTCCGTCTACACGTTCTTCGACCCCGAGCTCGAAGGCGCGAGTCTCGGCACCTTCAACATCCTGTGGCAGATCGAGCAGTGCCGCGCCGCCGGGCTGCCGTACCTCTATCTCGGCTACTGGATCCGCGACAGCCGCAAGATGGCCTACAAGGCACGCTTCCGCCCGATCGAGGGCCTCGTCGACGGCCTCTGGCGGCGGCTCAGTCCGGCCGAGGTGGACGGCTGAGCTAAACTCCGGCGCGCATGCTGTACGGACTCGCGCGCCCGCTGCTCTTCCACCTCGATCCCGAAACGGCGCACGAGCTCGCGCTGCCGTCGGCCAAGTGGCTCGCGCGCTGCGGCTTGCCCGGCCTGCCCGGCGGCCCGCTGCCCGGCCCGCGCGTGCAGGCGATGGGCCTCGAGTTCCCGAACCCCGTAGGCCTCGCTGCCGGACTCGACAAGAACGGCGAGTACATCGATGCGCTCGCCGCGTTCGGGTTCGGCTTCCTCGAGGTGGGCACCGTGACCCCGCGCCCGCAGCCGGGCAACCCGCGCCCGCGCCTGTTCCGCATCGTCGAGCGCGAGGCGATCATCAACCGGATGGGGTTCAACAACGTCGGCGTCGAGCGCTTCGTCGCGAACGTGCGCCGCGCCCGCCACCGGGGCATCCTCGGGATCAACATCGGCAAGAACTTCGACACGCCGATCGAGCGCGCGGCCGACGACTACATCGCCTGCCTCGAGCGCGTCCATCCGTACGCGAGCTACGTGACGGTGAACATCTCCTCGCCGAACACGCAGAACCTCCGGCAGCTGCAGCAGGCCGACGAGCTCGACGGCCTGCTCGGCAGGATCGAGCGCCGCCGTGCCGAGCTGGCGAAGGGCGCGCAGCGCCGCGTGCCGCTCGCGGTGAAGATCGCGCCGGACCTGGACGACGAGCAGGTGGCCGCGATCGCGCGGCACGCCGCGCGGCCCGGCATCGACCCGGTCAACGCGACGAACCCGCCCGTGTCGCGCGCGGGCGTCGAGGGCCTGCCCCACGCCGACGAGGCGGGCGGGCTTTCCGGTGCGCCCGTGCGCGCGCCGTCGACGGCGATCGTCCGCAAGCTCGCGCAGGCGCTCGGCGGCCGCGTCCCCGTGATCGGCGTGGGCGGCATCCTGGGCGCGGACGATGCGCGCGAGAAGCTGGCGGCCGGCGCGTCGCTCGTGCAGGTCTACACCGGCCTCGTCTACCGCGGCCCGGGCCTGGTCCGCGACATCGTGCGCGGCCTCGCGGCCCCGGCCGCGCGCGCGGCTTAGCCTTTGCGCATGCTCGCGGACGAGATCGACTGCGTGCTCCCCCAGACGCAGTGCACGCGCTGCGGCTATCCGGCGTGCCGGCCCTACGCGGAGGCGGTGGCCGCGGGGACGGCGGCGCTCAACCGCTGCCCGCCCGGCGGCGAGGCCGGGGTCCGCGCGCTCGCGGCGCTGACCGGCCGCGCCTACCTGCCGCTCGACCCGTCGTGCGGGCTCGAGCAGCCGCTGCGCGTCGCCCTCATCGACGAGGCACGCTGCATCGGCTGCACGCTCTGCATCCAGGCCTGTCCGGTCGACGCGATCGCGGGAGGACCGAAGCGGATGCACACCGTGATCGCAGCGCTGTGCACCGGGTGCGACCTGTGCGTACCGCCCTGCCCGGTGGACTGCATCGAGATGGTTTCCGCGACCGGAGCGGACGCGCAGTGGACCCGCGAGCGCGGCGGCGCGGCGCGCTCGCGCTACCTCGCGCGCAAGGCGCGCCTGGCGCGGGATGCGACCGCGCAGGCAGAGCGGCTCGCCCGCCGGGCGGCGAGCCTGCGCGACGCGCCGACGCGCGCGGCCAAGCGGGCGGCGATCGATGCGGCGCTCGAGCGCGCCCGCGCGCGGCGGCGGGCCTTCGCGCCGCGCAGCGGCCGATGAATCCCGCGAAGCGCGGAGAGATCTTCGCGCGGCTCGCTCGGGCCAACCCGACGCCGACCACGGAGCTCGCGTTTCGCAGCCCGTTCGAGCTGCTGGTGGCGGTCGTGCTCTCGGCGCAGGCCACCGACCGGAGCGTCAACCTCGCCACGCCGCGGCTCTTCGCGGTCGCGGACACGCCGCAGAAGATGCTCGCGCTCGGCGTCGAGGGCCTCGTCCCCTACATCCAGACGATCGGGCTCTTCCGCAGCAAGGCCAAGCACCTGATCGAGGCCTGCCGCCTGCTCGTCGAGCGGCACGGCGGGACGGTTCCGGCGCAGCGCGAGGCGCTCGAAGCGCTCCCCGGGGTCGGACGCAAGACCGCGAACGTGATCCTCAACACCGCGTTCGGCCAGCCGACGATCGCGGTCGACACGCACATCTTCCGGGTCGCCAACCGCACCGGGATCGCGCCAGGAAAAACGCCGCGCGAAGTGGAGGACCGCCTGGTGAAGTTCGTGCCCGAGCCGTACCGCAAGGACGCGCACCACTGGCTGATCCTGCACGGGCGCTACGTCTGCACCGCGCGCAAGCCCGACTGCCCGCGCTGTCCGATCGCCGACCTGTGCGAGTACCGGTCCAAGACGCGCGCGGACTGAGGCCCTCGATGTTCAACCCGTCCCGCGACCAGGCCCGCAACTTCCTCTTCGAGACGTGGCGCAAGTACCGCGAGCGCTCGCCGCTCGAGGGGCTCGAGACGGTAGCGGTGGACGTGATGCTGCTCCACCCCGAGTACCACCACATCCTCGACGATCCCGACCGCTTCCTCGACCGCGATTACGTCCCGGAGCAGGGCGAGGCGAATCCGTTCCTGCACCTGAGCCTCCACCTCGCGATCGAGGAGCAGCTCGCGATCGACCAGCCGCCGGGGATCCGCGCCGAGTTCGAACGCATCCGCGCGCGCCGCGGCGACCGTCACGACGCGTTGCACGCGGTCCTGGAGTGCCTGGGCGAGACGGTCTGGCGCGCGCAGCGCACCCGGGCGGCGCCGGACGCGGAGGCGTATCTGGAGTGTCTGCGGCGGCAGGCCTGACCCGCCGCGCACCAAGTGAAAGGGCCCGCGGTTGCGGGCCCTTCGATTCGCCTTCCCGGAAGACGGCCGCTACTTCACGAAAACCGCGTGCTCGCGCATCTCCTTGAACTCGCTCTTCTGCCCGGCGTAGAACCGCGCAAGGCCGCGCATCTCGGCGTCGGTCAGCGGCTGCGCCATCCCCGCCATGATGGCGTTCTTGCGCGCGCCGCTCTTGTAGCCGCGCAGCGCGTGGTAGAGATAGTCCTCGTACTGCCCGGCGAGCTTCGGATAGTCCGGGAACTCCTTCTTGCCGTTCCCGTCGTCACCGTGGCACGCGGCGCACACTTCCTTCGCCTTCTTGGCGGCGTCCTGCGCGAAGCTCGGCGCGGCGAACGCCAGGGCGATCAGGCCGAACAGGATCTTGCGCATCGCGGGCCTCACTTCGGCTGTCCGCCGTAGTACGCGGCGAGGTCCGCCATGTCCTGCGGCGTGAGCGACGCGGCGATGCCGCGCATGCTCGGGTGGTCGCGCTCGCCCGACTTGTAGGCCTCGAGCGCCTTGACGATGTAGGCGGGATTCTGGCCGCCGATGCGCGGGACGTGGTAGACCTCGGGGAAGGCGGTGCGGTAGCCCACGATGCCGTGGCAGCCGTTGCACATCGAGAGCTTCGCCTGCGCGCGCGCCGCATCGCCCTGCGGTGCGGCCTGCTGCGCCTGCGCGGCGCCCGCGAACGCGAGGGCGGCGAGCGCGGCGGCGATTGTCGTTCTCATCCTGGTCGCCTTCCTGGTTGGTGCGGAGCGGAGTCCGCGAAAAGCGGCGCGATTCTACCCGACGGCCCCAGGGCAGGTCAAAGCGTGCGCCGCTCAGCGCGGCGCGACACCGAGGCAGCGGCGCGCACCCTCCGCCACTGCCGCGGCGATGCGCCGCTGCGTGACCGGCTCGGCAAGCGCGAGCTCCTCCGCGCGGTTGACGATCACGCCGGCCTCGACGAGCACGGCCGGCTGGGTCGCACTGTGCAGCACGACGAGATTGTCGTAGTAGTGGACGCCGTTCGCTCGATCGGCGAACGGCTTGGACTCCCCCGGGATCGGCTCGGCGTGGTAGAGCGACGGGGCGAAGCCCGCGGCGCGCAGCGCGCGGCCGATCGCCGACGCGCACGCGAGGCTCTGCTCGAACCCGGGATTGCGGCGCGAAACGAAGAGCGAGAATCCGGCATAGCGGTCGCTGAACTTCCGCCGCTCGCCGCCGTGCTCCCACTCTTCGAGGTAGTGCGGCTGCACCGAATCGTGGTGCACGGACACGAAGAGCGCCGCGTCGCGAGCCTCCGCCGTGCGGCGGGAGAGCACCGTCACGTCTCCGTTCACGCCGATCAGCCGCGTCCCCAGGCCGCGCGCTTCGAGCGCCCGCGCGAGCTCGAGCGCGAGCGCGCGGTTGAACTCGAACTCGGGGCGCCCGCGCGCGCTCGTCGCCCCGGGCTCGCCCGCGTAGTGCCCGACGTCCACCGCGACGAGCGGCGTCGCGGCGGCCACGGTCGAGAGGCCCCAGCAGAGCAAGGCGAGCGCGCGCATCGCGCCGGTATAATCGCGCGATCCCCGAAAGGATGCGAATGCGCTTCAAAGGCTCCGACACCTACGTCGCCACCGACGACCTCAAGCTGGCGGTCAACGCCGCAATCACCCTCCAGCGACCCCTGCTCGTGAAGGGCGAGCCGGGCACCGGCAAGACCAAGCTCGCCGAGGAGGTCGCGCAGGCGCTCGGGCTGCCGCTCCTCGAGTGGCACATCAAGTCCACGACCAAGGCGCAGCAGGGGCTGTACGAGTACGACGCGGTCTCCCGCCTGCGCGACTCGCAGCTCGGCGACCCGCGCGTGCACGAGATCTCGAACTACATCGTGAAGGGCATGCTCTGGCAGGCGCTCACGTCCGACACGCCGGTCGTCCTGCTGATCGACGAGGTGGACAAGGCCGACATCGAGTTCCCGAACGATCTGCTGCGCGAGCTCGACCGGATGGAGTTCTTCGTGTACGAGACCCGCGAGCTCGTCAAGGCGAAGCACCGCCCGATCGTCTTCATCACCTCGAACAACGAGAAGGAGCTGCCCGACGCGTTCCTGCGCCGCTGCTTCTTCCACTACATCCGCTTCCCGGACAAGGAGACGATGGAGCGGATCGTGGACGTCCACTTCCCCGGCATCAAGAAGACCCTGCTGCGCGAGGCGCTGGAGGTGTTCTTCGAGGTGCGCGAGGTGCCCGGCCTGAAGAAGAAGCCCTCCACCTCGGAGCTCCTCGACTGGCTGAAGCTGCTCCTCGCCGAGGACATCCCGCCCGACGCCCTGCGCGCCAAGGACCGCAAGACCATCGTGCCGCCGCTGCACGGGGCGCTGCTGAAGAACGAGCAGGACGTGCACCTGTTCGAGCGGCTCGTCTTCATGGCGCGGCAGAACCGGTAGCAGGGCGCGCGGAACGCGGACCGATGCTCACCGGCTTCTTCCTCAAGCTCAAGCACGCCAAGGTTCCGGTCTCCATCAAGGAGTGGCTCACCTTGATGGAGGGGATGCAGAAGAAGGTCATCGGACCGTCGATCGACGAGTTCTACTACCTCTCGCGCGCGACGCTCGTCAAGGACGAGGCCAACTTCGACAAGTTCGACCGCGCCTTCGCCGAGCACTTCAAGGGCGTCGAGACCCTGCTCGGCCCCGAGGCCGACATCCCGATCGAGTGGCTGCTCAAGCAGGCCGAGCTCAACCTCACCCCCGAGGAGAAGGCGCTGATCGAGTCCCTCGGCGGCTGGGAGAAGCTCATGGAGACGCTCAAGCAGCGGCTCGAGGAGCAGAAGGGCCGCCACCAGGGCGGATCGAAGTGGATCGGCACCGCCGGCACCTCCCCGTTCGGCGCCTACGGCTACAACCCCGAGGGCGTGCGCATCGGGCAGGACAGCTCGCGCAACCGCAGCGCGGTGAAGGTGTGGGACAAGCGCGAGTACCGCAACCTCGACGGCGACACCGAGCTCGGCACGCGCAACATCAAGGTGGCGCTGCGCCGCCTGCGCAAGTTCGCGCGCGACGGCGCGCCGGAGGAGCTGGACCTCGACACGACGATCGACAAGACCGCGCGCAACGCCGGCTACCTCGACCTCCACATGCGCCCCGAGCGGCACAACGCGGTCAAGGTGCTGCTCTTCCTCGACATCGGCGGGTCGATGGACGACCACGTCAAGCTGCTCGAGGAGCTGTTCAGCGCGGCCAAGACCGAGTTCAAGCACCTCGAGTACTTCTATTTCCACAACTGCCTGTACGACTTCGTGTGGAAGGACAACCGGCGCCGCCACGCCGAGCGCACGCGCACCGCGGAGATCATGCACAAGTACGGGCACGACTATAAGGTCGTGTTCGTCGGCGACGCGACGATGAGCCCGTACGAGATCCTCCAGCCCGGCGGCTCGATCGAGTACCACAACGAGGAGGCCGGCGCGGTGTGGATGCGGCGGATGCTCGACGTGTACCCGAAGGCGGTGTGGCTCAACCCCGAGCCCGAGCAGCTCTGGCCCTACCGGCAGTCGATCGCGGTGCTGCGCGAGATCATGGGCGGGCGCATGTACCCGACCACGATCGAGGGTCTCGAGCGGGCGATGCGGTACCTCTCGAAGTAGCGAGCGCGAGACGGCGGTCGGGGCGCATTGCGCTCGCGGCCGCCGCTGTCGCGACGCGCGCCCCGGGTCCGGCGCTCAGTGCCCGCGCCGCGCCTCGCTGATGATCTCCGCGCGCACGTCGGTGATCTCCCGGGCACGCGAGGCGCGGGCGCCGTCGCAATGCTCCGTCCGCGGACAGCGCGTGCTGCGGGGACAGATGATGCGAGCCGGGCCCGACAGCGCGTCCTCCACCCAGGCGATGTTCAGCACTCGGGCCGCGCCCCGGATCGCCTCGGCGGCGGACTTGGGGATTCGCGCCTCGCCGCGGTGGCGCAGGCATTCCTCGGTGATGCGGGCGACCACGTCGTCCGAGTCGACGCCATGCGAGCGCAGCGCGGGGGCGAGGTCGATTCCCACCGAGAGGACGTGGGGATTGCCCGCCATGTCGTCGGTCCGGCGGGAGTGGCAGCAGTACAGCAGCGACTGGTCCCCGTCGCGCAGGACCGAGATCTGCGCGCCCCGGTCGGCGCCGCGGTGAGCGTCGAGCATGCGGAAGACGGCCCAGTTCGGGCAGGGGTCGGTGGCCTGCGCCAGGTTGCCCCAGGGCAGCGGGATCCCGTTGCCGCGATAGACCGCGCGCAGGTAACCGGGCGGATAGGCGTCGAAGAAGTGCCAGTACGGGTACGGCGAGACCTTGGTCATCCGCCGCATCACCACGGCCGGCGTGAGCTCGATCCGCTCACCGGCCTCCACGCGGTAGGACTCGCGGGCGAGGAAGCGCCGGAACGGCATCTTGGGGCACAGCAGCGCGCCGGCGAAGAAGCTGCACTCGAAGTCGCGCCAGGCGTGCAGGACGTCCTGCGGGCTCATGCCGGCCGCGGTACCTGCACCGCCTTCCGGACTGCCGCCCATCTCCCCGCCGGTCGCGTGCGCGGACTTGAGCCCGTCGCCGTCGTGCAGGATCCGGTGGCCGAGGTGCGAGGCGAGGTCGAACTTGAGTCGCGCCGGATCGTCCTGCAGCGCGCGGTTGAGGTAGACGGTGCGCGGCGACTCGAAGAAGGACCGCACCATGCTGCGCAGCTCGCGGTCGTTGTCGCGGGCGAGGACCGGCTTGCGGTCGAACCAGCGCAGCACCAGGCCGTGGTGCCGGGCGAGCCGCATCAGCTCGTCGGCGCCGAGCGGGAAGGCGCGCTTGCCGACGTTCTCCGCCGCGCGCTCGAGGTCGGGGAAGTCGTTGCGCGACATCTCCTGGTGCGAGCGGATCAGGAGGTGCGCGAACTGCCGCCCGGTGGTGCCGGTCTGCGCGAGGAGCTCGGGAATCGCCGCCTGCAGCAGCGCCTTGGAGAACAGGAACGCGGGCTCGAACGGCACCCCCGCGGTTGCGCCGGCCCGCTGCCCGCGCGCGGGCGGCTCGATCTCGGGGTTGCCGTCCAGGAACCAGCCCGGATCGCGCTGGAAGATCGACGAGAGGAGCGCGAGCACGTCCCCGGAGGGCACCCGCTTCCCGCTCTCGATCATGCTCAGGTAGGACACCGACGGCGCGCGCTGCGGATCGAGCTGGATGCAGCGCGTCGACAGCTCCTCCAGCGTCAGGCCGTTGCGCCGGCGCAGGGCGCGCAGCTTGGTGCCGAGGAAGTGGCTCTTGCGGGTGTGCTGGGTCATGCCGATGTGAAATTGACACTGTGAAATTTCCGGCGTCAAATTTACCTCGTTTCGGCCTTATCGTCCGCGTACGCGAAGGCGGCAGCGTCACGGCCGCACCGAATGCAGAAAGGGAGTCGCTCAGATGCGCTACGACGTTCTCGTCCTCGGGGCCTCCTACGGTTCCCTGCTCGGCACCAAGCTGCTGATGGCTGGACACCGGGTCACGCTGGTCTGCACGCGGCCCACCGCCGAGCTCATCCGGCGCGACGGAACCCGGGTGCGCTTCCCGATCCGGGGCCGGGAAGGATTGCTGGAGATCGCCTCGCGGACGCTTCCGGGCGCGCTGTCGGCCAGCACGCCCGACGAGGTGGACCCGGGCGCGTACGACCTCGTCGTGCTCGGGATGCAGGAGGCGCAGTACGGCTCGCCCGGCGTCCGGGAGCTGATGGCGCGTATCGCCCAGGCGCGCAAGCCGTGCCTCGCGATCATGAACATGCCGCCGCTGCCCTACCTGAAGCGCATTCCGGGGCTCGCGACCGGCGCGCTCGAGGGCTGCTACGCCGACCCCGCGGTGTGGGCCGGTTTCGACCCCGCCCTGGTCACCCTGGCGAGTCCCGATCCCCAGGCATTCCGCCCGGCGGGCGAGCCGAAGAACGTCCTCCAGGTGGGTCTGCCGACCAACTTCAAGGCGGCGCGCTTCGACGCCGCCGGGCCGACGGCGCTGCTGCGCCGGCTCGAGGCCGACATCGAGGCGGCCCGCTTCGCCCTCGACGGCGAGGCGATCGAGATTCCGGTCAAGCTCAAGGTGCACGATTCGGTCTTCGTGCCGCTCGCCAAGTGGCCGATGCTGATCGCAGGCAACTACCGCTGCGTCCGGCCGCACGACATGATCCCCATCCGGGAGGCGGTACACGGCGACCTCGATCGCTCCCGGGCGGTCTACGAGTGGGTCGCACGGCTCTGCGCCGGGCTGGGCGCCGAGGCCGACGACCTCGTGCCGTTCGAGAAGTACGCAAAGGCGGCCGAAGGCCTGGGCAAACCCTCCTCCGCGGCGCGCGCGCTCTTCGGCGGCGCCGAGCACATCGAGCGGGTCGACAGCCTGGTGCAGCAGATCGCCTGCCAGCGCGGCCTCGTCTCCGACACGCTGAACGAGATCGTGACGCTGGTGGACGAGCGCCTGGCGCGCAACCGCGCGAGCCACCGCGAAGCGCGCCGCCCCGAGGCGTTGGCGACCGTCGCGTAGAGCGCGCGGGGCGCGCGGCGCGATCGCCGCGGGAGGCGTGTGCCCCCGCGGGCTGCCGCGCGCGAGGGTGAGCCCGGCTACCGGCGCGGCCGGAGCGCGAAGACGTTCTCGGTGCGCAGCCAGCGCCGCTCGAACTCGCCCGGGCTCGCGGCCTCCGCGAGCAGGTGTCCGGAGTACTCCTCGCAGCCCATGCTCTTGAGCAGGTCGAGCTCGGCCTGCGTCTCGACACCCTCGGCGATCGAGTTGATCCGCAGGCTGCGCGCCATGTCGATCATCGCCTTCACGACGATGCGGTCATCGGGGCTCGCGAGCATGCCGCGCACGAACGAGCGGTCGATCTTGATCCCGTCGATCGCGAACCGGCGCAGCTGGCTCATCGACGAGTAACCGGTGCCGAAGTCGTCGACCGCCACCCGCACGCCCAGGCCGCGCAGGCCTGAGAGCACCGCGCGGGCCTCCTCGGGATTGCGCGCAAGCGCCGCCTCGGTCAGCTCGAGCTCGAGCAGCCGCGGCTCGACGCCGCTCGCGTCGAGGGCGGTGCGCACGCGACCGAGCAGCGCGCGGTTGAACTGCTTGGGCGACACATTCACCGAAACGGCAAAGGCCGGCCCGTTCAGCGCATGCCACCCCTGCGCCTGCTCGCATGCCCCCCTCAGCACCCACTCGCCGATCGAGTGGATGAGCCCGGTCTCCTCGATCAGCGGCAGGAACCGGCCGGCCGCGAGCAGGCCGTGGTCGGGATGCTGCCAGCGCAGCAGCGCCTCGGCCCCGGTCAGGGTGCCGGTCTCGATGTCGGCGCGCGGCTGGAAGAACACGCGCAGCTCGCGGTGCTCCACCGCGCTCTTCAGGCCCGCCTCGAGGCGCAGGCGCTCGGTGGCGCGGACGTTCATTTCGGCCGAGAAGAACTGGTAGTTCCTGCGGCCGCTCGACTTCGCCACGTACATCGCGGTGTCGGCGTGGCGCATCAGGGTCGTCGCGTC
>CAZIXQ010000092.1:0-9929 GCA_964543155.1 uncultured Enterobacteriaceae bacterium
CGCGCTGGTGCTGCGCGACAACTACTTCCAGACCCAGTCGCTCTCGGTGAGCGGCCGCGTGCAGGCGCCGCTCCTCGCCGCGCCGGAGCGGGCGGTCCTGCTCGCGTACTCGAAGATGTGGCTCTGCGACGAGTTCCTCGCCTCGGACCTGCCCGAGGACGAGTGGATCGCCGGGGCGCTCGGGCGCTACTTCCCGCAGACGCTGCGCGAAGTCTACGCCGGCGTGATGCCGCGCCATCCGCTGCGGCGCGAGATCATCGCCACGCACGTCGTGAACAGCATGGTCAACCGGGTCGGCTCGACCTTCGTGCACCGGCTCATGGAATCGACCGGGGCGCGCGCGGCCGAGATCGTGCGCGCCTACCTCCTCACGCGCGAGGTGTTCGGCTTCGTGCCGCTCTGGCAGGCGATCGAGGCGCTCGACGGCGCCGTGGCCGACGCCGTGCAGGCCGAGATGCTGATCGAGGCCGGGCGGCTCATCGTGCGCGCGACCAACTGGTTCCTGCGCTCGAGCCGGCTCGCCGCGCCGATGGCGCCGACGATCGATCACTTCCGGCCGGGGATCGAGGCGATCCACGGCCGTCTGGCGCAGCTCGTCGACCCGCCCGCGGCGGCGCAGATCGACGCGCTCGCGGCGGGATGGGTGCAGGCGGGCGTGCCGGCCGAGACGGCGCGCCGCGTCGCCGCGCTCGACACGCTGTACGCCGCGCTCGACATCGCCGAGGTCGCCGCCGCCACCGGGCGGGCCACCGAGGCCGTCGCCGCGGCATACTTCGGCGTGACCTCGAAGCTCGGGCTCGCGTGGCTGCGCGAGCGGATCGGCGCGCTGCCCGGCGACGGCCACTGGCAGGCGCTCGCGAAGAGCGCGATGCGCGACGATCTCGCGGGCCTGCAGCGCGCGCTCGCCGCCAACGCGCTCGCCGCCGCGGCGCAGGGCGAGGGCGATCCGGTCGTCGCCTGGGAGGCGCGCCATCGCGGCGCGATCGACCGCGCGACGCGCATCGTCGGGGAGCTGCGCGGCGTGCCGTCGCCCGACCTGCCGATGCTGTCGGTGGCGCTGCGCGAGCTGCGCAACCTCGCCTGAGCGTCAGGCGTCCCGCGGCTGGCCCGCGCCGCAGCGCGGGCAGCGCCGCTCGCGCGGGCCGAGCGGCGCGAGGCACGACCAGCAGCGACGCAGCCGGTTGAGTAAAGTCAGGGGCGCTAGGCATAGCCCGCCGACGCGCGTAACCCCGTTGCGCCGCGGGCGGCGTTTGAACCCGCCGTGATCCCCTTCACCCAGGAGCCGAAATGATCCGCACCACCCTCGTCGCGCTCGCCGGCCTGCTCGGCGCCGGCGCCGCCGCCGCGCAGGCGCCGCTCGATCCCGTCCGCTTCAACCAGGTCGACCTGCAGGCCGAGGTGTCGCGCGAAGTGCCGAACGACCTGATGAACGCGAGCCTCTACGCCGAGGTCTCCGATCCGTCCGCGCCGAAGGTCGCCGGCGAGCTGAACCGCCTCGCGACCGACGCGCTGAGGACCGCCGGCGAGTTCAAGAGCGTGAAGGCCCGCTCCGGCTTCACGCAGACCTACCCGGTCTACGACCGCCAGAACAAGCTCGCCGGCTGGCGCGGCCGCACCGAGATCCGCCTCGAGTCGAAGGACACCCAGGCGATGGCGGCGCTGATCGGCCGGCTCCAGTCCTCGCTGCAGCTCGGCGGCGTCTCGTTCTCCGTCTCGCCGGAGCTGCGGCGCCAGGTCGAGAACGAGCTGATCACCGAGGGCGTGGCCGCGTTCCGCGCGCGCGCCGACATCGCGGCGAAGGCGCTCGGCGGCCGCGGCTACAAGATCCGCCGCATCGGGCTCAACACCGGCGGATTCGCGCCCGGGCCGCGCCCGCTCGCGCGGAGCGCGATGGCCCCGGCGGCCGCCGAGGTCGCCCCGCCGGCGTTCGAGGCCGGCACCAGCCAGGTGAACGTGGTCGCCAGCGGCACCGTCGAGGTGGAGTAGCGGCAGGGATGCGGCCGGTTGTCGTCCCGCTCGCGCTGCGGCGCGCCGTCCCGCGCGCCGCGACCGCGTGACCCGCCGCTAGAATCCGCTTCGCGTGTCCCCGCCGCAGCCCCGCACGATGCAACAGCGCCGCACCGCCGCCGCTTCCCCAGAGACCGCGCACGCGCGCGCCGGCGAGGTGCTGCTCGTCCACGGCCTGTGGACCAACCGCGCGATCATGCTCTACCTCGCCCGCGCGCTCGCCGGGCACGGCTTCCGCCCGCACCCCGTCGGGTACTTCTCGGCGCTCGACGAGTTCGAGCACAACGCGGGCCGGGTCGCGCGCGCGATCGCGGAATGCCCCGGCGAGCGCCTCGGCATCGTCGCGCACAGCCTCGGGGGGCTGGTTGCGCTGCGCGCGCTCGCGCGCCGGCCGGACGCGCGCGTGCGGCGGATCGTGCTGCTCGGGGTCCCGCTCGCCGAGTGCCAGTGCGGGCGCGCGATCGCGCGCATGCGCCTGCTCGCGCCGCTGCTCGGCACGACCCGCGCCCTGTGGTCCGACATGCCCGAGCTCGACGTCCCGCCGGGCGTGGAGGCGGGCGCGATCGCCGGCACGCGACGGCTGGGGCTCGCGAGCCTCGTCCTGCGCCTCCCCGGGCCGAACGACGGGGTCGTGCGCGTCGAGGAGACGCGTCATCCGGGTCTCGCCGACCACCTGGTGATGCCGGTGGCCCACAGCGAGATGCTCGTGTCGCGCCCGGTCGCGGCGCAGGCGGCCGCTTTCCTGGCGAGCGGGCGGTTCGCGCGATGAGGCGCCGCGCCGCGCTCCTCCTCGCCGGGGCCGCCGCGGTCGCCGCGGCGATCGGCGGCTGCACGACGCTCTCGTACTACGGTCAGGCGGTGGTCGGCCACCTGGACGTGGTCAGCCGCTCGCAGTCGATCGAAGCGCGGCTCGCCGACCCATCCACGCCGCCGGAGCTGCGCGCGCAGCTCGCGCGGGCGCTCGAGATCCGCGAGTTCGCGACGCGCGAGCTCGGGCTGCCCGACAACGGCAGCTACCGCGCCTACGCCGACCTCGGGCGGCCGTACGTCGTGTGGAACGTGTTCGCCGCGCCCGAGTTCTCGGTCGAGCCGCGCCAGAGCTGCTTCCCGATCGTCGGCTGCGTGAGCTACCGCGGCTACTACGCGCGGGCGGACGCCGACGCCTTTGCGGCCGGGCTGCGCGCCGAGGGCTACGATGTGTTCGTCTACGGCGTGCCGGCGTACTCGACGCTCGGCTGGTTCGACGACCCCGTGCTCAACACCTTCGTGCGCTATCCCGACGCGGAGCTCGCGCGGCTGGTCTTCCACGAGCTCGCGCACCAGCTCGTGTACGTGAAGGGCGACACGGTGTTCAACGAGTCGTTCGCGGTCGCGGTCGAGGAGGAGGGCGTGCGGCGCTGGCTCGAGCGGCACGGCACCGCGGCGAGCCGCGCCGCGTACCCGGAGATGCGCGCGCGCCGGGCCGGGTTCGTGGGGCTCGTGCTCGACTACCGCGCGCGGCTCGAGGCGTTCTACCGCGAGCCGCTGGCCGACGCCGAGAAGCGCGCGGGCAAGGCGCGCCTGCTCGCCCGGATGGAAGCCGATTATCGCGCGCTCAAGGCGGAGCGCTGGGGCGGGTGGGGCGGCTACGACCTGTGGTTCGAGAAGGGCGTGAACAACGCCCAGCTCGCATCGGTGGCGACGTACGAGGAGCTCGTGCCCGCGTTCCGCGCGCTGCTCGCGCGCGAGGGCGGCGACATGGGCAGGTTCTACGCCGAGGTGCGCCGGCTCGCGCAGCTCGATGCGGGGGCGCGCGCGGCCGCGCTCGCCGCCCTCGGACGTCCGCCTGCGGTGTCCTCCGCGGCCGTGGATGCGGGACCGGTCGGACCGTGATGAAGCGCACCCTGCTCCTGCTCGCGCTCGCCGTGATCGCCGGCGCTGCGCTCGCGCAGGCGCCGCGCGAGGACGGCACTGCGCCGAACTACCTCGAGCTCCTGCGCGCCGATCTGCGCCGCGAGAAGGCGAACGTCGTCGCCACCGGCATGGAGCTCTCCGCGCGCGAGGAGGCGCCGTTCTGGCGCGTCTACCGCGACTACGAGGCCGACGTGACGCGCGTCGGCGACGGCCGGTTCGCGCTGCTGCAGGAGTATGCGCAGAGCTACGGGACGATGTCCGACGAGAAGGCCGCCGAGCTCATGCAGCGCGCCTTCGCGCTCGACGCCGAGCGCGTGCGCCTGAAGGAGCGCTACTTCCCGCGCTTCGCGGCGGAGACCTCGGGGCGCACCGCCGCGCGCTTCTTCCAGATCGAGGGCCAGATCGAGGCGCTCCTCTACCTGCAGCTCACCGCGGACCTGCCGCTCTTTCCGCGTCCGGGCGCGCCGAACGGCCCGGATCCGCTGCGCCCGCGCTAGCCGCTTCCAGGCGCGCGGCGCGCACCGGCAGGAGCCAGGCGAGCGCCGCGACCTGCAGGACGCCGATCGCGAGCAGGGCGACCGCGTAGCCCTGCGCGGGATAGCGGCCGTCCACCGCCGGAAAGGCGCGCAGCACCGCGCCGATGCCCCACTGGAAGACGAACGACGCGCCGAAGTGGAAGAAGTTCACCGTGGTCATCGCTCGCCCCGACATGTCCGGCGGCAGCAGGGGCGTGATCAGCGCGAGCGCGATGAGGCCCGAGATCACGGTGAAGCCGTACAGCGCGAGCACGCCGGCGCGCGGCAGCCCGACGTCGAGCGCGATGCACAGGTACGCCGCGATCGCGGCCGCCATGCCCCACTTGTAGGTGGTCAGGCGTGCGATGCCGCGCCCCGCGAGGCGGTCGGCGAGGCTGCCGAAGGCGACCGAGCCGAGCGCGTACGCGGCGGCGCTCGCGAGCAGCAGGCGCGCGGTGTCCGCGCGCGCGAAGCCGCCCACGTCGGCGAGCCACGGGCCGAGCCACAGGCCCTGGAGCGCCTGGTAGGTCGCGTGCGTGACGATGTAGGGCAGCGCGACGCGCCAGAAGAGGGCCGCGCGGAAGATCCGCCCCACCCCGCGGAACTGGTCGCCCCAGGTTGCGCCCGCGCCGGGCAGCGGCTTCTCCGGCACGCAGAACGCGATGAGCGCCGCGCTCGCCAGCGCCGCTGCGGCGAGGCCGTAGAAGAGCGCGCGCCAGCCCGCCGCGCCGAGCGCCGCCTCCACCGGCGTGGTGGCGGCAAGCCCGCCCATGGCGCCGACCAGGATGAACCAGCCGCTCACCGTCGCGAGGCGCGCGAGCGGGAACCAGAGCGTGAACGCCTTGATCGACCCCATCAGGCAGGCGGAGACGCCGAGCCCGATGAGCGCGCGGCCGGACAGGAGCCCCGCGAAGCCCTCGGCGTGGCCGAAGAGCATCGCGCCGAGGGCGGCGAGGCACAGCAGCGCCGCGACCACGCGCCGCGGCCCGAAGCGGTCGAGCAGCACGCCGAGCGGCAGCTGGAACAGGCCGAAGGTGACGAAGTACGCGCTCGTCAGGAGGCCGAGGTCCGCGGCGCTCAGCGCGAACTCGGCGGCGAGGTCCTTCGCGATGACCGCGTTGACGTTGCGCAGGAAGTACGAGAGGAAGTAGCCGGTGACGAACGGCAGGAAGACGAGGGCGACGACCCGCGCCGGGATGGGCGGGGCGCTCGCGTCCGCCGGCGCAGGGCTCGCCACGGGCCGGTCGCGCGGGCGATCAGACCTCGATGCGCGCGCCGCGGATGACCGTCTTGCCCGGCTTCCCGGGCGCGGGGAACACGCTCATGTACTTGATGTTCTCGAACGGCACGAAGTGGAGGCAGCCGTCGGCCTCGATCGTGAGCAGGCGCTCCTTCAGCACCGCCTCGAGCATCAGCTCGGCGGCGATCTCGTTGTCGCGCTGCTGCGGGAAGCTCACCGCGAGCGCGCTCCCGTCGGTGAAGTGGATGCGCAGGCCGCGCGAGGGTTCGCTCATCGGGGTTCTCCGGTCAGGACAGCGGGATCATCACGTGGCTCTGGAACGGCGCGCGCGCCTTCAGCCGGTCGTAGTAGCGCGCGAGGTTGGCGTGCGCCGGCCGCTCGACCGGCAGGTTCATCCAGCGGTTCACGAAGCAGCCGAACGGGATGTCGCCCATCGACAGCGACTTTCCGGAGAGGTACGGCTGGGACGCGAGGACGTCGTCGGCGATCCTGAACGCGTCGGCGGCCTGCTTGACCGCCGCTTCGACGGCGGCGGCGTCGCGCTTCTCGGCCGGGGTGCGGATGAGCTGCCAGAACATCGTCGTCATCGGCGCGGCGAGCGTCGAGAGCACCCAGTCCATCCACTTCTCGGCGGCATAGCCCTCCTCGAGCGTGCGCACCGGACCGTGCTTCGCGTAGAGGTAGCGCACGATCGTGTTCGACTCCCACAGGACGAAGCCGTCATAGTCGATCGTCGGCACGCGGCCGTTCGGGTTCAGCGCGCGGTACTCGGGCGTGTTGACGACGCCGAACGCCATGCCGGCGTCGAGGCGGCTGTGCGGGATGTTCAGCTCCGCGACCGTCCACATCACCTTCTGCACGTTGATCGAGTTGACCCGGCCCCAGATCTTCAGCATCTGCGTTCCCTCCTCGGTGTCGTCATTCCGGTCGCAACTTTCTCACCTTTTGCGCCGGCGCGCCGGCGTGAAGTCGCGCGTAATCCGTCCCTCGACCAGGCGCCTGGCTTCCGGCTCGAGCGCGGTCCTCGCAGCGCGGGCGAGCAGCGTGCGCCGCCGGGTCATCCCATGCCGCGCCAGCTCGCGCGTGAACTCGAGGTCCTTCTCCCGGCCAGCGACGTACTTGGAAATCGCAAGATCGTGCACCTCGAGGCACAGTCCCTCGACCCCGCCCGTGTTCGCGTTCTTGACGCGCACGAGGCGCTTTTTCCAGTCCTCGGGCAGCACGGCGGTCGAATCGCCGACCCCTTGCGCGAAATAGCCGTATTGCTCGTGGAAGAACGAACCCTCGCCAATCGAGCCGTCGACGAGATCCGCACGCTCCGGGAGATTGAGCGGATACACATCCGCTTCCATCGACGCGCGCAGCGACGCGGGTGCGTCCGGGAACTGGCCGAGCACCGACTGGCTGCCGATCACGACGATCTGGCCGTCGCCCGCGATCGCCCCTGCAGCCCGGATCAGGTGCTCAAGCTCGGAACGCTTCGTACACCCTCCGGCGCTCGGCCGCGGTCAGCACGCCCGCGAATGGCGTGGACTGGCGCAGGCGTGCGGCCTCCTCTCCGGGATCGGTCAGGATCGCCGCGATCGCGGGCCAGGGCCGTTCGAGAATCGCGCGCCATTCCAGGAGCGCGCGCGGCGCGCGGCCGTCGCGGCCCAGCCAGCGCGCGAGGTTTCGGCGTGCGATCTTCAGCAGCCGTGGATCGCGCTCGATCTTTCGGACGATCAGGCAATGCAGAGCGAGGCTCCGCGCCTCGAGGATTCGATGGTCCGAATACGAACGGACACCGGTGGTGCCTGCGCGGGTACCGGCAGGCACCCATCTCCGCTCGAGCCGCAGCCCGGCGGCGCGCCGCCGCGCGCGATAGCGTCGCATGCGCTCGGCGGCGGTACTCGGGGCGCGTGCGGACTCGGCGGTGCGGGTATGGCGTGACATGGCGAAAGCGTAACGCGTTACGTCGATCACGGCAACCCGGACTTCAGCCAGCGGAGACGATTCCCGCTTTGACCGCGATCCGCCACAGGCCCAGCCGGGCAGCGTCAGACCGGGCGATATGGGAGGCGGCTCCTGCCCCGGCAATCACGTCGCGGTAACGCTCGCACAGGTTCGCATCGCCGATCAGCGTGACGGACCTCGCGCCGAGCCCGCGCGCCGCCGCGCGCACCTCCTCGCCGAGCAGCAGGCCCGAGAGATAGCTCGACGCCGCGTCGGACGAGAGGGTGTCGAACAGCGAAAGCGTGCGCACGCCGAACAGCCGGTGCAGGAGCGCGCCGTCGCTGGCGAGGCCCGCCGCCCACCCGCGCCGGAACGCCTCCGGCGAGTGCGGCGCGTCCGCGGCCATCGTGCGGCCGAGGATCGAGTGGCTGCGCAGCACCGCGAAGAGCTCGCCGGTCATGTACGTGGCGAACGAGGCGATCCGCCCGTCGACCACCGTCACCCATTTGCTGTGCGTGCCGGGGAGGACGTAGACGCCTTGCGGCCCTGCGAGCGCGCCGAACACCTGCGTCTCCTCGCCGCGCATCACGTCGGGCACGCCGCTCGCATCGAGGCAGCTCACGCCCGGAACGATCGCGAGCCCCGCATCGGTCCGGGCGAGGCCCTGCGCCAGGGCTTCGAATCCCGCCGGGCAGGCGACGTAAGGCGCCTCGACCCAGCCCTGCCGGCTGCCGATCATGCCGCTCGCAATCGCCGGCACGCCGGGAGCGAGCCACTCCCCGCACACGTCGCGGAACGCCGCGGCGAAGTCGCCGTTGGGGACCTTGAGGATGCCGAGCGGCGCGGATTTCTCCGCCAGCGCGGTGCCGCCGTCGCCGAGGAGCCACGCTCGCAGCGAGCTCGTGCCCCAGTCGAGCGCGACGAGCCTCGGGCTCAAAGCGGCGGGCGCTTCAGGTGATCGGTCGCCTGCTGGAACGCGTGCGCCGCGCGCAGGGCGAGGTCCTCGCGGTACTGCGGCGCGACGAGCTGCAGCCCGACCGGCAACCCGTCGGCGGTGAACCCGCACGGCACCGACAGCGCGGGCTGCTGCGTGAGATTGAACGGGTAGCTGAACGGCGTCCACGTGGTCCAGTCGTCCGGGTCGCCGTGCTTCCAGCCCTCCGGCGTGAAGCGCCCGACTTCGAACGCGGGCACGGCGAGCGCCGGCGTCGCGAGGAGGTCCCATTTCTCGTGAAAGCGGCGCATGTCCTCGCCGAGCCTCTGGCGCGCGGCGACCGCGTCGAGATACTGCTCGAGCGTCCACTTCGAGCCCGCTTCGAACCAGCGCATGAGCGGCGGCTCGACGAGCGCGAGCTTCTCCTTCGGCAGTCGACGCAACGCGTTGTACGCGCCGCTCGTCCAGAGCACGTGGAAGGTCCCGCTGCAGTCAGGCAAGCCGGGGTCGACCTGGTCGACCGTGGCGCCGAGCTCGGCGAGCTTTCCCGCTGCCTCCGCAACGCGCGCCTCGAGCTCGGGATGCACCGAGGTCACGTAGCCGAGGCGCGGGCTGTACGCGATCCGCAGTCCCTTCACTCCCGCATCCAGCCCGCGCGTCCAGTCCGTACCGTCGAACGGGAGCGCGTACCAGTCGCGCGCGTCGGGCCGCGCGAGCACGTTCAGCATCAGCGCGCAGTCGGCGATCGTGCGCGCCATGGGCCCGACGTGCGCGACCGTGCCCATCGGCGAGAGCGGCCAGGCCGGCACGCGTCCGAAATTCGCCTTGATGCCGGAGATCCCGGCGAAGCCGCACGGGATGCGGATCGAGCCGCCGCCGTCGGTGCCGACCGCGAGCTGACCGAGGCCCGCCGCGACCTGCGCGGACGCGCCGCCGCTCGATCCGCCGGGCGTGCGCGCGAGGTTCCACGGATTGCGCGTGATGCCGGTGAGCGCGCTGTCGGTCACGCCCTTCCAGCCGAACTCGGGCGTGCAGGTCTTGCCGAGGAGCACCGCGCCCGATTCGCGCAGCCGCGCGGTGGCGGGCGCGTCGTCGTGCCAGGGCCCCGCCGGATCGACCGTCCTCGACCCGCGCAGCGTCGGCCAGCCCTGCGCGAGCACGAGGTCCTTGATCGACGCGGGCACGCCGTCGACCGGGCCGAGCGGCGCGCCCTTCGCCCAGCGCGCTTCGGCCGCCCGTGCCGCGGCGAGCGCGCCGTCGTGGTCGACCAGGCAATAGGCGTTGAGCTTCGGGTTGAGCGCGTCGATGCGCGAGAGCACCGCGCGCGTCACTTCGACCGGGGAGAGCGTCTTCGCCGCGTAGCGCGCGACGAGCTCGGCTGCGGAGAGGAAGCAGAGCTCGGCGCTCA
>CAZIXQ010000092.1:10029-12568 GCA_964543155.1 uncultured Enterobacteriaceae bacterium
CGCCTCAGAAGCCGACCGCGAGCGAGTCGCGCCGCGCGTCGGACGCGCACACGTAGCCGCCGTCGATCTTCAGCGCGATCTGCGAGCACCCGAAATCCATGTACCCCTCCGGCAGCTTGACCAGGTTGTGGCCGCGCCGCGCGAGCGCCTCGAGCGTCGCCGCCGGGAACTCCCGCTCGATGTTGACCTCGAGGCCGGCGATGACGCGGAAGCGCGGCCCGTCGATCGCGCTCTGCGGGTGCTGGCCGTAGTCGGCCATGCGCACCATGAGCTGGGCGTGCCCCTGCGCCTGCATCGTGCCGCCCATCAGGCCGAAGCTCATCACCGGCGCGCCGTCGCGCGTGACGAAGCCCGGAATGATGGTGTGGTAGGGGCGCTTGCGCGGTCCCACGCGGTTCGGATGCCCCTCGTCCAGCACGAACCCCGAGCCGCGGTTCTGCAGGCTGATGCCGGTCCCCGGCACCACGACGCCCGAGCCGAAGCCGGCGAAGTTCGACTGGATGAGCGATACCATCATCCCCTCGGCGTCGGCCGCGGTGAGGTAGACCGTGCCGCCGCGCGGGGGCGAGCCGTGGCCGAAGTCCTGGGCGCGCTGCATGTCGATCTGCTTCGCGCGTACGGAGAGATATCCAGGGTCGAGGAGCGCGGCGGCCTTCACCTCCATCGCGCGCGGGTCGGCGACGTGGCGGCGCGCGTCGGCGAGCGCGAGCTTCACCGCCTCGATCTGCAGGTGCACGCTGTCCGGGCCGTCGACCGGCAGGCTCGCCACGTCGAAGTGCTGCAGGATCCCGAGCGCGATGAGACAGATGATGCCCTGGCCGTTCGGCGGGATCTCGTGCACCGTGAACCCGCGGTAGTCCTGCGTGATCGTCCCGACCCAGTCGTTCGTGTGCGCGGCGAGATCGGCGACCGTCAGCGCGGCGCCGCAGGCGGCGGCGTGCGCGGCCATCTTCTCGGCGAGCTCGCCCTGGTAGAACGCCCTGCCGCGCGTCTCCGCGATCAGCTCGAGGGTGGCGGCCGCGTCGCGGAACCGGAAGCGCTCGCCCGGGCGCGGCGCGCGGCCGCCGGGCATGAACGCCTCCGCGAAGCCCGGCTGCACCTTGAGCTCGGGCACCTGCAGGGCCCAGCGCGCCGAGACGAAGGGCGACACGAGGTAGCCGTCGAAGGCGTAGCGGATCGCGGCGTCGAAGAGCCGCTCGAACGGGAGGCGCCCGAAGCGCTCGGAGAGCTCGGCCCACGCCGCTACGCAGCCGGGCACCGAGACCGAGTTCCAGCCGCGCATCGGCACCGACTTCTGCCCGGCGAAGTACTCGGGCGCCCACGCCGCCGGCGCGCGGCCCGAGGCGTTCAGCCCGTGCAGCTGCCTGCCGTCCCAGACGATCGTGAAGAGGTCCGATCCGATGCCGTTCGAGATCGGCTCGACGACCGTGAGCGTGATCGCGGTGGCGAGCGCCGCGTCCATCGCGTTGCCGCCCGCGGCGAGCGCCTGGAGGCCCGCCTGCGCCGCGAGCGGCTGGGAGGTCGAGACGACGTTGGCCGCGAGGGTCGGGCGGCGGGCGGTCGGGTAGCGGCTCGTGAGGTCGCCGAGCGCGATGGCCGGCGCGTCCGCGGGTTTGGCGAGATCGTTCATGCGCGATCGAAGTCCAGCGCGATGCGGCCGACGACCTTCCCGGCCTTCAGCTCCTCGAGCGAGCGGTTCACGTCGGTCGCGGGCCGGATCTCGACCGGCGTCGCCTTGAGCTTGCCCGAGCGCGCTAGCGCGACCACCTCGCGCAGCTCCGCGAGCGTGCCGACGTAGGAGCCCATGATCGCGATAGCGCGCTGCGCGATCGGCGGCAGCGAGAAGGTGACCTCGCCCCCGAAGAGGCCCACGAGCACGTAGCGGCCCCCCTTCGCGAGCGCGGCGGTGCCGAGGTTGAACGTGGCCGGCATGCCGACGAAGTCGAGCGCGCCGGCGACCGCCGCGCCCGAGACCTGCTGGATGCGCCCGAGGGCGGTCGGCAGGTCGTGCGAGTTGACCGTCTCGCGCGCGCCCGCGGCTTTCGCCGCCGCGAACTTGGACTCGTCGAGGTCGCAGGCGATGACGCGCTCGATGCCGAGCGCGCGCAGCGTCGAGAGCGCGATCAGGCCGAGCCCCCCGCAGCCGAGCACGACCACCCAGTCGCGCGCGGTGAGCGCCGGGAGCTTCCGGATCGCGCTGTACACGGTGAGGCCGGAGCAGGCGAGCGTGGCGGCGAAGCCCTCCTCGACCCCGTCGGCGTCGACGAGGTACTTCGCCTCCGGCACGACGACGTGCGTCGCATAGGCCCCGGGCCGGAACACGCCGAGGAAGCGCTGCTGCAGGCAGTAGTTGTCCTGCTCCGCCTTGCACATCGCGCAGGTCCCGCAGCCGATCCACGGATAGACGAGCTTCTTCTGGCCGACCGCCGCGCCGCGCGCGTCGGGCCCGAGCGCCTCGACGACGCCGAAGGGCTCGTGCCCCATCGTGAACGGCGGCACGCAGCCGCGGTCCTTCACGAAGAATTTCTTGCCGCCGCCG
>CAZIXQ010000093.1:0-12535 GCA_964543155.1 uncultured Enterobacteriaceae bacterium
GATCGCCATGCACCGCTCGCCCGCCGAGCCGTACGCCGCGCCGATCAGGGCGTCGGCGGTGAACTCGAGGTCCGCATCGGGCAGCACGACCATGTGGTTCTTCGCGCCGCCGAGGGCCTGCACGCGCTTGCCGTGGCGCGCGCAGGTCTCGTAGATGTACTTCGCGATCGGCGTCGAGCCGACGAACGAGACCGCGCCGATTCCGGGGTGCGCGAGGATCGCGTCCACCGCCTCCTTGTCGCCGTGCACCACGTTGAAGACGCCGTCGGGGAGCCCGGCCTCCCGGAAGAGCTCGGCCGCGCGCAGCGAGGCCGAGGGCACCTTCTCCGAGATCTTCAGGATGAAGGTGTTGCCGCACGCGATCGCGACCGGGTACATCCACATCGGCACCATCGCCGGGAAGTTGAACGGCGTGATCCCGGCGCAGACGCCGACCGGCTGACGCACCGTGTGCGTGTCCACCTGCGTGCCGACGTTCTCCGAGTGCTCGCCCTTGAGGAGGTTCGGGATGCCGCAGGCGAACTCGACCACCTCGAGCCCGCGCTGCACCTCGCCCATCGCGTCGGGCAGCGTCTTGCCGTGCTCCTCGGTGATGAGCTGGGCGAGCGTCTTCTGGTGCTCCTGCAGCAGCGCGAGGAACCTCTGCATCACGCGCGCGCGCCGCAGCGGCGGCGCGTCGCGCCATGCGGGCAGCGCGGCTTGCGCCGCCTGGACGGCGGCATCGACCTCCGCAGCATTGGCGAACGGCACGCGCTTCGTGACCGCGCCGGTGGCGGGGTTGGTGACCTCGCCCGAGCGCCCGCTCGTCGAGGCGATGGGCTTGCCGCCGATCCAATGCGCAACGGTGTGGACTTCGATGGGCTTGTTCATGCGGGCTCTCCTGGCGCGAGGCCGCTATTTTGCCCGCTTCCGGGCGGTCACTGGCTGGCGGTGATGCCTCCGTCCACGTACAGCGTCTGGCCCGTGACGAAAGCGCCCGCGGGGGAGCAGAAGAGCAGCGCGGGCCCGACGATGTCGCGCGGCTCCGCGAGCCGCCCGAGCGGGATGCGCGGCAGCGTCTTCTCGAGGAAGTCGGGCCGGGCGAGGTGGTGCGCGATCATCTCGGTGCGCACGAAGGTCGGTGCGATGCCGTTCACCGTGATCGCGTGCGGTGCGAGCTCCATCGCGTGCTGCTTCACGAGCAGCACCAGGCCGCCCTTGGTCGAGGCGTACGCCGAGTATCCGCGGCCGCGGAACGCGAGCTGCGAGCGCACCGAGCCGAGGTGCACCTGGCGCCCGCCGCGGCCGCCGGCGATCTGGTGGCGCGCCGCGGCCTGCGCGAGGAACATCGCCGCCTTGAGGTTGAGGCGATAGACCTCGTCGAAGGCCTCTTCGGTCACCTCGAGCAGCGGCTGCTCGCGGTTGAGGCCGATGCAGTTCACCAGGATGTCGAGGCGGCCCTGGTCGCCCGCGACGCGGTCCACCGCCGCCCGAATGCTCGCGACCGAGTGCGCGTCGAACGCCGCTCCGCCGGCGCGGTGGCCGGCTTCCCGCAACCGGGCGGCGAGCGCCTCGGCCCGGTCGGCACTGCGCCCGGCCACCACGACCGTCGCGCCGTGCTGCGCGAGGCCCCAGGCGATCGCCTCCCCGATGCCGCCGTAGCCTCCGGGAATGAAGGCCACCTGTCCGTCCAGCCGGAAGAGCCCGGCGAGCGCGGTCCCGAAATCGACTCGCGGCGTGATCGGCGCGCTCATCGTCAATCCATGTGCAGGCCGCCGTTCACGTCCACGATCTCGCCGGTGATGAAGCCGGCCAGCGGATGCGCGAGGAAGCGCACGACGTGGGCGAACTCCTCCGGCTCGCAGAAGCGGCCGACCGGCACCTGGGCACGCAGCGCCTGGCGCTGGGCCTCGGTGAGCTGCTCGGTGACCATCGGGGTGTTCACGTACGCCGGCGAGATGCCGTTCACCGTGATGCCGAACGCGGCCAGCTCGCGCGCGAGCGAGAAGGTCAGCGTCGTGAGCGCGCCCTTGGAGGTCGAGTACGCGGTACCGGCGGTGAGGCCGCCGGTCTTCGCGGCGAGCGAGCAGGTGTTGATGATCCGCCCCCAGCGCCGCCGCTTCATCTCCGGCACGACCGCGCGCGCGAGGTAGAACGCGCCGTCGAGGTTGGCGGCGAGCACGCGGCGCCACTCGTCGTCGGCGGTCGCCTCGACCTTGTTGTTGGAGAGGATGCCGGCGTTGTTGACGAGGATGTCCACCGGCCCGAGCGCCGCGACGATGCGCGCGTGACCGGCGCGGACTGCGGACGGGTCGGCGACGTCGAAGGAGAACGCGCCGGCCCCCAGCTCGCCGGCGCGCGTCTCGTTGGCGGCGGCGTTCACGTCCACCATCGCCACCCTGCAGCCGTCCTCGAGGAGGAACCTCGCCGCGGCGAGGCCCATCGTCCCCGCGGCCCCGGTGACGAGCGCGACTTTTCCGTCGAGCGGCTTCATGCGTCGAGCACCGATTTCTTCCCGAACAGCCCCCGCGCCCGGAAGGTCACGACGGCGATGAACAGAAGATACATCGACATGAGCGACCACTCCGAGGCGTAGGCGCCGGTCAGCCCGACCACGAGGCCGACGAGCAGTCCGGCGATCACCGCGCCCCAGAGGCTCCCCACCCCGCCGAGGACGATGATCAGGAACGCCGGCACGACGGCGTCGACGCCGACGTGCGGCCGGATGCCCCAGATCGGCGCCATCACGACGCCGGCGACCGCGGCGAGCGCGGTGCCGAGCGCGAAGACGAACAGCCGCAGGCGCGCGAGGTTGATGCCCAGCGCGCGCACCATCTCGCTGTCGTGCGCCCCGGCCTTGATCATCGCGCCGTAGGGGGTCTTCTCGAGGAAGAGCCAGAGCGCGCCGATCGCCGCCACCGCGAACGCGGCGGCGAAGAAGCGGTACCTGGAGTAGATCAGGTCCCCCACCAGCACCGCCCCCGAGATCGCGTCCGGCAACGGAAGCTGCTTCTCGGTCGAACCCCAGACGACCCGGATCAGCTCCTCGATCACCAGCGCCGCGCCGAACGTGAGCAGCAGCCCGTACAGCGGGTCGCGGCCGTAGGTGCGCCGCATGCACAGTTCCAGCAGCATGCCGAAGAGGCCGACGAATACCGGCGCGAGGAAGAGCGCCAGGAGATAGCGTGTGCCCATGGGCAGCGCGAGATACCACGCCTGCAGGTCGGGGAAGAGGCCGAGCTTCGGCGCGACGATGAACAGCGCGAAGTACATCCCGAGCGCGAAGAGCGACCCGTGCGCGAGGTTGATCGTCTCCATCACCCCGACGATCAGCATGAAGCCGAGCGCGATCAGCGCGAACAGCAGCCCGAGCGTCACGCCGTTGACGAGGTGGGGCAGGAGGTTGAGCAGGAGGTCCATGCGGACGGGGCGCGGCGCTGGCGCGCCGCGCCCGCCTCACCCGTTACTGCTCGTAGGTCGGGGTCGACTCGTAGGACTCGAGCTTGCACGCCTTGGGCGCGTCCTGGTCCTCCACCTCCTGCGGCGGCACCTGCGCGAGGATCCGGAAGATGTCGTCGCGCTCGGCCGGCTTGTCGTTGTAGCTCGCCATGTAGACCGTCTGCTGGCACTGGTGCGTCGCCGGGTTGATCCAGGCGTCGAAGTGCTGCATGCGGTCGCGCGCGGCCATCTTGCGGCCTTCGAGCTTCTTGATCACCGCGATGTTGTTCGTCGACCCGGCTTCCTCCACGCAGCGCAGCAGCTCGCGCGTGGCGACGTAGCCGTTGTAGTAGACGTTGCCGGGCACCCGGATCGCCATTCCCGGGTACACCTTCTGGTAGGCGGCCACGAAGTCGCTCACGCCCGGCAGATCGAGCCGGTAGTACCAGGTGGTGCCGAACACGCCGAAGATCGCGTCCGGCCCCAGGCCGTAGACGTCCGGCCAGTCCTGCTGGTTGTTGATCCATGCCGGCTTCTGGTTCATCTTCAGGCTCACCACCTGCTGGCGCAGCGCCTTGATGTCGTCGCCGCCGACCGCGGTGCCCACGACGTCGGGCCGGATCTGCTGGACCTTCAGCAGGTAGGAGGAGAAGTCGCGGGTGTTCTGCGGCACCAGCAGCTCCTCGACGATCTTGCCGCCGTTCGCCTCCACCAGCGCCCGCATCGCCTTGGACGTGTTGTGCCCCCACACGTAGTCGTTGGTGAGCAGCACCCAGCGGTTGCCGTTCACCTTCAGCGCGTTCTTCACGATCGCGTGGGCGAAGTTCGTGCCGTTGCCGTCCCAGACGAACTTCACGCGGTGGCAGTCCTTGCCGGACTCGGTCGGCGAGGACGAGTTCGTGTTGAAGTACACGCAGCCGTACTTCTGCGCCACCTGGCTGATCGCGTTCGCCACCCCGGAGTGCACGCCGCCGATGAGGAACGCGGCCTCGTTGCGCGTGATCAGCCGCTCGGCCACCCGCGAGCCGGTCGCCGGCGTCGTCTCGGTGTCGATGTGGATCGCCTCGATCGGCCGGCCGAGCACCCCGCCCTTGGCGTTGAACTCGCGGATCGCCATCATCGCGCCGAGCCGCTCCATCCCGCCCGATGCGCCGTACTGGCCGCTCGCGTCCATGGTGAGCCCGATCACGAGCGGCTTCTTCTGCGCCGCCTGCGACCAGACGTGGTTGTGCTTCCAGGGTCCCAGGAAGGGCGCCGCGCCCCAGGCGCCCGCGGTTGCCGCGCTGAGCGCCGACGCCTTGAGGATGCGGCGGCGGGTCTCGTTCACTTTGCCTTTGCCGTGCCTGACTCGGTCGTTCATGGTCTCCTCCTTCGGTGGCAGCGCCTGCTAGCGCCTGATGATCTGGAAGCCGTTCAGCTTCTCGTGCGCCTCGATCAGCGAGGGCACGTACTTCGCGCCGAAGCCGAGCTGGCTCGCCGCGACGAGCGTCTGGTGGATCGCGTCGGCGATCGGGCTCGCGACCGGCGCGCTCTCGGTCATGTGGGTGTAGTAGCGCAGGTCCTTGCGCGCGTTGTCGAGCGCGAAGAGCAGCCCGGAGAAGTCGCCCTGCAGCGCCTTCGGTACCAGCATCTGGAACATGTTCGAGTTGGCGCCGCCCGCCGAGATCAGCCGGTAGAGCACCTCGAGATCGATCCCGACCTTCGCCGCGGCGGCGAGCGCCTCGGCGATCAGGCAGGCGTTGCCGAGCGCGAGGAAGTTGTTGACGAGCTTGATCTTGTGGCCCGCCCCGGGCGGGCCGGCGTGGATCACGTTCTCGCAGTAGCACTCGAACACCGGCCTGAGGCGCTCGAACATCGCCTCGGTCGCGCCGACCATCGTGTTCAGCTTGCCGGCCTCGGCCTCGCGCGGGGTGCGCGCGAGCGGGGCGTCGACGAACTCGACGCCTTTCGCGGCGAAGTCCGCGCGGATCCTCGCCGCCGAGTCGGGCTCGGCGGTCGAGGTGTCCACCACGATCGTGCCGGCGCGGCAGGCCTCGAGCAGGCCGCCCGGCCCATAGACGACCGCCTCGACCTGCGGCGAGCCGGTGACGCACAGCATGACGATGTCGGCCCCGTCGGCGAGCGCACCGAGCGATTTCTCCTCCTGCGCGCCCGCGGCGAGCAGGTCGTCGATGTTCGACCGGTTGCGGTGCACGACGAACGTGAGCGGGTGCCCTTTCGCGACGAGGTTCCTGGCGATGCCGTGGCCCATGAGGCCGATGCCGATGAAGCCGATGCGCGGTTTCATGTCTGCTCCGTTGTGATGCGTTCCGGGCTGCGCGCCCGCTCCCACAGCTCGATCAGGCGCGCGTAGCGCTGCGCGACCTGTGCCACCACCGCGTCGTCGCTCGCGCGCCCGGCGAACCAGTCGCGCGCCGCCGCGCCGAAGATGGTGCGGCCGACGGCAAAGCCCCTGCAGACCGGGAACTGCCCGGCGACGGCGAAGCTCGCTTCGAGCGCCGTCTCCTCCGCGTCGAGCCCCAGCACGAGCACGCCGCGGCAGTGGCGGTCGTGGCGCGCGACGACCGCGGCCACCGCCGCCCACGCCGCCGGCGCGGCGGCCGGCGGCAGCTTCCACCAGTCGGGAAACACTCCCGCCTCGTACAGCTGCGCCAGCGAGCGCGCCGTCGTGTCGCCGTCGACCTGGGTCGCGCGGGGCGGCAACACCTCGATCAGCAGCTCGTGCTGGGTGGCGTGGCACGCCGCGGCGAGCGTGCGCAGCCGGGCCGCCTGCGCAGCGCGCAGCGCCGCCTCGTCGTCCGGGTGGTACCACACCAGGCATTTGGCCACGTGGTCGCGTGGCCAGGTCCGCAGCGCGAGCGCGACGTTGTCGCCCGCCTCGAATTCGAGCGGACGCGAGCCGGGCGCCTCGACCGGCCGCGCGACCCACCACCCCGAGCCGGCAAACGCGGGCAGGACGTCCGCGCCGTAGCGCTCATCGAGGATCACGCCCGCGCCGCCCCGGTTGCCGGCGCCCTCGCGCGCCCCGGCGGCGACCAGGCGCTTGAACTCGGCGATGCGCGCGCGCGGGACGCCATGCTCGTCGGCGAGGGCTTCGAGCTGGGCGCGGTGGTCGAAGGCGAGCACCGCGAGCGCCGGCCCGGTGCGGGTCCGGGTCGTCACGCGGTGCAGGCGCTCGAGCACCGCATCCTCGCGCAGCCGCGTCGTCGCGCTGCCGTGGGCGAGGAAGTGCGCGAGCTCCTCCCAGCTCGGGATCGCCGGCGCGCAGCCGTGGCGCGACACCACGAGCGCCCCGCACGCATTCGCGTACGCGGCGCAGCGTTCGAGCGGCTCGTCGCGAAGCCAGCCGCGCAGGAAGCCGGCCATGAACGCGTCGCCCGCGCCCAGCACGTTGAACACTTCGACCGGGAAGCCCGGGCCGACGATGCCGCCCTCGATCGCGCCGGGAATCGGTCCGGAGAACACCACGCAGCCCATCGGCCCGCGCTTGAGCACCAGCGTCGCGGCCGTCATCGCCCGCAGCCGGCGCAGGGCCGCGAGCGTGTCGGTCGTCCCGCCGGCGATGTGGATCTCCTCCTCCGTGCCGACGATCAGATCGCAGTCGCCCACCACCGTCTGCAGGTGCTCGCTCACCCGGTCGGAGGGGACGAAGCGCGCCTCGCCCAGCCCGGGCCCGGTGAGGCCCCAGAGCACCGGCCGGTAGTCGATGTCGAGCACGACCCGCGCGCCGGCGGCGCGCGCGAGGCGCATCGCGGTGCGACAGGCATCGTAGGTGCGACGCGTCGAGAGGTGGGTGCCCGACACGAGCAGCGCCCGCGCCGAGCCGATGAACGCAGCGTCGAAGTCCGCGGGCTCGATCGCCATGTCGGCGCAGTTTTCGCGATAGAACACGAGCGGGAACGTGTCGCGGTCGCGGATCGCCAGGAACACGAGCGCGGTGAGCCGGCCCGGATCGGTGGCGACGTGGCTCACGTCGACGCCCTCCGCGGCGAGGGTCTCGCGCACGAAGCGGCCGTTGTGCTCGTCGCCGACGCGCGTCAGCATCGCCGGCTTCAGGCCGAGCCTCGCGCAGCCGACGGCGGTGTTCGCCGGCGAGCCGCCGAGGTACTTGGCGAAGCTCAGCACGTCCTCGAGCCGCCCGCCGACCTGCTCGCCGTAGAGGTCGACCGCCGCGCGGCCCACGCAGATCACGTCGAAGGCGCGCTCGCCCATCAGGCCGCCCGCGCTGCGCCGCCGTTGCGCTCGGCGAGGTGGTGCCCGACGCTCACCACCAGCGCCTGCGCGAGGCAGCGCAGCTCGACGAGCGAGCGGAACGCGCGCCGGGTGTCGTCGCCGAGCTCGAAGCACACCGACGCCGAGGCGGCGAGCGGCGAAAGCGCGCCGTCGGTGATCGCGATCACGTTCGCCCCGCGCTTGCGGCACTCGGCCGCGATCTCCACGGTCTCCGGGGTGTAGCTGCGGAAGCTGACCGCGACCAGGACGTCGCGGCGGCCGATGCGGCGCGCGAACTCCCGGTTCATCCCGCCCGCGCCGTCGAGGAGCTGCGCCGGCAGCTCGAGCCGGTTGAGGGCGTAGGCGAGATACGCGGCCACCGGGAACGAGCGGCGCAGGCCGATGACGTGGATCGACTGGGCGCCGGCGAGTTGACGCACCGCAGCGCGGAGGTCCGCCGGCCGGATCCGCTCGGCGAGCTGCTCGAGGCCGTGGATCGAATCGGTGACGAACTCGTGCAGCACCTGGGGCGGGCTGGCGCCGCCCGGTCGGGCGCGCGCGCGCAGCTGCGCGATGCGCTCGCGGTAAGTGGTCGACCGCTCGACCAGGTGCGAGCGGAAGAGGCGCTGCATGTCCGAGAACCCGGCAAAGCCGAGCGCGTTCGCAAACCGCACCAGGCTGGAGGGCTGCACCTCGAGCCGGGCGGCGGCGGCGGCGACGGTGGACAGCGCGAGCTCGTGCGGGTGCTCGAGCGCGAACGCGGCGATGCGCTGCAGCTGGCGCGACAGGCGCGGGTGTTCGCGCGAGATGGCCGCGCGCAGGTCCTCGTAGGTCTTCGGTGTCATCGCGCCGCAGAATAAACGTTCTTGCTTGTTCCCAGATTAGAACGTATATTCGATTTTGTCCAGCCGCAAGCCGCCATGCAGCGCACCAATCCGCTCACCCTGGCCCAGCCCGCGGCGGCGCCCGCGGCCGCGGCGGCGCTGCGCCCCGCGGGGCTGGTGACCGGCCCGATGGCGGTCACCTTCCTGCTCCTCGCCACCACGCCGCTGTGGGTGGGAAAGGTCGGGCTCTACCAGTACCTCGCCCTCGAGATCATGATCTGGATGATGTTCGCGCTCGGGTACAACCTCCTCCTCGGCTACGCGGGCCTGCCTTCGTTCGGGCACGGCGCGTACTTCGGCGTCGGCGCCTACGCCTTCGGCCTCGCGCAGAAGCACGTCGCGGCCAACCTCTGGCTGGACCTCGGCGCCGCGCTGCTCGCCGCCGCGCTCGCCGGGGCGGTCGTCGCCGCGTTCATCTCGCACCGGCGCGGCATCTACTACGCCCTGCTCACGATCGCCTTCGGCCAGGTGTTCTGGTTCGTGGCGATCAAGTGGCACAGCGTGACCGGCGGCGAGGACGGCCTCCTCAACCTGAAGCGGCTCCCGGTCGAGCTCGGGTTCGCGTCGGTGAGCCTCGCTTCGAACGAGGCGCTCTTCTTCTTCGCGCTCGCGCTCTTCGCGCTGGTGACCGTCTTCCTCTGGCGCCTCGTGCACTCCCCGTTCGGCCGGATCCTGCAGGCGGTCAAGCAGAACGAGACCCGCGCCGCCTTCGTCGGGCACAACGTCTGGCTCTACAAGTGGCTCGCGTTCGTGATCTCCGCCGCGGTGGCGGGGCTCGCCGGCGCGCTCTTCGCGATGGCGCAGCAGTCGGCCTACCCGAACGTGATGAGCCTGCACAACTCCGGCTTCGTCGTGATGATGGTGCTGATCGGCGGGGGGCTCGTCAGCTTCTGGGGACCGGTGGTCGGCGCGGCGTTCTTCATCCTCGCCCGCGATCTGCTCGGCGCGTACACCGAGACCTGGCTCCTCTGGTACGGCCTCGCGTTCATGGCGATGGTGCTGTTCAGGCCCGAGGGCATCGCCGGAATGTGGGCGGCCCTGGCCGGCCGGGAGAACGCGCGATGAGCGCGCCCGGAGGCGCGGCGCGATGAGCGCGCTGTTCGAGGCCCGCGGGCTGGCGAAGCGCTTCGGCGACGCGGTCGTGCTCGAGGACATCACGCTCGCCTTCGAGGCGGGCCGGCTGTCGGGGATCATGGGGCCGAACGGCGCGGGCAAGACGACCTGCTTCAACTGCCTGACCGGGCGCTACAAGCCCGACCGCGGCGAGGTCTGGTTCGCCGGCGAGAACATCACCGGGCTCGCGCCGCGCGAGATCGCCCGGCGGGGCATCGCGCGCTCGTTCCAGACCATGAATCTCTTCGACGAGTATTCGGCGCTCGAGAACGTGCTCGTCGCGCTGCCGGGGCTGCGCGGCCGCGGCTTCGACCTCCTCGGGGACCTCGCGCGCCAGTCCGCGCTCCTCGACGAGGCGGCGACGGTGCTCGCGAAGGTCGGGCTGCGCGGCAAGGCGCGCGACACCGCGAAGCGGCTCCCGTACGGCGAGCGCCGCGCGCTCGAGATCGCGGTCGCGCTCGCGGCCCGGCCGCGGCTGCTCTTCCTCGACGAGCCCACCGCCGGGCTCGGCGCCGAGGCGACCGCGCGGCTCGCCGACCTCATCGCGTCGCTGAAGCACGAGGTCACGATCGTGGTCATCGAGCACGACATGCGGTTCCTCTTCCGCCTCGCCGACCGCATCTCGGTCATCCACTGGGGCCAGGTGATCGCCGCCGGGACGCCGGCCGAGCTGCGCGCGAACCCGTGGGTGCAGCGCTCCAATCTGGGCGCCTTGGCATGAGCGCGGTCCTCGCCCCCGCGGCCGCGCCGATGCTCGCGATCGAGTCGATCGAGACCTTCTACGGCGAGACGCAGGCGCTGTTCGGCGTCACGCTCGAGGTGGGCCCGGGCGAGGTCGTCGCGCTGCTCGGCGCGAACGGCGCCGGCAAGACGACGACGCTGCGCTCGGTGCTCGGGCTCACTGCGCCGCGGCGGGGCCGCATCCGCTTCGGCGGGCGGGAGATCACCGGCACCCCGACGCACGAGATCGCGCGCGCCGGCATCGGCTGGGTCCCGGACGACCGGCGCATCTTCCCGACGCTCACCGTGGCGCGCAACCTCGCGATCGCCCGCAAGCGCACGCGCTTCCGCGCCTGGACGGAGAAGGAGTGCTGCGAGCTCTTCAGCGCGCTCGGGCACCTGATGCACCGCGAGTGCGAGAACCTGTCCGGCGGCGAGATGCAGATGGTGGCGATCGCGCGCGCGCTCGTCGGCGCGCCCGGCCTCGTGCTGCTCGACGAGCCCGGGCAGGGGCTCGCGCCGAAGCTGGTGCAGGACGTGATGCGCGCGATCGAGCACCTCGCGCGCGAGGGTGTCGCGGTTCTGCTGGTCGAGCAGAACGTGCGCGCCGCGCTCGCGGTCGCCGACCGCTGCTACGTCATGGATCGCGGCACGATCGTCCACTCGGGACCGGCGGCGGCGCTCGCCGACGACGCGCCGCTCCGCGCGCGGCTGCTCGGGGTCTAGTGCCGCGATGGCCGCGCCGCTTCTCGCCGTCGAAGGCCTGCGCAAGGTCTACGCGCGCGGGGTGCTCCGGCGCACGCCGACGTTCTCGCTCGAGGCCGACTTCACCGTCGCCGAGCCGGCGATCGTCGGGGTGATGGGACCGAACGGGTCGGGCAAGACCACGCTCTTCGAGCTGATCACCGGCTCGAACGTCCCGACGGCCGGCCGCGTGCTGTGCTGCGGGCGCGACATCCATCGCGTGCGCTACCGCGAGCGCGACCGGCTGGCGATCCACTATCACCAGTCCTACCAGGTGCGGGCGTTCAAGCGGACGGTGCCGGGCTTCCTGCTCCAGCCGGCCGGCGCGGACTATCCGATGCTGCACCTCTTCGACGAGCCGCAGTTCAACACCCAGGACGGGTACATCGGGTTCATGCTCGACTTCTTCCGCCGGCTGCGGCGCGAGGGCCGGCTCGTGGTCCTGTGCCTCCACCCCACCGAGCCGTTCCATCTGGACATCCTGCGCGAGACCTGCGAGCGGTTCGTCTTCGTGAACCGCGGAAGGCTCACGCACGCTGCGAGCTGGGAGGAGGTGCTGCGGCAGGAAGCGGTCCGGAGCTACCTCGGCGCGCTCACTCCGGCCTGATGCCGACCGACTCCGCGGTGCGGCGCCAGACTTCCGTCTGGAACCTGAGCAGCGCGGTCAGCTCGTCCGGGGTCGAGCTCTTCGGATCGAACGCGATCTTGCCGAAGGCCTCGCGCACCTCGGGCCGCCGAAGCACCGCGGCGATTTCCTTGGCCAGCCGGTCGGCGACCTCCTTCGGCATCCGCGCCGGGCCGAACACGCCCCCCCACGGCGAGATCGACAGCTTCCCGAGCCCCGCCTCGGCCGCGGTCGGAACGTCCGGGACCAGCGGACTGCGATTCGGGAACATCGCGGCAAGCACCCGCAGCTTCCCCTCCTTCACCTGTGGCAGCGCGCTGCCGGGCGTCGCGAACGCCATCTGCACGCGATTGCCGAGCAGATCGACCGTGAGCGGCGCGTCGCCCTTGTAGGGGATCTGCACGATGTCGAGCTTCTCGAGCGCCGCGAGCTGTGCGGTGAAGAGCTGGCTCGTGCTGTTGCCGGTCCCGGCGTTCAGCTTGCCCGGGTTGGCGCGCGCGTAGGCGAGCAGCTCCGCGACCGAGGTCGCCGGCACGCTCGGGTGGGTGAACAGGAAGAACCCGAAGTAGCCGATGAGCGACACCGGCGTGAAGTCCGCGACCGGGTCGTAGGGCGGCGACTTGCGCGTCGCCGGCACCCAGTTGAACGCGGTGTTCGTGGCATAGAGCAGCGTGTAGCCGTCGGGATCGGCCTTCTTCACCGCTTCGGCGGCGATCACCCCGTCCCCGCCCGGCCGCGCCTCGACCACCACCGGCTGGCCGAGCGCCTGGCCGAGCGGCTGCGCGAAGATGCGCGCGCCGAGCTCGGCCGCGCCGCCGGC
>CAZIXQ010000094.1:0-6367 GCA_964543155.1 uncultured Enterobacteriaceae bacterium
TGCAGATCCCGGTGAACGAGAAGAAGGGCCTCACCTTCGCGCGCGGCCTGCGCTCGATCCTGCGCCACGACCCCGACCGCATCATGGTGGGCGAGATCCGCGACGCCGAGACCGCGCAGATCGCGATCCAGGCCGCGCTCACCGGCCACCTGGTGTTCACCACCGTGCACGCGAACAACGTCTTCGACGTGCTCGGCCGCTTCACCCACATGGAGGTCGACCCGTACAGCTTCGTCGCGGCGCTGAACGGCGTGGTCGCGCAGCGCCTGGTGCGGGTCAACTGCCCGCACTGCGCGGTGGCCGATCGCCCGTCGGCGGGGCTGCTCGCCGAGTCCGGGCTCGACCCGGCGCTCGCCGACGGGTTCGACTTCCGCTCGGGCCGGGGCTGCGGCCAGTGCCGCGGCACCGGCTACAGGGGGCGCCGCGCGATCGCGGAGATCATGATCCTCACCGACGAGCTGCGCGAGATGATCGTCGCGCGCGCGTCCGTCCGCGCGCTCAAGGACAAGGCGCGCGCCAACGGCACGCGCTTCCTGCGTGATTCGGCGCTCGCGCTGGTGCGCGCGGGTGTCACCAACCTCCAGGAGATCAACCGTGTCACCTTCGTGGCGTGACCGGATCGAGATCTTCCTCGCACCCGATCGCGTCGACCTGACGCGCATCCCCCGCGGCCTCGCGCCGCGGCCGGGGCCGACGCATTCGCAGGCGTGCGAGCCGCGCGCGAACGCCGCGCCGGCGGACGCCGTCGAGGCGCTCGGCCGCGCGCTCGGCACGCTCGCCTGGAAGAACGCCGATGCGGCGGTGACGCTCTCCAACCACTTCGTGCGCCTTGCGCTGGTGCCTAGCGCGGGCGAGGCGGCGCGCGGCGCCGAGCGCCTGGCGCTCGCGAAGCACCAGCTGCGGCTCGTGTACGGCGAGCGCGCGGACGCGTGGGAGACGGTGCTCGGCGAGCCCGGCGTCGCCGCGGCGGTCGATCCCGCGCTCGTCGGCGCGCTGCGCGAGGCGCTTGCGCCCGCGCGGATCCGGCTCGCGGCGCTGCGGCCGTTCCTCGCGGACGCGTTCGACGCCGCGCGGCCATTCCTCGCTCCGGGCGCGGCGTGGCTCGGCGTGGTCGAGCCCGGGCGAGTCTGCGTCGCGCACCTCGACGGCGCGCGCTGGGTCGCCCTGCGCAGCGAGCGTGTCACCGGCGCGCTCGAGGCCGCCCTGGCCACGGCGCTCGAGCAGTGCCGGCTCGCCGAGGGCATCGAGGCCGACGCCGCGGAGGTCTGCGTCGTGGCGCGCGACCCGTGGCCGGGCGATCCGGCGCCGGCGGGCCGCTGGCGCTTCCGCGTGATCGCCGCGCCGGAGCGGGCGGCGGCGTGAGACCGCGCCTGCACCTCGACTTCGTCCGGCCGCGCGCGCCGCGGCACGGGCTCGGCGCGGCGCTCCTCGCGCTCGGCGTGTTCGCCGCGGTCGCGACGCTCGTCGAGTACCGGGCGCTCGCCGGCGAGGCCGGGCGGCTGGAGGCGCGGATCGCCGACACGCAGCGCATGGCGCGCCGCGAGCTGCCGCGCCTGCGCCAGGCCGCGCTCGACCCGAAGGCGCTCGCCGACGAGGTGCGCAACGCGAACGCGGTGCTCGCGCACCTCACCATCCCCTGGGACGCGCTGTTCCGCGAGATCGAGGCGGCCGGCGACGCGTCGGTCGCGCTGCTCGCGATCCAGCCCGACGCGGCCAACCGCGCGGTGCGCATCGCCGGCGAGGCGCGGCGCTTCGAGGACGTGCTCGCCTACATCGGCCGGCTCGAGGCGCGACCCGCGCTCGCGAACGTGTTCCTGACGAGCCACGAGCTGCGCCCGGGCGGCGCGCAGCGCCCGGTCGCGTTCACGCTGGTGGGGCAGTGGATCGACGGCGAGCCGGGAAAGGACGGGCATGGCAAGCGCGAGTGAGCTCGCCGGCCGGCTGCGCGAGGAGCTCGGGCGCCTCGGCTGGCCGGGCCTCGTCGGGCTCGGCCTCCTCGGGTTTGCGGCGATGGTCGCCGCGACCGCGCTGCTTCCGCTGCGCGGGGAGGTGGAGCGGCTGCGCGACGAGGCCGACTCGCTCCAGCGCCGCCTCGGCGGCGGCGAGCGCGCCGGCCGCGCGCCGGTCGAGGACCAGCTCGCGACCTTCTACGCGTTCTTCCCGCCGCGCGACTCGTCGCCCGACTGGCTCGGGAAGATCCACGCGATCGCGCAGGCGAAGGGCGTGCAGCTCGCCTCGGGCGAGTACCGGCTCGAGCGCGCGCCGAGCCCGCGCCTCGCGCGCTACCAGATGACGCTGCCGGTGCAGGGCACCTACGCGCAGGTCCGCGGCTTCGTGGGCGAGGTGCTCGAGCAGGTGCCGGCCGCGGTGATCGAGGAGGTGAGCCTCAAGCGCGAGAGCGTGGAGACCCCGCGCGTCGAGGCCCGGGTCCGGCTCACCATATATCTGGGCGGAGCGTAGGAACATGGCGCTGCCGCCGCGCGCCCGCTGGCTCGTCCTCGGCATCGCGCTCGCGCTCACGCTGGTCGCGGCGCGTCTGGTCGGGCGCGAGGACGAGGGGCCGCCGCCCGCCGGGCCCGCGCCGCGCGCGGCGAGCGCCGGCGCGGCCCGGCCGGGCGAGCCCCCGGCGCTCGATCTGGACCGGCTCGCGACGCGCAGGAGCGGCGCGCCGTCGGGCGATCCGTTCCGCGCGCAATCGTGGCAGGTGCTCGCGGAGGCCGAAGCGCGCAGGAACGCCCCGCCGCCGCCGCCGCCCGCGCCGCCGCAGGCGCCGCCCCTTCCTTTCGTCTACATGGGCAAGCTGATCGAGGAGGGCCGGACCGTCGTGTTCCTCACGCAGGGCGACCGCAATCACGTGGTGCGCCAGGGCGACACCATCGACGGGACCTGGCGGCTCGACGCGCTCACCGAGGAGCGCCTCTCGTTCATCTACCTCCCGCTCAAGCAGAGGCAGGAGCTCGCCTTCGGAGGCACGCAATGAGAACGCTCGTCCCGGCCGCGCTGTGCGCGCTGCTCGCCGCCTGCAACACGATTCCCGCAGTCGACGACGGCAGGAAGCTGATCGCCGAAGGCCGGACCGAGGAAGGGCTCGCGAAGCTCGAGCAGGCCGCGCGCGACAACCCGAACAACGCGCAGGCGCTCACCACGTTCGTGGCGGCGCGCGACGCGTTCGTGATCGAGCTGGTGCGCCAGGCCGACGCGAACCGCGTGTTCGGGGACCTGATCTCCGCCGAGGTGCTGCTCAAGCAGGCGCTGCGCGCCGATCCGACGAGCGTGCTCGCGAAGAACGCGCTCCAGACGCTCGAGCGCGATCGGCGCGCGGCGGCGGCGGCGGCCGAGGCCGAGGCGGCCCTGAAGGCGGGGCGGACCGCCGAGGCGGAGGCGAAGGCGAAGGCCGCGCTCGCCGACAACCCCGCAAACCGCGCGGCGCGCGCCGTGATGCGCCAGATCGGCGAGCGGCAGGCGCAGGCGCAGGCCGCCCCCCCGCAGCTCAAGGCGGCGCTCGGCAAGCCGGTCACGCTCGAGTTCCGCGACGCCAACATCCGCTCGGTGTTCGAGTCGATCTCGCGCGCGCTCGGCATCAACTTCGTGCTCGACCGCGACGTGCGGCAGGACCTGCGGGTGACGATCTTCGTGCGCAACACCAACCTCGACGACGTGCTCAAGGTGCTGCTCGCCACCAACCAGCTCGACCGCAAGGTCATCAACGAGAACTCGCTGCTCATCTACCCGAACACGCCGGCGAAGCAGAAGGACTACCAGGCGCTCGCGGTGCGCGGGTTCTACCTCACCAACGCCGACGTGAAGCAGACCGCGGCGATGATCCGCGCGATCGTCAAGACCCGCGACCTCTACATCGACGAGAAGCTCAATCTCCTGGTGATGCGCGATACGCCGGACGCGATCCGGCTCGCCGAGCAGCTCGTGGCCACCCAGGATCTGGGCGAGCCGGAGGTAATGCTGCAGGTGGAGGTGCTCGAGGTGGCCTCGAGCAAGCTGCAGGAGATCGGCCTGCGCTACCCCGACGCGGTGCGTTGGGGACTGTTGCCGACCGACCCGGGCACCGGCGCCGGGTCGAACGTGCTGCCGCCGTTCGTGGACCTGGGGAACCTGAGTCCGCTGCGCTTCTTCACCACCAATCCGCTCGTGGTCCTCAACCTGCGCCAGACCGACGGCGCGACCAATCTGCTCGCCAACCCGCGCATCCGGGTGAAGAATCGCGACAAGGCGAAGATCCACATCGGCGAGCGCGTGCCGGTGATCACCACCACCTCGACCGCGAACGTCGGCGTGTCCTCGTCGGTGAGCTACCTCGACACCGGCCTCAAGCTCGACGTCGAGCCCAACATCTACCTCGACGACGAGGTGGCGATCAAGGTGCAGCTCGAGGTGTCGAACATCATCGAGCAGCTCAACGTCTCCGGCACGATCGCCTACCGGCTCGGCACCCGCAACACCGCCACGACGCTGCGCCTGCGCGACGGCGAGACCCAGGTGCTCGCGGGCCTGATCAGCGACGAGGACCGTCGCGCGGCGAACAAGCTGCCGGGGCTCGCCGAGCTGCCGATGCTCGGGCGGCTCTTCTCGTCGAACCTCGACACGCGCAACAAGACCGACATCGTGCTGCTGATCACCCCGCGGGTCGTGCGCAGCCTCGCCCGGCCGGAAGGCGGCGCCGCGGAGTTCTCCGCGGGCACCGACTCGAACCCCGGCGCGCCGCCGATGCAGCTGCGGCCGACCGCGGCGCGGTCGCTGTCGCTCGCGCCCGGCGCGGGCACCGCGCTCGCCGCCGCGCAGCCGGCGTCGTCCGCCGCGCCGGCCGCAGCCGCGCGCTCGGTGAGCCTGCTGTGGGCGGCGCCCTCGCAGGCGGTCGTCGGCCGCGAGTTCGCGGTCAACGTCGGCATCCCGCCGGGGACCGAGGCGCGCGCGGCGCGGCTCGAGATCGCCTACGACCCGAAGGTGCTGCAGGCGCTCGGCGGCACGCCGCTCGGCGAGGGGCGCGTCGCGGTCGAGGTGCAGGGCCCGGTCGCGGCGGGCGCGGCGGCGCCGCCGGCGGAGCTGCGCTTCCGTGTGCTCGCCACGGCGCCCACGCAGACGCAGCTGCGCATCGAAAGCGCCGGCGGGATCGACTTCGGCGGCGCGCCGATCAACGTGATCGCGCCGGGGGCGCACGGCGTCAACGTCGTGGCGCAGTGAGGACGCTCGTGCGGCCGTCCGGGTTCACGCTGATCGAGCTGGTCGTCACCGTCGCGATCATCGGGATCCTCGTCTCGGCCGCGCTGCCCCTCGCCGAGCTCGCGGTGAAGCGCGCCAAGGAGACCGAGCTCCGCGCGGCGCTGCGCCAGATCCGCACCGCGCTCGACGACTACAAGAAGGCGGTGGACGAGGGCCGCATCGTGCGCAGGGCCGACGAGTCGGGCTACCCGCCCTCGCTCGAGGTCCTCGTCGAGGGCGTGCCCGACGCGAAGGACCCGGCGAAGAAGCGCCTCCTCCACTTCCTGCGCCGCGTGCCCCGCGACCCGCTGGCGGACGACCCGGCGCTGCCTGCCGCGAGGACCTGGGGCCTGCGCAGCTACGAGAGCCCGCACGACGCCCCGCGCGAGGGCCGGGACGTGTTCGACGTGTACTCCCTGGCGCCGGGCGTCGGACTGAACGGCGTGCCGTACCGGCAGTGGTGAGCGCGGTGCGACGCGCGGGCGCCTTCACGCTGATCGAGCTGCTGGTCGTGATGGCGATCGTCGCGACGCTGCTGACGATCGCGCTGCCGCGCTACTTCGGCAGCGTGGAGAAGTCGAAGGAGACGACGCTCAAGCAGTCGCTCGCGGTCATGCGCGATGCGATCGACAAGCACTACGCCGACACCGGCCGCTACCCCGAGGCGCTCGAGGAGCTGGTCGCCAAGAAGTACATCCGCGCGCTGCCGGTCGACCCGATCACCGAGAGCGCGACGACCTGGGTGCTCGTTTCCCCGGCCGAAGGCCAGAAGGGCGCGGTCTACGACGTGAAGAGCGGCGCGCCCGGCAAGAGCGCCGACGGCACGGCCTTCTCCGACCTCTAGTCGATGCGCGCGCGGCGCGGCTTCACCTACGTCGGCCTCCTGCGCGTGGTCGCGCTCGCGGGCGTCGCGCTCGCCGCGCGACCCCGTCGTCTGCGGCGCGGCCCGCGAGAGCCGCATCAATGATCTGACCGTGGCGCTGGAGCGTCCCTACGCGCGCTACCTGGAGCCGGAGGCGGAGACGCGGAAGCCGGTCGAGCGGCTCGGCGAGCCCGGGCGCGGCAGGTAACCGCCCCCGAGGGCGGCCGTACTCAGGGCACCGTGAGTGTTCCCACCTTGTAGCGCTGGTCAGCAGCCGGATCGGTCACCCCC
>CAZIXQ010000094.1:6467-12487 GCA_964543155.1 uncultured Enterobacteriaceae bacterium
CACCGTGAGTGTTCCCACCTTGTAGCGCTGGTCAGCAGCCGGATCGGTCACCCCCGATCCCATGATCAGCGTGCGGTCGGTCCACGGGCTGCCGCCGGACAGGCCGACGCGGAGGTCGTAGGTGCCGGCGGTGAGCGCGGCCGGCACGGTGATGGTGCGCGTCTCGGTGAACGGGCCTGCGGTCCAGGTGGCCGAGGTGGTCCAGTGGTCGTCCACCGACCAGGTCTGTCCGGTGGCGCTGACGATGTGCATGAACTGCAGGTAGTTCGCCGCCATCGGGATGCGATACCAGTTGAGCGTGATGGCGAGCGAGCTGCCGGCGGCGGCGCTGTAGGCGGCGGGGGTGGCGAGGTCCACGCGCGTGGTGGAGGGGACGGTGCCGCTGCCCACGGTGATGGTGAAGGCCTGCGTGACGAATAGGCCGCCCGGATCGGCCACGCGCACGGTGACCGCCTGGGCGCCGGTCTGTGAGGCGCTGGGGGTCCAGGCGATGAGTCCGGTGGTGGCGTTGATGGTCATGCCGGTGGGGGCTTGCGTGAGCGAATAGGTGAGCGCATCGCCGTTGGGGTCGGTGGCGTTCACGTCGTAGCTGTAGGCCACCCCGACCGTTCCCGTGGTCAGCGGGGTGGAGGTGATCTGCGGGGCCTGGTTGCCGCCGCTGCCGACGAACTGCGTGAAGACATTGCGCGTGATCTGTTGAATGTATGGATTGGACCGGTCGCCGTGCTCGTCCTCCTTGGACACGCGCGGCCCCGGGCTGAACGAATCCAGTCCCCAGTTCCACTGCATCGAGCCGGTCGCAAACACCCCCGCCCCGCTCGGGGCGGTGTAGTAAGTCACGTGGGAATACCTGAGCTCGGTCGACGAGCAACTCTGGTTCAGGCACGCGTAGTACGGCGAGGACATGATCACGTTGACGTTCGCCGGCGAGGAGGGGAAGACTCGATCGACCTCGTAGCCGAGCATGCCCGGCAGCACGGCGCCGGGCTGAAGGTTCGTGCCGGCGCACACCCAGCTCGAGCAGTCGGCGACCACCATGTCCGAGTCGAGCGAGTTGTAGTCGTACATCACGCCGATCAGCGCCGCCTCGGGACGGTTGATCGGTGCCCGGACGGTCTCGCGCCACAAATAGGTCGCGAGCGTCGGATTGGTACTCACGATCGGGTCGGTGGCGTACTTGTAGCCCACGACGGTGCGATTGGGCTGACCGGTGGCGATGCTCGGCTCCAGGCGGATCTGCCAATAGATCATGTTGGCGCCGAAGAAGCCGAGATTCACCCCGGCGTCGCGCGCCGCCTGCACCGCGTCGTACATCTGCTTGGTGTAGTACTCGTCGTGACCGACGGACAGGAATGCCGAATGGTTGAGCAGCGCCGTGGGCGAGGCGTGCGTATCGATGTTGGTGGAATAAGTGGTGTCGAACCCCTCGCGTTCGAGGAATCGCACCATGTTGATCTCCCAGCTCAGGAACTCGCCTGCACCCTTGCCGTTGAGGTGGCGCTGGGCGTTCTTGTAGGGGCGGTTGAAGGAGATCTTGGTGGCCGGCTGCAGTCCGATGCTGTCGGTGTCGTAGAAGTCGTAGCCGCCCCAGTTGTTGTAGGCGGCATAGGTGGTGACGCTGGACTGCATCAGGATGGCCGAGGGGCGCGCGTCGTCGCGCACGACGAAGACGATGTAGCTCTGCTTGCCGCTGGTGCCCCCGGTCAGCTTGGCGAGGTAGACGCCGCTCGCCCAGTCGGTGGGATCGGCGCTGTTGGGAATGGAAAGGACGTACGGATTGGTCCAGTTGCACTCGACCAGGCGCGCAGCGGTGTCGGTCATCGCGCACGCCGGCTGCGCCGTGCGGCTCCGCGCAATCGGACCGGCGACCAGGCGACCCCCCGCGCCGCCGTACCAGCCGATCCGGTAGATGTTGATCGTATAGGTCGTATCCGCGGCTTGAGTCTGGACGTATAGATTGATCGACTCGCCGCGATTGACGCTGGTCGCCGAGGCGTAGCCCTCGATCTCCTGGTTCGCCGCATAGCTGGCGTCGGGGATCAGCCACTGCGTGGTGACGCCGGCCGTCTTGGCGTTCTCCTGCTGGATGACGTTCTGGGCAGTCGCCGCCAGCGGCACACCACAGATGACGAAGAGCAGCAGCCGTCCGAGACGCACGGTGAGGCTCCGCCTATTCGTCATGGCCCGGGTCGCGCCCATGATTCGTCTGCACGACGAGGTCGTGCGCAATCCGATGTCGAGATTCGATGCCCGCCGGTGCCGTGGCGCCGCGGACCCGGACGAAGGCGTCGCGGCAACCGGGCCCCTCACGCATCTCCTTCGGTGCTCCTCTTAGTGCGAATGGCGGTCGGCAGGAAACGGCGCGCACCGACACCGAACGACGCGTGCCCGACGCCTGGCGTCAGGTTGCGTCCGCCTTCCCAGGGACGTCAGCGTCTCATCATCAATTGCCCCGAGACTGTCAACATGTGTGAAACCGGGTGACGTATTCAGCGTGCGCTTCACCCGGTGGCCGCCTCTGATGCGCGACGCGCCGAGGGATGCGCACCATGCTCATACTTGATCACGGACCGCCGCGACCGCCTTGCGCACCGCTCACCAACCGGCGCAAGTATCATTCCCGCCCATTGGCACCGGATAACCCAACCGCCCCCCGCGCGGCACACCGCGACAACGCCGATGCAGTACGAGATCCGCGCCATCGAGGGCAAAGAAGGCATCGTCCGTCTCGCGCTCGGCATGGTCGCCGGCCTGCTGCCGCCGGAGCTGCGCGACGCGATTGACACGCGTTATTCCGACACCGACCGATATCCGGACACGCTCGAGGCGCTCGTGGCCAAGAAGACCATTCGCTCGCTGCCGGTCGACCCGGTGACCGAGAGCGCGGCGACCCGGATCGCCGTTCGCCCGGCCGAAGGCACGAAAGGTGCCGTGTACGACGTGCGCAGCGGTGCGCCGGGCAAAGCGGCGAGCGGCGGCGCGTTCGCGGACCTCCAAATGTCGACGCAGCGCGGCTTTACGTATGTGGGGTTGCTGCTTGCCATTGCGCTGGCGGGTGTCGCACTTGCCGCCGCGGGCACGCTGTGGAGCACGGCCGCAAAGCGCGACAAGGAGATCGAGCTCCTCTTCGTCGGCGACCAGTTCAGGCGCGCAATCGACGCCTACTACGAAGGCACGCCGGGCGCGAAGCGCTTCCCGCAACGGCTCGAGGAGCTGGTCGAAGACAAGCGTCTTCCCGTCACTCGCCGCCACCTGCGCCGGATCTATGTCGACCCCATGACCGGCAAGCCGGACTGGGACCTGGTGCGATTGCCCGACGGCGCGATCGTGGGCGTGCGCAGCCGCTCGGAAGCTCGACCGCTGAAGACCGCAAACTTCGCGCCGCACGATGCGTCGTTCGCGAACGCCGCGACCTATCGCGACTGGGTGTTCTCCCCCGCGCCGCTGCGCGGGGTGGTGAAGCCCGTTGCACCCGCCCCGGGCGACCCGGTTTCCACGGCGCAGCCGATCGCCGGCTCGGCTGCCCCGGAGGCGCCGCCGCCGCGATAGCCGGCCGGAGGGCCGGGGAGGTTCACGTTCGACCGCTCGACGACTGGGCCGGCGAAGGGCCGGTCAGCCCGAGAACGCCGTTGCGTCGGCCAAGCATCGCGGCGACCTCGTCTGCGGCGGCTGCCGCGCTCGGCGCGGTCGCGCCAGGCTAGGTCCGGATCCTCGCCCGCTCGAGGATCCTCTCCACCTCCACCCGCCCCGGCAGCGTCCCGAACGACTTCCCGCCATCGCGCCCGAGCCGCGCGGTGCAGAACGCGTCGACCACTTCCTTCGTCGAGTGCTGCACCAGCAGCGCCGCCGAGACCACCTGCGCGAGCATCTCCGTGACGCGCCGCGCGCGGCCCTCGATGCCGTGCGCGTTGCCGAGCTCGGTGCCGATGACGTCGAGGTAGCGCGACACGCGAGCGTCGGCGGCGATCGCCGGCCCGAGCTCGCGGAACAGCGCCTCGCGCGCGTCCGGGGTCTTCTGCATCGCGCGCAGGACGTCGAGGCAGATGACGTTGCCGCTGCCCTCCCAGATGCCGTTCACCGGCGCCTCGCGGTACAGGCGCGCGAGCGGGTGCTCCTCGACGTAGCCGTTGCCGCCGATCGACTCCATCGCCTCGTTGACGAACATCGGCAGGCGCTTGCACAGCCAGAACTTCGCCACCGGCGTCAGGATGCGCGTCAGCAGCCGCTCGTGCTCGTCGGACTTCTGCCGGTCGAACGCGCGCGCGAGCCGGAACGCGAGCAGGGTGGCGGCCTCGGCCTCGATCGCGAGGTCGGCGAGCACGTTCTGCATCAGCGGCTGCTCGACGAGCGCGCGCCCGAAGGCGACGCGATGCGTGCAGTGGTGCAGCGTCTGGTTGAGCGCCGCGCGCATCATGGACGCCACCGCGACGACGATGTCGAAGCGCGTGAGGTGCGCCATCTCGATGATGGTGGCGATGCCGCGCCCCGGCTCGCCCACGAGCTGGGCGAGGGTGCCGTCGTACTCCACCTCGGCCGAGGCGTTCGAGCGGTTGCCGACCTTGTCCTTGAGGCGCTGGATCAGGAAGCGGTTGCGGCTGCCGTCGGGCATCACGCGCGGCACGAGGAAGCAGGTGATCGCGCCGTCGAGGAGGGCGAGCGTGAGGAAGCCGTCGGACATCGGCGCCGAGCAGAACCACTTGTGCCCGCGCAGCTCGTACCAGTCGGCGGTGATGCGGCGCGCGCGCGTCTGGGTCGAGCGCAGGTCGGAGCCGCCCTGCTTCTCGGTCATCGCCATGCCGATCATCGCGCCGAGCTTTTCGCGCACGTGGACGAGGCGCGGGTCGTAGTGGTCGGCGGTGAGCTTCGGCTCCCAGAGTTTCGCGAGCGCGGGGGCGTTGCGCAGCACCTGCACCGAGGCGAAGGTCATGGTGATCGGGCAGGCGGTGCCGTTCTCGCCCTGGTTCCAGAGGTAGTTGAGCGCCGCGCGCGCGACGAAGCCGCCGCTGCCGGCGGCGGTCCACGCGGTGGAATGCAGCCCGCCCGTCAGCGCGAGGGTCATCAGCTCGTGATAGGCGGGGTGGTAGTCGATCTCGTCGATGCGGTTGCCCGAGCCGTCGTGCGTGCGCAGCTGCGGCGCGACGCGGTTCGCCTGCGCCGCGAGCATCTGCAGCCGCTCGCTGCCGACGAGCTCGCCGAGGTCGGCCGCCCGCGCGGCGATCCAGTTCCCGCCCTCGCGGTGGACCGCGTCGCGCAGGATCGCGTCCCCGGTCCACGCGTTGTAGCCGACCAGCGGCGGCGGCTGGTTGGTGACCTGGTGGGTCGGCTTCGTGTAGCGGATGGTGTCGAGGTCGTCGAGGCGGTCGTTCATGCGGGCCTCCGGGGTGCTCCCGCCATGGTACGCGCGCAGCCGCTCCGCCGCGCGGGCGTGTCGCGCGACGATTGAGAACGATTTACCGGTCGGCGCGTCGCGCGGCTAGTCGCCGAACGCGGAGAGCGCCGCCCGGGCGATCTCCGCGCCCCACTCCTGCGCGAAGTGCCCGGCTTGCGCGAGCACGTACGGCTCGGGGCAGCCGCGGATGTGGCGCCGCAGCGCGTGCATCACCGGCGGTCCGAGCACCGGGTCGGTCGCGCCGACCGCCATGAACGAGCGGCCGGCCCACTCCCGTTCCCACCAGTCGCGGGCGCGGCGCGAGATCGCCGCGCCGTCCGCGTCCGGGCGGTCGGGCACGAGGTTCGGGAAGCGACGCACGCCGGCCTTGAACGTCGCGTCGGGGAACGGCGCGGCGTAGGCCGCCGCCTCGGCGTCGCTCAGGTGCGGGCAGGATCGCTTCATCAGCTTTGCGACGTCCATGTCCGGGTTCCTGTTCGCCCAGGCGCGCCACGCGAGGAAGCCCTCGCTCAGCGGCGCGTCGCCGGTGCCGAGCGTCGTGTTCATCACGATCAGGCGCTCGAAACGGCCGGCGAGGTCCATCGGCAGCGTGAGCCCGAGCAGCCCGCCCCAGTCCTGCACGACGAGCGTC
>CAZIXQ010000095.1:0-12436 GCA_964543155.1 uncultured Enterobacteriaceae bacterium
GCCGTCACGAGGCGCTCGCGCACCCCGACCTCGCCGCCGCCATCCACCGCGAGCTCGCCGGGCGCCTGCCGGCGTTGCCCGAGCCGCGCTGGAAGCAGGTGATCGCCGAGAAGCGCGCCACCTTCAGCTGCCGCCCTGGGCTCGTGCGGCCGCCGAACTGCACGCCGATCGATCGGATCGTCATCGCGGGCGACTACACCGCGAGCGACTACCCCGCGACGCTCGAGGGAGCGGTGCGCAGCGGCGTGGCCGCCGCGCGCCTCGTCCTCGCTCACTGAACCGCGGCGACCGCGTCGGCCAGCCGCTCGATCGGGCTCACCTCGATCCCGGCGATCGCCTGCTTCGGTGCGTTCGCCTGCGGGATCAGCGCGCGGCGGAAGCCGAGCTTGGCGGCCTCCCGCAGGCGCTCCTGGCCACGCGGCGCCGGGCGGACCTCGCCGGCGAGGCCGACCTCGCCGAACACCACGAGCTTGTCGGGCAGCGGCCGCCCGCGGAAGCTCGACACGACCGCGAGCAGCACCGCGAGGTCCGCCGCCGGCTCCCCGATGCGCACGCCGCCGACGGCGTTCACGAAGACGTCCTGGTCGTGGCAGGCGATGCCCGCGTGCCGGTGCAGCACGGCGAGGAGCATCGCGAGGCGGCTCTGGTCGAGTCCCTGCGCGAGGCGCCGGGGGTTCGCGCTCTGCGTTCCGTCGACGAGCGCTTGCACCTCGACGAGCAGCGGTCGCGTGCCCTCGTTGGTGACGAGGATGCACGAGCCGGGCACCGGCTCGCGGTGCTGCGAGAGGAAGAGCGCCGACGGGTTGCTCACCCCGCGCAGGCCCTTCTCCGTCATGGCGAAGACGCCGAGCTCGTTCACCGGCCCGAAGCGGTTCTTGAACGCGCGGATCAGCCGGAAGCTCGAACCCGGGTCGCCCTCGAAGTAGAGCACCGTGTCCACGATGTGCTCGAGCACGCGCGGGCCGGCGAGCGCGCCTTCCTTGGTCACGTGCCCGACGAACACGAGCGCGATGCCGTGCGTCTTCGCGAGGCGGGTGAGCTGCGCGGCGCATTCGCGCACCTGCGCGACCGATCCCGGCGCGGAGGTCAGCGCCTCCGAGAAGAGCGTCTGGATCGAGTCGATGACCGCGATCTCGGGCTTCTCCGCCTCGAGCGTCGCCGCGATGCGCTCGAGCTGGATCTCCGCGAGCAGCTGCACCGCCGCGGTGTCGACCTGCAGTCGCTGCGCGCGCAGCGCGGTCTGTTCCGCGGACTCTTCGCCGGTCACGTAGATGCTCTTGCGCGCGGCGCTCATCCACGCGAGCGCCTGGAGCAGCAGCGTCGACTTGCCGATGCCGGGATCCCCGCCGATCAGCACGACCTGGCCGGCGACCAGGCCGCCGCCGAGCGCGCGATCGAACTCGCCCACCCCGGTCGGCATGCGGACAGCCTCCTTCGCGCTCACGTGCGCGAGCGGCGTCAGGGTTGCCGCCTTCGCGGCGCCGCCGAACCGGTGCTGCGCGGGCCGTTCGGCGGCGGTCTCGAGGAGCGAGTTCCAGGCGCCGCAGTGCGCGCACTGGCCCTGCCACTTCGTGGACGCGCCGCCGCACTCACCGCAGACGTAGACCGACTTCGCCTTGGCCACCGGTTAAGCGCGCTCCACCTGCGGCACGCGCGCCGCGAGCGCGCACAGGAGCTCGTAGCTCACGGTGCCTGCCGCCGCCGCCACCTCGTCGCACGACAGGCCCTCGCCCCAGAGCGTGACCGGCGTCCCGACTCCCGCCTCCGGAATCCCGTCGAGATCCACGGTGAGCATGTCCATCGACACGCGCCCCACCGTGCGCGTGCGACGGCCCGCGACGAGGACCGGCGTGCCGGTGGGCGCATGTCGCGGGTAGCCGTCGGCATAGCCGCACGCCACCACACCGACGCGCATCGCGCGATGGGCTGCAAAGGTTCCCGAGTATCCGACTCGGTCGCCGGCGGCGATCTGCCGCACCGCAATCAGCTCGCTCGCCAGCGTCATCACCGGTGCGAGCCCGAGCGCCTGTGCGGACTCGTCGGGAAACGGCGAGCAGCCGTAGAGCATGATGCCCGGCCGCACCCAGTCGCCGCGCGTCTGCCGGTGCCGCAGGAGCGCGGCCGAGTTGGCGAGGCTGCGCGGCAGGCCGAGCCCCCGCGTGGCCGTCTCGAAGCGCTCGAGCTGCTCGGCGACGCCGGCCGGTCCGTCGGCATCGGCGAAGTGCGTCATCAGCGTCACCGTCGCCACGCGTCCGGTGGCGTTCAGCCGCGCGAGCACGGCGCGGACGGCCTCGGGCGGGAAGCCGAGGCGGTTCATCCCGGTATTGACCTTGACGTAGACGTCCAGCGGCGCGGCCACCGCAGTCGCCTCGAGCATGGCGAGCTGCTCGTCCGAGTGGATCACGACCGCGAGTGCGTGCGCCGCGATCGGCGCGAGGTCGGCCGGCGCGAAGAATCCCTCGAGCAGCAGGATCGGCTTGCCCACGCCCGTCTCGCGCAGCCGCACCGCTTCGTCCAGGTCGAGGAGCGCGAAGCCGTCCGCCGCGTCGAGCGCGCGCCGCGCGCGCGCGAGGCCGTGGCCGTAGGCGTTCGCCTTCGTCACCGCCCAGACGCGCGCGCCGCCGGCGTGGGCGCGCGCGACGCCGAGGTTGCGCGCAAAGGCGGCGAGGTCGAAGATGGCGCGGATCGGTCGCGGCATGCGTGCGAGGCGAAAGTGCGGATGTTAACCGGCGCGGTGGCCCGCCCGGTGAGCCACTGCCGAGCTACTGCGACTTCACGAACGCCGCATAGGCGTTCGCGTAAAGCGTCTCGAGGTCGTCGATGACCGCCGCCGGCGCCCGGCCGTCGACGAGATGCTGCGACAGCAGGTCGCCGACCGGCTGCAGGAGCTTCGCGCGCTCGAGCATCGGGTAGCTCGCGTTCAGGCGACGCACCGCGTGCAGGACCGTTTCGTGCGCCGGGCGCAGCGTCGCGACCTGCGCCGAGCGCGGCGCATCCCCGCGGGCAGCGAGGAACTCGGCAAACGCGACGAGCGCTCCGCGCCGTTCCCGGTCGAGGCGGCGCCATGCGCGCAGCAGCTGGGCCTCACTGGGCTGCCGGTTCGGCCGCTCGCCGCTCACTCGCCCTCCTTGACCGCCTTCAGGCTGAATACCGGCATCTTGCGCCGCTCCTGCATGAGGTCGAGCGCCTCGACGAGCGCTGCCACGATCCGCGCGGTCGTCTCCTGCGTATCGGCCCAACGCGCGCGCGCCTCGTCGAGGAGCATTCCGATGTTCTCCGGCACCGGGCGCTCGTCCTCCATGATCATGTCCTCGATCATCCCGGGCTTCAGCTCCGGCCGGAACGCCAGTCCGTACGCGAGCGGCGAGGGCCGGATCACGAGCCAGCGCCCGTCGTCGGACACGACGAGCGGCGCGACCCCGCCCGGCAGGTCGACCGCGCCGTTCACCATCACCAGGGCATGCCGCCCGTCGACCGCGCGTGCGACGGGGTCGTCGCGTCCGGCCTCTGTCGCACGCGCCACCGTCCAGTAGGCGTCGTGCGCCGGCGCGGCGTGCGCCGCGCCGCCGTGAACCGTCGCGAGCACGTGCGCGCCGAACCCGAGCCCGACGACCGGGCGACGCGACCGCTCGAACGCCGCGACGAGCCGCCGCTCGTCGTCGATCCACGGGCAGTGCTCGCGATCGGCCACCGGGTGCGCGCCGCCGAGCAGCCACAGGCCGTCGTACTGCCCGGCGGCGGCGGTCACGTCCTGCCCCGTCACCGGGCGCAGATAAGTGAAGGCGATGTCGCGCGCCTCGAACTGCGGCTCGAGCGCGCCGAAGAACTCGGAGAAGGTGTGCTGGATCGCGAGGAAACGGATCATCGCCGCGCGGCGATGCTAGCACGAGCGACGTGCGCGCCCGGGCGCCAGTAACGACGACGGGGGCATCCGCCCCCGTCGCGAGATGTGCCGGCCGGCGAACTAGAAGCGGTAGCCGACCCCCACGCCGTAGACCCAGGGGTCGACCTTGACCGTCGCATCGACGCCTGCGCCGATCGTGTCGGTGACCTTGGTCTCGACCCAGATGTACTTCACGTCGACGTTGAGGTACCAGTTGCGCGTCAGCGCGTAATCGAGCCCCCCTTGAACGGCGAACCCCCAATTGCTGCTGCGCACGTTCAGTACGTTTCCGAGCCCGGGAACGCTCAGGTTGTTGTCGGTGATGTAGAACCAGGTGACCCCGGCGCCGACGTACGGCTTGAACGGCGTCCCGGTGCTGAAGTGATACTGCCCGAGCAGGGTCGGCGGAATCTGCTTGATGTTGCCGATGTCCACAGTGCTTGGCGGGGTCGTGAGTGGCGAGTTCTCCCACGACACGTTGTGCTTCTGCGGATAGGTCAGCACCAGCTCGAGGGCGAAGTTCGGCGTGAAGAAATAGCTGATGTCGACCTCGGGCGCCCACCGGTTGTCGATCTTCAGCGAGTCTGCGCCGATCAGACCGTTGCCGGTCGCGTTGTTGCTCTCGTTGGGGTCGATGTTGACGATGCGCCCACGCACGAGCCACGGGCCGGGAGGCGGCTGCTGGGCGACGGCGGATGCGGAAGCGCAGGCGAGCACGATGCCGCCGAAGGCGATGAGACGTTTGTACATGAGAATCACTCCCTGGACTGTCGAAGAAACGCCGGACTCCGACCGCGCGCAAAAGCCGCGCATGGAGTCGTTTCCCGGAGAGTGCGGGTATCGTCGTCGGGGATTTTGACGCACGTCAAACGGGCGCGCGGACGCGCGCCCGTTGTGACGGGGTCAGTTACTTCTCGCCGCGCCAGCGCGCGAGCCAGTACTCCATCTGCCGGCCCGCCGCCTCGCGTCCGCCGAGACCGAACGCGAGCGCGATCGCGACCGCAGCCGCGCCGAGCGTGAGCCCGAAGGCGAGGTTCACGATGTCGTCGGCGATCCCCATCGCGCGCAGCCCCATCGCGATGACCAGACCCAGGATCGCGATGCGCGCCACGCGCGCAAGTCCCGTGGTGCGCTCCCCGCTCGCCTTGTCGATCGCGTCGTAGGCCACGTTCGACAGCCAAAAGCCGATCACCAGGATGGCGCCGCCGAGCAGGATGTCGCCGCCGAACTTGATGAACATGGAGACGATGTCGCGCACCTGGCCGAACCCGAGGCGGTTCGCGGCCTCCACCGTCGCAAAGAGCATCGCGAAGAAGAGCAGGAGCGCGCCAACGAGGCCCGAAGGCTTGAAGCGGTCCGAGACGAGCGCCCCCTTGAACCCGAGCTTCTGCGGCAAGGCGTCGACCCCGATGCTCGACAGCAGCCGCGTCGCGAGCCCGGCCGCGAACTTCGCCACGTACCAGCTGATCGCGAGGATCATCGCGGCCGCCACGACGTTGGGCACGGCGGCGAGAAACATCCCCAGCATGTCGGTCGCCGGCTTCGAGACCGCCTCGATCTGCAGCGCGTCGAGCGCGTGGATGAGCGACGGGACGAACACGAAGATGAAGACGATCGTGCCCGCGAGGCGCGAGAGGCGCACCGAGTCGGCGAGGCCGGCGCGCGCGCCGAGGCGGTCGGCGCCGGCCGCGGCGAGCAGGTTCGTGACCAGCCCGCGCAGCACCTTGGCGACCAGCCAGCCGACGAAGCCGATGACCGCCGCGCCGATGATGTTGGGCACCATATCGAGGAGCTTGGTCAGCATCGTCTGCACCGGCTCGAGCAGGCCGCGCAGCCCGTAGGCCGCGAGGATCATCGGCAGGAAGAGCAGGATCACGAGCCAGAAGAGCACGTTCGCGACCGATTTGCTCATCGGTTCCATCCCGGCCTGGGCGGAGAGCCGTTCGTCGAGCGTCGTGGCCGCGAGCGTCCTGCCGACCACCGCGCGGGCGAGCGTCGCGAGCAGCCACGCAACGAGCACGAGCACCGTACCGGCGACCAGGTGCGGCAGGTAGCCGATGATCTGGCTCAGGAGCTGCGCGAAGGGGTTGGAGATCGTGTCGAGGTGGAGCGAGTTGAACACCCCGACGAGCGTGGTCAGGATGATCACCCAGAAGACGCCCACGGCGATGCCGGTCTCGATGTTGACCGCCTGCCCGGTGCTCTCGGCGATGCGCGCGTTCACCCGCAGCAGCGCGAGCACGCGGCGCGTCCCTGCCCGGGCCGTGACCGCGACCAGCCAGCCCACGATCAGGATGGCGAGCGCGCCGAGGATGCCCGGCAGCTGCGCGCCGAGGGTGGATTGAAGCGAGGTTGCGAGCGCAGACAGGTCCATGGTCACTCTCCCGGATGACAGCGATGGCGGGTGATCGGTGCCGGGGCGCCCGCTGCACGCGAGCGCCGAGGAGTCGATACGCTACGACAAAATCGCGACGCCGCGCTACCCCGCGCGCACCCTACAGCACCGTGTCCTTCAGCCGTCCCTGCGCGAACTCGACGAACGTGTTCACCAGGCGCGAACGGAACTTCTCCTTCGGGTAGACGAGCGAGAGCGAGCGCAGGAGCTTGGGGTTGAGGGGCACCGCGACGAGCTCGCCGAGCTTCTGCTCCTTGGCGACGGTCGCCTTCGACAGGATCGCGAACCCGAGCCCGGTCCCCACCACCCCCTTGAGCGCCTCCGGGCTGCCGAGTTCCATGACCACGCTGAGGTCGCCCGGGTCGACCCCCGCCTTGCGGAAGTAGAGGTCGGTGAACTCGCGCGTGCCGGAGCCGCTCTCGCGGCTCACGTAGGGATAGGCGATGAGCTGCTTGGGCGTGACGGTCCTCGCCTTCGCGAGCGGGTGCGCGGGCGCGACGATCACCTGCAGCTCGTCCTCGCAGCACATCTGGGTGAGCAGGGACGGGAGGTGAGACGGCGCCTCGATCAAGCCGATGTCGAGGGTGTGCTCGGCGACGCGGTTCTCGATCGCCTCGGAGTTGGCGACCACGAGCTTGGGCTGCACCTCGGGATGCTGGGACTTGAACTCCCCGAGCACGCGCGGGAGGAGGAACTCCGCGATCGTCGTGCTCGCGCCGATGAGGAGCGGCCCCGAGAGGCGCCCGGTCATCTCGCGCAGCCGCGTCTCGAGCTCCGAGGAGAGCGCGAGGATGCGCTCGGCATACTCGAGCACGATCTCACCGGCCGGGGTGAGCGCGATGCGGCCGTGCCCGCGTTCGAAGAGCCGGGTGTTGAAGTGCTCCTCCAGCTGCTTGATCTGGAAGGTGACCGCGGGCTGGGTCATGAAGAGGGTCTCGGCCGCCTTGGTGAAGCTCATCTGCTTCGCCACGGCGTGGAACACCTGGAGTCGGCGGTCGGCCATCGGTCTCGCGATAAAGGGCGTGTGCTATCCTGCGCGCCGCTATTCAATCATAAATCGGCCGATGAACAAAACTTATGACCGGCCGAATCGGTTCCCGCAGCGAGTGATCTCTTGAGCGAGGGTTGGAAGCGGCTCGACCTGGCCGGGGCCGGGCTGCAGAGGGCGAATCTCGAGCTGGCGGCCCGCCTGAGACGGCGCGGCCGCGCCTGGGCGCTACTCGCAGCGGCGCCGCTCGGACTGCACCGGGCCTACCTCGACGATCCGAAGGGCGCATGGGGCTGGCGCTTGGCGACCGCCCTCGCCCTCGTCGCCGCAAGCTGGGACTTGCGCCTCGCCGCGACGATCGGCGCGGGGATGGTGATCGCCCTCGTTCACGACGCCTGGTGGATCGACCGCGGGGTCACCGTGCTGAACAAGCGCCTCCGGCGCGAGGTCTTCCTCGCCGGGGCGCCGCCACCGCCCGGCTACGCGGGCCGCGACCCCGACCTGCCGCGGCGGCGCCCATCGTCCTTCGCCGAGCAGGAGCGCGCTCTGCGGGAGGCAGCTTCGGCCGCCGCAGATGCCGCCCGGGACGAGCCGCCCGCCGAGACCCCCGCGCGCTAGCAGCGCGCCGCCCCCATGAAGCGCGGCTTCTACACCATCATGGCGGCGCAGTTCTTCTCGTCGCTCGCCGACAACGCCCTGCTGATCGCGGCCATCCAGCTCCTCGCCCAGCTGCACGGGCCGGCGTGGATGGTGCCGCTGCTGAAGTTCTTCTTCACCGTCTCGTACGTCCTGCTGGCGGCGTTCGTCGGCGCGTTCGCCGACTCGATGCCCAAGGGCCGGGTCATGTTCGTCACCAACATGATCAAGGTCGGCGGCTGCGCGACGATGTTCTTCTACGCCCAGCTGACGCTTCCGGGCACCGAGCCCTTCCTCACCGTGCTCGTCGCCTACGCGATCGTCGGGCTGGGCGCGGCGGCCTACTCGCCGGCGAAGTACGGCATCCTCACCGAGCTGCTGCCGCCGAGCCAGCTCGTGGCCGCGAACGGCTGGATCGAGGGGCTCACGGTCGGCTCGATCATTCTCGGGACGCTCCTCGGCGGCGTGCTGGTGAGCGACACGGTGTCGAGCCGGCTGCTCGCGCTCGACCTGCCGGGCCTCGACACGCACGTCGATACGCCCGGCGAGGCGGCGATCGCGGTGATCGTGCTCGGCTACCTTGCGGCGGCGGCGTTCAATCTCTTCATCCCCGACACCGGCGTCGACCATCACGTCCCGAAGAAGAACCCCTTCTACCTGATCCGCGACTTCGCCCACTGCAACAACCTGCTCTGGAAGGACAAGCTCGGGCAGATCTCGCTCGCCACCACGACCCTCTTCTGGGGCGCCGGGGCAACGCTCCAGTTCATCGTGCTCGAGTGGGCCAGGGCCGCGCTCGGCTATCCGCTCTCCAAGGCCACCGCGCTGCAGGGCATCACCGCGGTCGGCATCGCGCTCGGCGCGGTCGCCGCGGCGCGGTTCGTCTCGTTGCGCCAGTCGGTGAACGTGCTCCCGATGGGCGTGGCGATGGGCCTGATCGTGATCGGGATGAACTTCGTGCGCGAGCTGTGGCTTGCGATTCCGCTGCTCGTCGCGGTGGGCGCCCTCGCCGGCTTCTTCGTCGTGCCGATGAACGCGCTGCTGCAGCACCGCGGCCACATCCTCATGGGCGCGGGCCACTCGATCGCGGTGCAGAACTTCAACGAGAACCTGTCGATCCTCATCATGCTCGCGCTCTACGCGGTCATGATCCGGATGGAGCTCTCGATCTACACCGTCATCGTGCTCTTCGGGCTGTTCGTCAGCGCGTCGATGGTGCTCGTGCGCCAGCGTCACCTCCACAACCAGCGGCAGGGCGATTCGTTGCACCTCATCGGCATGGACAAGCCCGGGCACTGAGGCCCGGCGGGCGCGCTCAGCCCGCGCAGAACGGGTGGCGCGCGACGCGACGCGCGAGCGCGCGCACCTCGTCGCGCACGCGACCGTCCCCCGGCGCGTCGGTGAGCCGCGTGCGCAGCCGCTCGGGTTCGGGTTCGCCGTCTTCCACCCACGGCGCCGCGCGCAGGAGCGCGACCCCGGCAGGCGGCAGCGTCTCGGGCAGGTCGCGCCCGCAGAGCACCGCCCAGAGCCCCGTCCAGGCACGCGCCACCGCGACCGGGTGGTAGCCACCGCCGCCGGTCGCCACCAGTCGCGGCGTGCCGTCCGCGTGACGCGGGCAACCTGCGACGATCGTGCGCACGATGGCGAGGAAGCCCTGCGTGGTAAGGGCGAGCTTGCCGAGCGGATCCACCGCGAGCGCGTCGGCCCCGGCCTGCAGCACGACCGCATCGGGCCGGAAGCGCTCGAGCGCGGGCGCCCACGCCGCGTCGAACACGAGGCGGTACTCCGCGTCGTTGACGCCCCGTGGCAGGGGCACGTTGATCGTCGTGTGCCCGGCGGCCGCAACGCCGCAGTCCTCGAGCCGGCCGCCGGCATTCGGGTACGCGTAGGCGGTGTCCATGTGCAGCGACAGCGTGAGCACGTCGGGATCGGACGCGAACGCTTCGGCCACCGCATCGGCGTGATGCGCATCCAGGTCGACGTACAGCACCCGCCAGCCCCCGCGGCGCAGGCGGATGACCGCGAGCGCGGGGTCGTTGAAGTAGCAGAACCCGTGCGCGCGACCGGGCCGTGCATGGTGCATGCCGCCGGCCGGATTGAAGGCGACCCGGCCGGCGAGCGCGGCCTCGGCGGCCTGGATGCTCGCGCCCGCCGCGGTCGCGGGAATCGTGAAGAGGTCGCTGAAGTACGGGTTCTCGAGCGTGCCGAGCCCGAAACGCTCGCGCCACTCGGCCTGCACGCGCCCGAGCGACTCGGCGCCGCGCACCGCCGCGACGTAGTCGGGGCTGTGGAACCATTCGAGCTCCGGGTCGACCGCCGCGCGCGCCGCGACGACCTCGTCCGGTTCGAGCGCGCCGCAGGCGCGCGCCAGGTCGACCGTGAGCGCGACGCGGGGAATGCCGAGTGGATGGTTCCTGCCGTACGAAGGCCGCCGAAGATGCGGCGAGACCAGGAACAGCGCCTTGCGGCCCGCCCCCTCCGGGACGGGATTCACTGCCGCGCCCGCGACCGCACGTAGAGCAGGACGTGTCGCGCGGTCCGCACCGCCATCCGGTGCGGCGCGGGCGGGAGCGCGTCGGCGCGCCCCGCCGCGAGACAGTTGCGGTAGTACACGAGCTCGCGGCAGTTGTCGCGAATCGCGTTCCAGCTCGGGTCACCCTTCACGAGCGCGCGCCAGACCTCCAGCACGTCGGCGCCCGCCGCCGGCGCCGGCCTTCCTTCGGACTCGAGCTGGGCGCGCAGCGTGCGCGCGACCAGCGCGATCGCCGGCTCCAGCACCTCGACGAGCGCGTCGGCCCCGCGTCCGGCGATCGCGGCTTCCAGCGCCACCACGTCGTGCTCGATGGGGACGAGCGCTCGCTCCAGCATTGCGCAGAGTATTAGTGTTTGCTAATGTGGAGCGGATTCTAGCGGAGGACCTCCCACGGTGGCCAAGCTCGTCCGCCTCGTCCGTCTCAACGGGCTGCAGTTCAACGCCAATCGCGACCCGCAGGTCTACCGCCGCGTGGTCGGCGAGCGGTTCAGGATCGAGGCGCTCGTGGCCGCCGGCGCACGCTGCACGCTGCGTGACGCCCGCGGCGCGACTCTCGCCGCCGCGGAGCTCGCCGCAGGCGGGACCTTCGTCCACGAGCTGGGATTCGAGCGCCCGGGGGTCCACGTCGTGACGCTCACCGCCGAGCGCAACGGCGAGTCGTTCGCGCAGGACCTGCGCCTCGACGTGCTGGCGCACGCGTGGAGCGGCTGACGCCGGCGCGCCGGTTCAGTCGCGCACGATCACCGGCCGGTCCGAGAGCTCGTCGGGATTGTCGGGCCGCGGCGGGAAATGTGCCGCGAGACGATCGCCGATCGCGCGTACCCCGCCGATCACCCCTTCCTGGAACGCGCCGCGCGCAAACGCGCGCTCCATCTCCCGGCAGATCGCCTCCCACCCGGCTTCGCCCACCGCACGGTGTATCCCGCGATCGGCCACGATCTCGACGTCCCGGTCCGCGAGCAGCAGGTAGATCAGGACGCCGGTGTTGCGCTCGGTGTCCCAGACGCGCAGCCGGCCGAAGAGCTCGACCGCGCGGCTGCGACCCGAGACGCCGCGCAGGAGATCGACGAGCGGCAGTGAGGCCTCCACCGCGAAGCGCACCTCGCCGTCGTGCCGCCGCTCCTGCGCGCCGATCTCCTGCTCGATCGCCGCCATCGCGGCCGGCGGGAAGGCGCGCCGTACGCTCCAGAAGTCGCAGACGAGATGGCGGAGGATGCGCCCGATGCTCATGGACTCGCGCTCACCAGTTGCCCGACGCGCCGCCGCCGCCGAAGCCGCCGCCTCCGCCGCCCGACCAGCCGCCACCGCCTGACCAGCCCCCGCCACCGCCCCAGCCGCCGCCCGTCCAACCCCCGCCCGTCGAGCCGCCCCGGTGACCGCGGGTGCCGCGCGTGAACCCGCCGCGCGAGCTCGCCAGGACGAGCGAGAAGATGAACGCGAGGAGGCCCGCGCCGATGCCGACGGCAAGCATGCCCGCGATCGTCCAGGCGACCATGCCCACCACCCCGCCGGTTACGGCCGAGCCGAAGAGCCGGCCGAGCACCGCGGTCAGCACGCCGCCGAGCACCATCGTGAGCACGAGCAGAAGGACGAGCGACTCGGCGCCGCCCCCGAACTCGCCCTGCGGCTCGGGCCGCGGCGGCGGCGCCGGCAGCTTCTCCCCGTCGATGAGGCGCATCAGCTGCTGCGTCCCCGCGGCGATGCCGCCGTAGAAGTCGCCCTCGCGGAAGCGCGGCGAGATGACTTCGCGGATGATGCGCTTGGCGATCGCGTCCGGAATCGGACCCTCGAGCCCGTAGCCCACTTCGAGCCGCAGCTTGCGGTCGCCCTTGGCGACGAGCAGGATCACCCCGTCGTCGATGCCCTTGCGCCCGAGCTTCCACGCGTCGGCGACCCGGATGGCGTACTGCTCGATCGCCTCGGGCGCCGTCGTCGGCACGATCAGCACCGCGATCTGGCTGCCCTTGCGGGTCTCGAACTCGGCGAGGCGCCGCTCGAGCT
>CAZIXQ010000096.1:0-12354 GCA_964543155.1 uncultured Enterobacteriaceae bacterium
GACGTGCGTGACGCCCGGCGTGTTGTCCTTCGTGTTGACGCGCTTGCCGTCCGGATCGGCGAGCACCGAGGCGCGCAGCTTGTTGTCCGGATGCGTGTACGCGCGCCGCACGCCCTCGTTCACCATCTCCTCGAGGGACATCGTCGCCTGCCAGCGCACGTCCATCCCGACGCGCACGAACGCGATGCCGATCCCGGTGTCCTGGCACATCGGGCGGTGGCCCTCGGCGCTCATGCGCGAGTTGACCAGGATCTGGGCGATCGCCTCCTTCGCGGCGGGCGACGCCTCGCGCTGGTACGCCTCGTACAGGTTCTTCAGGTAGTCGGCCGGGTGGTAATAGGAGATGTACTGGTAAGCGTCGGCGAGCGACTGGATGAGGTCTTCCTGCTTGATGACGGTCATGGGCAATCCTCCGGGCGCCGCGCGATCGGACCCGCGACGGATGCGGGAAGTATAGGTGCGGCCCGGGCCGTCGGCCTGCGCCAGATCAAACCGCGGCGCCCGGAACCGGGCGCCGCCGAAGGGTCGGGTGGACTTACTTCTTCGCGGCCGGCGCGGGCGGCGCGGCCTTGGCGGCCGGTTTTGGCGGCGCCGCCGCCGCGGCGGCCTGCGGAGCGGGAGCGGCCGGGTTCACGCAGGGCTGCGTGAGCTGCGGCGTCACGGTCTTGCCCTTCGCCTTCTCGGCGGCGATGTACTTCGATGCGACGCGGTTCTCCGCCTCGCACTGCTGGTACGCGCCCACCTTGGCGGCCGCCGCCGCTTTCGCCGCGGACTCGGCCGCGGCGGCCTTCTGCGCGTCGGTCAGCGTCGGCGCCGGCAGCTTCGCCCAGGCGACCCCGCTCGCCACGGCGAGCGCGGCGGCGAATGCAATCGAGCGTGGCGTCATGGTGCTCCCCCTTCAGCTGTGCTGGATCACGCCCAGGACGCGCGACCGCGTCTCGGCCGGCACGTCCTGCGCATACTTCTGCCGGCTCCGCCCGGCCTTGACGTCCTCGTACCAGTACTCGTGGTGCTCCTTCGCCCAGGTCTCGTCCACGTAGCCGGTGCGCATCGCCTGGTAGGCACCGCGCATCCCCACCGTACCGAGATAGATGTGGAAGCAGGCCATCGCGATGCCGAGCAGGCCGAACACCATGTGGAGGACGTTCGCGGTCTGCATGGTGCTGCGGGTCTGGCCGAAATTCGGGAAGTTGAGGATGTAGCCGGTCACCACCAGCACGATCGAGATGACGACGACCAGCCCCCAGAACAGCGCCTTCTCGCCGGCGTTGAAGCGGCCCGAGGGCACGTGGCCGCCCTTCTTGTCCAGCATGCCGCCGAACTTCGCGATCCACTTGGCGTCGTAGGCGCGCGGCAGGTTGTCGCGGATGAACATCACGATGAAGATCGGCAGCGCGACCGAGAAGATCGGGCCGACGAAGTTGTGCAGGTTCTTCGAGAAGTTCGCGAGCCACGCGAACAGCGTGTAGCCGATCACCGGCAGCAGCACGTGCTTGCCGAAGGTCAGCACCAGCCCGGTGAGGCCGAGGATCGCGAAGGAGATCCCCATGGTCCAGTGCGCGATCCGGTCGGCGGTCGAGAACCGCTGGATCAACTTGCCGGTGGGCTTGTCGTGCAGGCCGATCGACCCGCGCCAGCTGTAGTAGCCGATCAGCGCGAGCAGCGCGAGGGCGATGATCGCACCGCCGATCGAGGTGATCGGGACGCGCGCCTCGCGCCAGGTTTCGCCCCGGCTCTGCACCAGGACGCCGGCCTCGGGACCGCGCGCGGTCGTGTACCCCGGCTCGCCGGAGCGGACCTCGCGCCAGAGCGGCGCGTTGTTCAGGGGCTGGGTCTGCTGGCGCTGGGCCTGCGCGGCGGCGCCCTCCGGCGCGCCCGGCTGCTGCTGCGCGGTCGCGGGCGCGGCGCACGCCAGCGCCGCCGCGGCGAGGAGCGCGGCGATTGCACGTCTGGTCATGACCTCAACCTCCCTTGCCGCCGGTGCGGGTGTACTCGTTCTGGTTCTGCGCGCGGGCGTTGATCGCGCGCTCCCAGTCGGCCTGCTTGCCGCCCCACTGCGGGCTGTCCCAGGGTTTCGCGTCGGGCTTGCCCTGGTACTTGCCCTGCTTGTACTGCACGACCTGCGGCTGCTCGCCGCACGCGGCGAGGCCGAGTGCGCCGAGCGCCGCGAGGCCGGCGATGAGCTTGCGCATGGTGGCCTCCTCAGCTCTTCGGCTGCGCCGCCGGCGGCTTCTGCCCGCCCGGCCCGTAGGCCGTGCCCCAGCCCCAGACCTCCGAGCCCTTGCCGCGGGTCAGCACGCGCTGGCGGTAGATGTCGGCGATGACGTCGCCGTCGCCGCCGAGCAGCGCCTTGGTCGAGCACATCTCCGCGCACGCCGGCAGCTTGCCCTGCGCGAGCCGGTTCGCGCCGTACTTCTTGAACTCCTCGGCCGAGTTGTCCTTCTCCGGCCCGCCGGCGCAGAAGGTGCACTTGTCCATCTTGCCGCGCAGGCCGAACGCGCCCGCCTGCGGGAACTGCGGCGCGCCGAACGGGCAGGCGTAGAAGCAGTAGCCGCAGCCGATGCACAGGTCCTTGTCGTGCAGGACCACGCCCTCCTCGGTCTTGTAGAAGCAGTCGACCGGGCAGACCGCCATGCAGGGCGCGTCCGAGCAGTGCATGCACGCGACCGAGATCGAGCGCTCGCCCGGCACGCCGTCGTTGATCGTGACGACGCGTCGCCGGTTCACGCCCCAGGGGACCTCGTTCTCGTTCTTGCACGCGGTGACGCAGCCGTTGCACTCGATGCAGCGCTCGGCGTCGCACAGGAATTTCATTCTCGCCATGGCTCGCCTCCGTTACGCCCGCTCGATCTGGCAGATCGTGGTCTTGGTTTCCTGCATCATCGTGACCGTGTCGTAGCCGTAGGTCGTGGCGGTGTTGACCGCCTCGCCCCGCACGATCGGCGCGGCGCCGTCCGGGTAGTAGGGCAGCATGTCCCTGCCCTGCCACCACCCGGCGAAGTGGAACGGGATGAACGCGTGGTCGGGGCCGACGCGCTCGGTGACGAGCGCCTTGACCTTGATGCGCGCGCCGGTCGGCGAGGACACCCACACGTACTCGCCGTTGCGGATCCCGCGGTCGTTCGCCGCCTTCGGATTGATCTCGACGAAGTTGTCCTGCTGCAGCTCGGCGAGCCACGGGTTGGAGCGCGTCTCGTCGCCGCCGCCCTCGTATTCCACCAGCCGGCCCGAGGTCAGCACGATCGGGAACTTCTCCGCGAGCTTCGCCTCGAGGTTCTTCTTCTGTACGCTGATGAAGAGCGTCGGCAGACGCCAGAAGGCGCGCTTGTCGGCCTGCGCCGGGTACTTCTCCATCAGGTCCGGCCGCGTGCCGTAGAGCGGCTCGCGGTGGATCGGGACCGGGTCGGGGAAGTTCCACACCACCGCCCGCGCCTTCGCGTTGCCGAAGGGATGGCAGCCGTGGTTCTTCATCACGACGCGGATGATCCCGCCCGACAGGTCGGTCTTCCAGTTCTTGCCCTCGGCCTCGGCCTTCTCCTCGGCGGTGAGCTCGTCCCACCAGCCGAGCTTCTTCAGCAACACGTGGTCGAACTCGGGATAGCCGAACTGCAGGTCGGCGCCCTTCGAGGCCGAGCCGTCCTCGGCCAGCAGGCTCACGCCGTCGCGCTCGACGCCGAAGTTGGCGCGGAAGTTGCCGCCGCCCTCCATGACGTGCTTGGAGGTGTCGTACAGGTTCGGCGACCCGGGGTGCTTGAGGGCCGCGTTGCCGTAGCACGGCCACGGCAGGCCGAAGTAGTCGCCGTCGCACGGGCCGCCCTTGGCGCGCAGGGTCTTCACGTCGAACGTGTGCATGTTCTTCATGTGGAGCTTCAGGCGCTCCGGCGACTGCCCGGTGTAGCCGATGGTCCACGTGCCGCGGTTGATCTCGTTGGCGAGCACGTCCTCCATCGAGGGCTCTTCGTAGCCCTTCGCGGTCTTGACGAGGCGCAGGTTCTGCTTGCCGTCCTTCTTGCCGATGAACTGGTCGCCGAAGCCCCATTTCTGCGCGAATGCGTACATGATCGCGTGGTCGGAGCGCGACTCGAACAGCGGCTCGATCACCTTCTCGCGCCACTGGATCGAGCGGTTCGACGCGGTGCAGGACCCTTCGGTCTCGAACTGCGTCGCGGCCGGCAGCAGGTACACCGCGCGGTTCGCGTTCGCCTGCTTCTTGGCGTCGGCGAGGACCTTCTGGCCCTGCTCGCCGAGCGGCATCGCGGCCATCGCGGCGGTGGCCGACGGGTACGGGTCGATCACCACCAGCAGGTCGAGCGCGTGCATCGCGGCCTGCATCTCGACCCCGCGGGTCTGCGAGTTCGGCGCGTGCCCCCAGAAGAACATCGCGCGGATGTTCGGATCCTGGTCGATGTTCTCGTTCTGCTCGAGCACGCCGTCGATCCAGCGCGACACGGTGATGCCGGGCTTGGTCATCATCGCCGGCGAGGCGAACTGCTTCTCGAGCCAGGCGTAGTCGACGTTCCAGACGCGCGCCCAGTGGCGCCACGATCCCGGGACGATCCCGTAGTAGCCCGGCAGCGAGTCCGGGTTCGGTCCGACGTCGGTCGCGCCCTGCACGTTGTCGTGGCCGCGGAAGATGTTGGTGCCGCCGCCGGAGACCCCGACGTTGCCGAGCACGAGCTGCAGGATGCACGAGGCGCGCACCATCGCGTTGCCGGTGGTGTGCTGGGTCTGGCCCATGCACCAGACGACCGTCGAGGGCTTGTTCTTCGCCAGCGCCTCGGCGACGCGCTTCATCTGGTCGGGCTTGACGCCGCAGGCCTCCTCGACCTTGTCGGGCGTCCACTTGGCCATCACCTCGGCCTTGACCTTGTCCATGCCGTAGACGCGGTCGTTGATGTACTTCTTGTCCTCCCAGCCGTTCTCGAAGATGTGGTACACGAGGCCGAAGAGGAACGGGATGTCGGTGCCGGAGCGGATGCGCACGTATTCGTCCGCCTTCGCCGCCGTGCGCGTGAAGCGCGGGTCGACGACGATCATCTTCGCGCCGGTCTCCTTCGCATGCAGCATGTGCAGCATCGACACCGGGTGCGCCTCGGCGGCGTTCGACCCGATGTACATGGCGCACTTCGAGTTCTGCATGTCGTTGTAGGAGTTGGTCATCGCGCCGTAGCCCCAGGTGTTGGCCACGCCCGCGACGGTGGTCGAGTGGCAGATGCGCGCCTGGTGGTCGCAGTTGTTCGTGCCCCACAGCGACACGAACTTGCGCAGCAGCATCGCCTGCTCATTGTTGTGCTTCGACGATCCGACGAAGTACGCCGCGTCGGGGCCCGACTCCTTGCGGATCGCCATCATCCGCTCGGTGATCTCGGTGAGGGCCTGGTCCCAGCCGATGCGCTGGTACTTGCCGCCCACGAGCTTCATCGGGTACTTCAGCCGGTGCGAGTGCTCGGTCATCCCGTGCTCGCGCACGCTCGCGCCCTTGGCGCAGTGCGCGCCGAGGTTCAGCGGCGAGTCGAACACCGGCTCCTGCCGCACCCACACGCCGTTCTGCACGATCGCGTCGACCGCGCAGCCGACCGAGCAGTGCGTGCAGACGGTGCGCTTGACCTCGACCTTCGCGTCGGCGGCGGCCTTCTCCTGCGCTTCGGCCTTGCCGACGAGGTTGAACGGCAGCTGCGAGGCGAATGCCCCGGCGCCGACGGCGATGCCGGAGCGCTTGAGGAACGCGCGCCGGTCGACGGTGCGCGCGAGGGTGCCCGAGAGGCTGCGCGCGAGGCGCGACTGCGGGACAGCGGTGACGGCCGACTTCTTCGTGAGTAGCATGGCGCCCTCCTCGCTCTAGACCAGCGTCGTGCGGTAGTAGTTGCGGACGTGCGCGGTGAGCTGGTACCCGGAGCGCTTGCCGCCCTCCTTCTTCGCGCTGCCCGCGGGCTGCGGCGCGGACTTCGCGCCGAGCGCCGCGACGGCGGCCGCGCCGGTGGCGCCGGCGGCAATCAGGAAGTTCCTGCGGCTGTGCCTGGTCTTGTCCATGGGTCTCTCTCCTTCCGGGAATCAGGCCATCTCGAACGACTGGGACTCGATGTCGAAGAACGCTCTCACGACGCGCCCGACGCCTGCATAGAAGCCGGTCGCGGGCGCGTTCTGGATCGCATCTGTAAGTGGGATGTAAGCATTCGCAATATAGCGCAGAAAGAACTGCTTTTGTCTGCCAATCGCTTGCTCGTCGGAGCCAAGCGATACGAGGTGGCGCATCACCTCGCAGAGCACCGCGAGGTGATCCTCGGGCTCGTGCGTCTCGCCCGTCCGGGCAAGGCCGAGCTCGCGCAGTTCGTCCCGCAGTGCAACAACGATTCGCTCGCGTCCCGCTGACGTGAGGTAGTGGCTGCAGTAGAGCGTCACCTCCGCCCTCCCGACCCCGACAAAAAGCGAGTCGTATTCGAGGCTTAGCGCGTCGGGATCGGCGTCGCGGGCGGCGCGCGCGAGCGCTCGCCAGGCCCGCCCGAGCGGCACGTCTTCCGTGCCGAACAAGTCCTCGTGGCGCGCGATGGAATCGAGCAGCGCCCGCTCCGGCGCGGCGAAGAACAGCCGCCCGAGCAGCGCGTACAGGTCGGCGCGTGCCCGGTCCTCGTCGGTCAGCGCCGATGCCCCGCTTCCCGCAGGGGATTCCGGAAGGCCCGCCGCGATCACGGCCGCACGTCGAAGATCGACGTCTCGCTCTTGTTCTCCATCATGTCGACCACCCGGCAGTCGGCGCACATCTGCAGCCGCCGCAAGGCGCCACCGGTGGCAAACATCGAATGGGCATTCAATCTTCCCACCATGGCCTCGATCATCTGCTTCGTGCCGAAAGGCTTTCCGCAGCGCACGCAGCTGAACGGCTCGGCCTGGTTGAGGACGACCTCCTGCTTCGCCTGGGCGGAGAGGAGCAGGCGCGGGGCGAGGCTGACCGACTTCTCCGGGCAGGTGGCGACGCACAGGCCGCACTGCACGCAATTGCGCTCGATGAACTTCAGCATCGGCGTCTCGCGCCCGTCGACGAGCGCGGAGGCGGGACAGGCGCCGACGCACGCCATGCACAGCGTGCAGGTCTGCCGGTCCACCTCGACCCGGCCGTAAGGCGCGCCGGCGCCGAGCGCGATCTCCTCCCGCGGCGTGGGCGCATGGCGCGCGAGGTGCTCGAGGGCGAACTCGAGCGTCGCGCGCTTGTCGTTCGCAAGCGCGAAGGTCGCCGGCTGCGCCGGCGCCGCGGCCGGGGCGAGCCCCCAGAGCGCCGACTCGAGCGCGGCGGCGTCGGTGGCACGCACGAGCGCGAGGTGCGTGCCGGCGAAACCGAGCGCGGCGAGGATGGTCTGCGCGTGGCGCATCTGCCGTTCGATCGCGGAGCCGTACTCGTCCGCCTCCGCATCGGTCGCGGCGACGACCACCTGGCTCGCCCCGCAGGCGATCGCGCCGAGCATGACGTCGATGCCGACGGACGCGGCGTGGAAGACCTCGAGCGGGATCGCGCGCGCCGGCAGGCCGCGCCCCCGGCGCGCGATGCGCGGAAGCAGCTCGCCTCCGACCTCCGCCCCGTGGAACACCACGGCCGCGTCGCGCCCGCCCGCCGCGCGGTAGGTCGCGAGGAGCCGCTTGAGCCGCGCCCCGAGGTCGGCGACGCGCGGGTTCGCGTAGGTCATCGCCCCCGAGGGACACACCGTGGCGCAGCCGCCGCAGCCGAGACACAGGTGCGGCTCGACCCGGACCCTGTCGCCGTCGGAGGCGATCGCTCCGGTCGAGCAGGTGTCGAGGCACGCGGTGCAGCCGGTCTTGGACGAGCGCGAGTGCGCGCAGATCCGCTCGTTGTAGAGGAAGAACTTCGGCTTCTCGAACTCGCCGACGAGCTTGGCGAGCTCGGCCGCGGCGAGCGCCTGCTCGAGCGGATCGCGGCCCGGCGCAAGGTAGCCCTGCGGCTTGCGCGGCACCTTGAGCACCGGCTCGGCCGAGAGATCCAGCACGAGGTCGAAGGCCTGCTTGCGCGCGCGGTCGGCGCGCGCGAAGTCGATCGCGTGCACCGGGCCGCACGCCTTGACGCATTCGCGGTGCCCCTTGCAGCGCTCGAGGTCGATCTGGTAGGTGAAGTCGATCGCCTGCTCGGGACAGGCGCGGATGCAGGCGTTGCAGCGCGTGCAGACCTCGAGGTCGATCGGGTTGGCCTGCTCCCACTCGACCTCGAACGCGCCGAGCCAGCCCCTGAGCGCGGTCACGCGTCCCGACCAGACCGGGAAGCGCCGCACGTCCGGCAGCTCCCCGCCACGGGCGTTGGTCACGAGCACGCTGACGTCGAGGTCCGCGGCGAGGCGCGTCGCCCACTGGACGGCCGCGTCCGCCGGCCCGATCACGAGCAGCGCGCCGCCCGACCTGTACGCGACGCTCGGCATCGGCTCGGGCTCGGGCAGGTCGGCCGCCGCAAGGAGCGCCGCGATCTTCGGCATCGCCTGCGCGCCCTCGGCCGACCACCCGGCGACCTCGCGGATGTTGACAAACCTGAGCTCGGCCTTCGCGCCGCTCGCCTCCGCCACCTCCATGAAGAGCGGCGCCTCCTGCGTGCACGCCACGACGCACTCGCCGGCCCGGGCGGCGCCCTCGAACGCCGCGATTTCCTTGCGGCAGAGCTCGGAGTGGACCTCGATCGGCTGGTCCGCACCGAGCGCGCGCGCGAGCGCCTTGCCGTCGAGCGGCATCGTGCGGTTGCAGTTGCAGAGCTTCAGCGTCCTGTCTTCGAGCGGCATCGGGTGCGGCCCATCACGCCGCGTCGGGTTCGTGGGCGGGATCGGCCGGCGCCGGCGCGTCGTCCTGCGGCGGCGAGGCCTCGGCGACCGGCGCCGGTGCATCCGGCAGCCCTGGGGCGGCAACCTCCGGTGCGGCCGGCGCGGCCGCCGCCTTCTTCTCCTCGTCGTCGAAGAGCCCGAGCATGCGCGCGCCGCTCAGCGTCTTCAGCACCGCGGCCGGAATCGGATCGGGGATCGAGTAGTCGTCGATATAGACGTCCAGCCGGTCCATCGTGTTGAAGTGTGGATCGCCGAACAGTTTCTTGAGCGCGGCCGTCCGCGTTCCCGGGTCGACCTCCGGGCGCATGAACGCCTTGTAGTCCGACTCGAGCCCCTTGAGCGTGTCGAGCGAAGGCAGCTCGGGCGGGGCTTCCGCCGGAGCTCGGGTCTCCTTCGCAGCCGGCGGCGGCGCCTGCGCGGCCGCGGGCGCCGCCGGCGGGGTCACGGGTTCCGGCAGCGCCTCGCCGCGCCGGGCGGCGACCTTGCGCCGCGACCAGCGCGAGAGGAACGCGTCCTCCTCGTCCGCGCCGCTCAAGCGTCCCTCCGCGCACCCTTGAACGAGGGCGGCCGCGCGCGCTTCTTCGGCTCGGGCCGGTAGTTTGCGTCCACGTACCCGGCGAGCCACGCGGCGAGCTCGGCCGGCAGCGGCACCCCGTCGACCTGGGCCCCGCCGTCCATCATGCGCGCGGCCTCGTGATAGCTCGGCGTCACGATCTTCGGCACCCCGAGGTCATCGTCCATGCGCCACATCACGAACAGGTACGGCTGGCTGGCGGTCAGGTTCAGGTAGTAACCCTCGGCCTCGTCCCGGTGCAGGACGACCTCGAATCCCGGGTGCAGCCACCGCGTCCGCCCCGTTTCCTCCAGGATCACGCGCGGCGCGGTCGCATCCGGTTCCTCCGGCACCACCGCCACCGGCTGCCAGGATTCCGACTGCCAGCGGTTGGCGAGCGCGCGCCGCTCCATGACCACCGCGAGGCGCACGCTTTGAGGGGACGCGCGAATGAATCTAGAATCGGAGAGTTCCATCGCACCATTATGATGCGTGGATGCGGCCTCCGTGAGCAAGCTTGACGATGTCCGACCGGATCATTCCCCTCGTCGACGCGCGCCGGGCAATTCCCCTGCCCGACGTGGGGCCACTCGCGCCCGGCAGCCGCGCCGCCGATGCGCTCGGCCGACCGCTGCGCGATCTGCGCATCTCGGTGACCGACCGGTGCAACTTCCGCTGCACCTACTGCATGCCGAAGGACGTATTCGGCCCGGACTACAAGTTCCTCCCGCGCAGCGAGGTGCTCACCTTCGAGGAGATCACCCGGCTCGCGCGCGTGTTCAAGGGCTACGGCATCGAAAAGATCCGCCTCACCGGCGGCGAGCCGCTGCTGCGGCGCGACCTCGAGCGGCTGATCGGGATGCTGGCGAACCTGGGCGGGCTCGATCTCACGCTCACGACCAACGGCTCCGCGCTCGCGCGCAAGGCGCGTAGCCTGCGCGACGCGGGCCTCAACCGCCTCACGGTGAGCCTCGACTCGCTCGACGACGCGGTGTTCCGCGCGATGAACGACGTCGACTTCCCGGTCACCGCGGTGCTCGAGGGCATCGAGGCGGCCGCCGCGGCAGGCCTCGCGCCGATCAAGATCAACATGGTCGTCCAGCGCGGGGTGAACGACCACACGATCGTCGACATGGCGCGGCGCTTCAAGGGCACCGGCCACATCGTCCGCTTCATCGAGTTCATGGACGTGGGCAGCTCGAACGGCTGGCGCATGGACGACGTCGTGCCCTCGGCCGAGGTCGTCCGGCGCATCGGCGCCGAGCTGCCGCTCGAGCCGGCCGAGGCGAACTACTACGGCGAGGTCGCCGAGCGCTGGCGCTACCGGGACGGCAGCGGCGAGATCGGCGTGATCTCGTCGGTGACGCAGGCGTTCTGCCGCACCTGCACCCGCGCGCGGCTGTCGGTGGACGGGGCGCTGTACACCTGCCTCTTCGCCACCTCGGGCTACGATCTGCGCTCGCTCCTGCGCGGCGGGGCGTCCGACCAGGAGATCCACGCGGCGATCGCGCGCATCTGGCACGCGCGCGGCGACCGCTACTCCGAGGTCCGCACCGCGGAGACGGCCAAGCTGCGCAAGGTCGAGATGTCGTACATCGGCGGATGAACGCGCCCCACAAGCCGCTGCTCACCGACGCCGCGCGCCCGGCGACCGTCGAGGTCGAGGCGCTGAACGAGCGCGGCGAGGCGGTGCCGACGCCGATCGCCGGCGAGCACGCGCTCACGCTCTACCTCGACAAGCGCGAGATCGTCACCCTGATGACGCTCGCCCAGGCGCCCGAGGCGCTCGCGATCGGGTACCTGCGCAACCAGCGCCTCGTGCGCGCGATCGAGGAGATCGCGGCGGTGCAGGTGGACTGGGAGACCGACTCGGTCGCGATCACCACGCGCGGGGGCGTGAAGGGGCTCGGCGCGAAGATGAAGAAGCGCACCGTGACCACCGGCTGCGGGCAGGGCACGGTGTTCGGCGACCTGATGGACGAAGTGGACTCGATCGCCCTGCGCGAGGACGTGCGCCTCGCCGAGGACACGCTCTATGCCCTCCTCGACGCGGTGCGCCGGCACGAGACGATCTACAAGGCCGCCGGCGCGGTGCACGGCTGCGCGCTCGCCAGCAACGATTCCGGCGCGAGCACCATCCTCACGTTCGTCGAGGACGTCGGGCGGCACAACGCGGTCGACGCGATCGCCGGGCAGATGTGGCTCGAGGGCATCGACGGCTCGGACAAGATCTTCTACACCACCGGGCGGCTCACCTCGGAGATGGTGATCAAGTGCGCGCAGATGCGCATCCCGTTCCTCGTCTCGCGCTCCGGGCTGACGCAGATGGGCTGGACGATCGCCTCCCGCATCGGGATCACGATGCTCGGGCGCGCGGTCGGCAAGCACTATCTGCTCTTCACCGGCCGGCACCGGTTCGTGAAGACCTCGCTGCCGACGATGACAGCCTGATCGGGATGGATCTTCGCGACACGTTGCGCGTCACCGGGCTGATCCTGGCCGGCGGCCAGGGCCGGCGCATGGGCGGGGTCGACAAGGGCCTGCAGCCGCTGCGCGGGAAGCCGCTCGTCGCCTGGGTGCTCGACCGCCTCAAGCCCCAGGTGACCGAGGTGATCGTCAACGCGAACCAGAACCAGGCCGAGTACGCGCAGCTCGGCTGCCGCGTGGTCGGCGACGAGATCGGCGGCTTCGCCGGCCCGCTCGCCGGGCTGCACGCGGGCCTGAAGGCGAACGTGCACCCGTTCCTCGTCACCGTGCCGTGCGACTCGCCGTTCCTGCCGCCCGACCTCGTCGCCCGGCTGCACGCGGCGCTCGTCGCGAACCACGCGGACCTCGCGGTGGCGAAGACCGGCGACCAGCCCCACCCGGTCTTCGCGCTCGTGCGCGAGTCGCTCGCCGGGCACCTGGAGCGGTTCCTCGCCGGCGGCGGGCGGAAGATCGACGCGTGGTACGCCGCGCTGAACGTGGTCGAGGTGCCGTTCGACGACGAGGCGG